>JBQCJR010000791.1:0-3428 GCA_051952595.1 Kofleriaceae bacterium
TAAATTTTTTTACGTGTTAGGGACAGGCCTTGTGTTTTTGGGGTCACCGGGCGGCCTGCCTGGGCCTTGGGTTTTCCACGCGACTGTGAGCTGCGAACCACGGCGCAACCTCCCCGCACCTCGGCGCAGGTCACAGGAGCGGCATGTCCACAGGGCTCTGCGACGCACCCGCCGACCACCGGATCTTTCGCGATCGCCT
Organism: Kofleriaceae bacterium; assembly: GCA_051952595.1. Taxonomy (GTDB): domain Bacteria; phylum Myxococcota_A; class Polyangia; order Haliangiales; family Haliangiaceae; genus JABFXX01. Next base: position 200 of record JBQCJR010000791.1, read on the forward strand.
CATCCGCCGGCAACGGACGCGACCGACTTCGATCTATGATGGACGACGTGGGTGCACCGGCCGAGGACGACGCTGGGGATCGTCCAACCACGATGGACAGCCTCGTGCGGGCGGTCGCGCGCGTCGACGCGCTGCCCACGCTCGCGCCGGGCCAGGTGCTCGATGACACCTACGAGCTGACCGAGCGGATCGGCGGCGGCGGGATGGGCGTGGTGTTCCGGGCGCGCGATCGCCGGCTCGGCCGCGACGTCGCGGTGAAGGTCCTGAAGGCGGCGAGCCGCTCGGAGCAGATGCGCCGGCTGTTCGAGCGCGAGGCGCGGGCGACGGCGCAGCTGCTGCACCCGAACATCGTCACGCTGCACCACGTGGGCGAGCACGACGGCCACCCGTACCTGGTGCTCGAGCTGCTCCAGGGCGAGACGCTGGCGACCCGGCTCGCGCGGCGCCACCGGATGCCGATCGGCGAGGGGCTCGAGCTGCTCGATCCGGTGCTCGCGGCGCTCGCGTTCGCCCACGAGCGCGGCGTGCTGCACCGCGATCTCAAGCCGAACAACGTGTTCATCACCGTCGACGATCGGGTGAAGGTCCTCGATTTCGGGGTCGCGCTATCGCTCGACGTCGACCCGGGCCCGGTGACCCGCGCGGCGGGCACGCCGGGCTACATGGCCCCGGAGCAGCGCGATGGCCGCGACCAGGACGCGCGCACCGACGTGTGGGCCGCCGCGCTGCTGCTGGTCGAGTGCGTGCTCGGCCGCCGCCCCGACGAGGCCGGCGCGGCCCGCGCCGTCGACGAGCTCGAGGCCCCGGCCGCGGTGCGCCGCGTGCTGGCCCGCGCGCTCGCCGCCGATCCAGCGGAGCGCCCGTCCTCGGCGGCATCCCTGCGCGGCGCGCTCGCCCGCGCGGCCGGCCGGCACGCCCCTACCCCGCCGCTCCGCCGCCGGCTCGCCGTGGCCGTCGCGATCGCCGCCGCCGCCGCGATCGGCGCCGCGGTCACCTACGCGGTCGTCTACGCGCCGCCGCCGGCGGATCCGCCGACCGGCGCCGAGATCTCGCGCGCGTGGCTGGTCAACTTCGGAAACATGCTGGTCGACATCGACGAGCGCGGCAACGCGTACGCCGTGTACGGCCACGACGAAGGCATCATCGTCGGCCACTACCACGACGGCCTCTTGATCGGGCGGTGGTGCGAGCTGCCGAGCCGGACCAGCTCCGATGACTCCGGAGTGATCGAGCTGCGGTTCGCGCGGAGCACGCGCGACCTCGTGGTCGAAGGTCGCTGGAAGTACGGCGACGCGCTCACCGCGCCGTGGCAGATCGGCCCCGCCGGCTTCTTCGGCCGCAGCGACGCCGCCCCGCCCCCCGAGCTCGCGCGACGTTTCGCCCAGCGGATGCCCTGCCCATGACCACGCCCTCGCCCCCGCAGCCCGATGCGTTCGAGCTCGAGCTGTTCCAGCTCGTCGAGCGCGGCGAGATCGATCAGGCGACCGAGCAGGCGATCCGCCGCTATGGTCCCGAGCTGATCGGCTGGCTGTGCGCGATCCTGCCCGAGCACGGCGACGCCCACGAGGCGTTCTCGCGGATGTCCGAGGACCTGTGGCGCAGCCTGCCCAAGTTCGAGCGCCGCTGCTCGCTGCGGACCTGGTGCTACATGCTCGCGCGCCACGCTGCGGGGCGGGTGCGCAACGAGCCGAACCGCCGGCGCGAGCTGCTCGTGTCGAGCATCCCGTCGGTCGCGCACGCGGTCACCCACGTGTGGAACACCACCCGGATCAACGAGCAGCGGGAGCACGACGTCTACGCCGAGCTCCGCCGCTCGCTCGACGAGGAGGCCCAGACCCTGCTCGTGCTGCGGGTCGATCGCGACCTGTCGTGGCGCGACATCGCGGTGGTCATGCTCGGCGACACCGCCGGGCCCGACGAGCTGACGCGCAAGGCGGCGGCGCTCCGCAAGCAGTTCGAGCGGGTCAAGGACCAGCTGCGCGCGATGGCGGGCAAGAAGCTCGAGCGTTAGCTCGCCGTCGACGAGACTGACAGAGGCACCAGGTATAGTCTCGCGCCATGCTCGCACCGCGCACCACCGTCATCGTCAATCCGAAGTCGCAGGGAGGGCGGCTCGGAAAGCGATGGACCGAGGTCGCCGAGACGATCGGCCGCGCGTTCCCGTTCGACGAGGCCATCACCGAGCGGGCCGGCGATGCGACGCGGCTGACCCGCGAGGCGCTGCGCGCCGGGGCCGAGCGCGTGGTGGCGATCGGCGGCGACGGCACGGTCAACGAGGTCGTGAACGGCTTCTTCGATGACGACGGCGCGCCGATCTCGCCCGAAGCGAGCTTCGCGCTGCTGCCGTACGGCACCGGCGGCGACTTCCGCAAGACGCTCGAGCTGCCCACCAAGCTCGCCGATGCGGCCGCGGTGATCGCGCAGAACCACCGCCGGCGGATCGACGTCGGCCGGCTGTGGTTCACCGGGCCGAACGGCGAGCGGCTGCACCGGATGTTCGCGAACATCGCGTCGTTCGGGGCGTCCGGCGTCGTCGATCGGCTGGTCAACGAATCGGGCAAGCGGCTCGGCCGGCTGTCGTTCCTGATGGCCACGGCGCGCGCGACCTGGTCGTACAAGAACCAGCGCGTGCAGCTCACGTTCGATGGGGCGGATCGCGTCGAGGCCACGATCAACACCGTCGCGATCGGGAACGGCCGCTACTTCGGCGGCGGGATGAAGGTCGCGCCGAACGCCGAGCTGGATGACGGCGCGTTCGACGTGATCGCCCTCGGCGACTTCGGGTTCGGCGATCTGGTCACCAGCGGCCGCCGGCTGTACCAGGGCACGCACCTGACCATGGAGAAGGTCACCGCGCGGCGGGCGCGGGTCATCGAGGCCGAGGGCGTCGAGCCGGGAGCGGTGATCGAGCTCGACATCGATGGCGAATCGCCGGGGCGGCTGCCCGCGCGGTTCGAGCTGGTGCCTGGCGCGTTGTGGGTGGTCGCTCCGTCCGGGAGCTGACGTGCTGCGCGCAGTCCACAGCAACCGCGTCGAGGAGCTGCTCGCCGCGCTGCTCGAGGCGTTGCCGCCGGCCGATCCGTTCGAGCCCTCGACGATCGTGATCGGCAGCGATCTGGTCGGACGCTGGCTGCGCCGCGAGATCGCGCTCGCGCGTGGGATCGCCGCCGGGCTCGAGCTGGTGACCTTCGATCGGTTCGTCGAGCACACCTGGGCCGACGATGCGGCG
>JBQCJR010000792.1:0-4178 GCA_051952595.1 Kofleriaceae bacterium
CCGAGCGCGCGGCGCGCGGCGAGCTACCCGCGCAGCAGAGCGCGATCTCGGCGCGCGACGCGGCGCTCGGGTTCGACGGCGCGGCGTTCAGCCGGGTGGTCTCGCGGTTCGAGCCGCGCGAGGCCGCCGAAGATCTGGCGGGCGGCGCGCCCGATGGTGCCGCATCGCCAGCGCTCGATGCGGCGACCGTGCCTGCCGGGGCGGGAACCGAGGCAGCGAGCGGGTGGCACGGGACCGGGCACACAAGTGGGCATGCCGGAGTCGCGTTCGATGCGGCGGGCGGGCGGCACGGGGCCGGAGTCGCGTTCGATGGGGCGAGCGGGCAGCCCGGCGTGTTCGATGCGGCCAGCGCACGGGCCGCGGAGCTCGCGTTCGATCCCACGACCGCACTTCCCGACGACCCCGCGCACGAGTCGACCACGCGCCCGTTCGGGCCGACCACGCGCTCGCTCGGCACTCCGCATGCCGCGCACGACGCCTCCGCGGCGCGGTCGCTCGCCGCGTTCGAGCCGGTCGCGGGCTACTTCACGCGGCTGCGCTACCTCGGTCAGCTCGATCTGACCTACCTGGTCTGCGAGGCCGATGGCGAGCTGGTGCTGGTCGATCAGCACGCGGCGCACGAGCGGGTCGAGCTGGCGCGGCTGGTCGCGCGGCACACCGCGCGCGATGTCGCGACCCAGAAGCTGCTGTTCCCGATCGAGCTCGACGCGACGCCCGCCCAGCGCGAGCTGGTCGATCGCGCCGCGGCGCTGCTGTCCCAGGTCGGGTTCGAGGCGCGTGGTCGGGGCGCCTCGCAGATCGAGATCGCCGCGGTGCCCGCCGGGCTGCGCCACGCCGAGCCGGCGCAGCTGCTGCGCCGCCTGCTGGACGACTGGGCCGCCGAGGGCGCCCCGAGCGAGGACGAGCGGGTCGTGCGCGTGCTCGCCGAGATCGCGTGTCACTCGGTGGTTCGCGCAGGCGATCGGCTGAGCCCCGGCGAGGCCGAGGCGCTGCTGCGGTCGCTCGATGCGGTCGATCTCGCAGCCCCCGCGCCGCACGGCCGGGCGATGTTGCTGCGCCTGCCGCTCGCCGAGATCGGGCGCCGGTTCGGCAGGTAGCTACAATGAGTCCCGTCGTGCAGCCTCGACTGGTCGTCATCGTTGGCCCCACCGGAGCCGGCAAGACGCGGCTCTCGCTGGAGCTCGCCGAGCGGACCGGCGGCGAGGTGGTCTCGGCCGATTCGCAGCAGGTCTACATCGGGATGGACATCGGGACCGGCAAGGCCCCGGCGGCGGACCGCGCGCGTGTGCCGCACCACGTGCTGGACGTGGTCCGGCCCGATGAGGAGATGACCGCGGCGCGGTTCGTCGAGCTGGCCGAGCAGGCGATCGCGGAGATCGCCGCGCGCGGCCGGCCGGTCATCATCTGCGGCGGCACCGGGCTGTACGTGCGCGCGTTGCTGCTCGGGCTGTTCGCCGGTCCGCCGGCCTCGCCCGAGCTGCGCGCCGAGCTGACCGCCCGGGCCCGCGCCGAGGGCCCCGGCGCGCTGCACGCCGAGCTCGCCCAGGTCGATCCGGCGGCGGCGGCGAAGATCGATCCGAACGACGAGAAGCGGACGATCCGCGCGCTCGAGGTGTTCCGGCTCACCGGCGAGCCGATGAGCGCCCACCAGGCCCGGCACGACCACCGCACGATGCCGCTGCGCTACCCGGCGCGGATCGTGGGCCTCGCCCCGGAGCGCGAGGCCCTGTACCGCTCGATCGACGCGCGGGTCGACGAGATGATCGACGCCGGGCTCGAGCAGGAGGTCTCCGAGCTGCGCGCGCGGGGCTTTCATCCCCCGCTACGGTCCCAGCAGGCGATCGGGTACGCCGAGCTGCACGACGTGGTCGAGGGCCGGGTCGACCGCACCCGTGCGATCGAGCTAATTAAAAGAAATTCGCGGCATTATGCCCGCAGGCAGCGCTCCTGGTACCGCGCAGCGATCTCGCAGCCGGAGACCATCTCCTGGCACCCTGACCCCGGCGCCGTTGACCTCGCGGAGCTGGAGCGGTACCTAGCAGGGCTCTAGGACCCGCCATGTCGATCGAAACCGCGCAGCTCTCGGACCGGATGATCCTCGACTTCGAGCGTCCGATCATCGATCTCGAGCGAAAGATCAGCGAGCTCCGCGGGCTGTCGACCGAGTCGGTCGACTTCTCCGCCGAGATCCGCAAGCTCGAGCAGAAGGCGCGCAAGCTCCAGCGCGAGGTGTTCGCGGATCTCTCCGCGCAGCAGAAGGTCCAGCTCGCCCGCCACCCCGGTCGTCCGTTCATGGCGGACTACGTCGGGCTGTTGATGGACGATTTCGTCGAGCTGCACGGCGACCGCAGCTTCCGCGACGATCCGGCGATCGTCGGCGGGCTCGCCCAGTTCGACGAGTGGGAGGTCCTCGTGCTCGGCCACCAGAAGGGCCGCAACACGAAGGAGAACATGCACCGCAACTTCGGGATGGCGCGCCCCGAGGGCTACCGCAAGGCGACCCGCCTGATGCGGATGGCGTCGCGGTTCCGCCGCCCGATCATCTGCTTCATCGACACGCCGGGCGCGTACCCCGGGCGCGGCGCCGAGGAGCGTGGCCAGGCCGAAGCGATCGCCAAGGCGCTGCAGGTCATGTCGAGCCTCGAGTGCCCGATGATCTCGGTCGTGATCGGCGAGGGCGGCTCGGGCGGCGCGCTCGCGCTCGGCGTCACCGACCGGATCCTGATGCTCGAGTACTCGATCTACTCGGTGATCACGCCCGAGGGTTGCGCGTCGATCCTGTGGCGCGATCCGGCGAAGATCGGCGAGGCGGCGACGCAGCTGAAGCTGACCGCGCCGGACCTGGTCCAGCTCGGGATCGTCGACGAGATCATCCCCGAGGCCGCGGGCGGCGCGCACCGCAACCCGCCGGTCACCGCGTCCAAGCTGCGCGCCGCGCTCAAGACCCATTTGCGCGAGCTCGTCGATCTGCCGCCCGCCGAGCTGCTCGAGCGCCGGTACCAGAAGTTCCGCAAGATGGGCGCGTTCGTCGAGCAGCCGGCGTAGCCGCGATGCTCTACGAGTACGCGCTGATCTCGGTCCTGATCGCCAGCGGGTACTGGGGGCAGTTCTTCCTGCGCCGCCGCCCCCACGGCACGGCGACGTACGGGCTGATGCTGCTCGGGGCCGCTGCGCTCGCCGGGCTCGGCCTGCTCGGCCGCCAGACCGATGGCGAGTGGCTCGACGTCGCGGGCGCGATCGGGATCGGTGCTGGCACGTGCCTGCTGGTGGTCGGCCCGGTGGTGCGCGGCGCGGCGCGGCGGTTCGCGGCCGCCGAGCGGTTCGGGATCTCCCGCCGGCTGCTCGACCTGGCCGAGGTGCTCGCGCCGGGCTCCGGCGTCGCCGAGGAGAAGGCGGTGCTCGCGGCGATGCGCGAGATCCGCGATGGCCGGATCGAGCAGACCGTCGACGCGCTGACCGCCGCCCGCGATGGCGCGCCGCCCGAGGCGCGGGTCGCGATCGACGAGCGGATCGCGCTGCTCTACCTCACCGCGTACCGCTGGGAGGAGGCGATCTCGCACGCCGAGGCCCACCTGCTCGGCGCGGCCGCGCCCGCACCGTCGGCGCCCGCGGGCTCGCTGCGCGCGGCGCTCGGCATCGCGCCGCCGGTGTGGGTCGAGCTGCTCGGCGCGTACGCCCGCACCGGCGATCTCGAGCAGGCGGCGCGCATGCTGGTCCGCCTCGAGGACGCGTGCGCCGGCCGCGACGACGCCTCGATCTGGATCCACCGCGCGCGGCTGATGTTCCTCGCGCTGGCCGGCCGGACCCAGGCGGTGCTCGCGCTCGTCGATCGACGCCAGGCCCGCCACATGAGCGCGGCCGCACGCACCTACTGGATCGGCGTGTCGCACGAGCACCGCGGCGACCGCGAGGCCGCCGCGCTCGCGTACGAGAAGGCGCGCGCGGCGTCGCGCGGCCGGCCGCGCGAGATGGTCGACCAGGCGATCGCCCGGCTCGCCAAGATCGAGCCGCGCGAGCTGTCGCCGGTGGTCACCGAGGTCGTCGCGCGGGTCGAGGCGGCGCCGCTGCCCGCGCCGATCAAGCTGCCGCGCGCGCGCCGGCCGTGGGCCACCTGGACCCAGACCGCCGGCATGCTCGGCATCGCCGGGGCGATCACGGTCGCGGTCGGGCCGACCAGC
>JBQCJR010000793.1:0-6008 GCA_051952595.1 Kofleriaceae bacterium
GATGCCGACCCAGACCCCGATGCCGACCCAGACCCCGATGCCGACCCAGACCCCGATGCCGACCCAGACCCCGATGCCGACTGCGACGTCGCCGACTCCGATGCCGACCCAAACCCAGACGCAGACCCAGACCCCGATGCCGACTGCGACGTCGCCGACTCCGATGCCGACCCAAACCCAGACGCAGACCCAGACCCAGACCCAGCCCCAGACCCAGACCCAGACCCAGACAACTGCGACGTCGCCGACTGCGACGGCGCCGACTGCGATGCCGCCCCAGATGCCGACCCAGACGCAGACCCAGACCCAGACACAGCCCCAGACCCAGACCCCGATGCCGGCCCAGACAACTGCGACGTCGCCGACTGCGATGCCGACCCAGACCCAGACGCCGACCCAGCCACCGACGGCGACCCAGACAACTGCGACGTCGCCGACTGCGATGCCGAGGACTGCGACGTCGCCGACTGCGATGCCGAGGACGTCGCCGACTGCGATGCCGAGGACCGCAATGCCGAGGACGTCGCTGACTGCGCTGCCGACTGCGACGTCGCCGACTGCGATGCCGACCCAGACCCCGACGCCGACCCAGACCCCGACGACAACTGCGCAGCCGAGGACTGCGATGCCGATAGCGAGCCAGACAACTGCGCAGCCGACCCCGACCCGGACAACTGCGCAGCCGACGGCGATCCAGACAACTGCGCAGCCGACCCCGACCCGGACAACTGCGCAGCCGAGGACTGCGTCGTCGAGGGAGAGGAGGCGGACGGCGCCGAAGCTGGTGCGGCTCCTGCGGCCACCGGGAGCACCGCGAGCTCGCGCGTGATCCGGCGCGGCAAGATCGTCACCAGCTCGCGCTGCGTCTCGTTCATCGGACGCTGCGGGCCGCCGATCGGCAGCAGCTCACCCGACGCCTCGGCGCGGTCGCGGCCGAGCGAGCCGATCATGCGTAGGCCGGAGTCCTCGCGGCTCGGCGAGGGCGATGGCGCGAGCGACGGCTCGATCGGGATCTCCTCCGGCACCGCCTGCGCGCTGTGGCCATTCGCCGATCCAAGCGCCGTCCAGGGCACCCGCTGCGGGGCGTGCGTGCCGACGTCGTTCGCGTGCTCCGCGTCGGAGAGCTCCGGACCACCGAGCTCGCGATCCGGCTGCGCGCGCGACAGCTCGTACGCCATGCCCGGCGCCTCGCGCCCAGGTGCACCGATCGGCGCGAGATCTGCCGCTCCCCCGCGCAACCCTTCGTCCAGCTCTCGCCACTCGTCGCTGTTCGATGCAGGCTCGCTCGGACCGGTCGCCGGTTCGTCGTCGAACAGCGACGGCTCGATCGCCTGCGCCGCGGCCACCGCTTCGTCGATCAGCCGCAGGCTCGACGGGCGGAATCCACCCATCAACGCGCCCGGCTCTCCCGCGCTCTCTTCGACGGTCGGCGCGTCCAGCGCGTCCAGCGCGTCCAGCGCCGGCACGCCCGCTCCGCCGACCGGCCCCGACGCCGGATCTTCGAGCATCGCCGGGACCTCGACGAGCGGCACCGGCTTGCCCGTGTCGCGTCGGAGCGGCTTGCCGTGGTCGAGGTCGATCAGCAGCTCCTCGAAGTAGAGCCGCGAGATCGCCTGCAGACACTCGAGATCGCCGACATCGGACGCGTCGATCACCTCGAGCAGCGTGCGCTTGCCGTCGATCAGGCGCAGGATGCTGTTGTTGTCGTCGGGCACGTCGCCCAGCCGCGACGACAGCTCGCCCGCGTCGACCTCGAAGCGATGGGTGAGTGCCGGCAGCTGCTCGAGCAAGCGCGACCACTCGTCGAGGCGGCGCATGCCCTCCATGAGCAAGCCCTGCGAGCTCGTCGAGATCACCTCGCGGCGGCGCACGGTGCGGAACACCACCTCGAACTCGCCCTCGCTCCAGGTCAGCAACCGGTAGACCGCGTCCTCGCCCTGGAGCGCGCCCGCCTCGGCATCGATCACGCGACCATCGCGAAAGTAGATCGCCGCCTGGCGACCGCGATCCCCGACGAACTGGATCACGCCCGACTTGCGGCTGATCTCGATCGTCTGGATGACGTCGACCACCGGCATATCCGCCACCCGCCCCGCGAACCGGGTGCGCCCGTCACGGCGCTCCTCGAATCGCGTCCGCTGCCGCTTCTGCAGCAGGATGTTGATCCGGGTGACGATCTCTTTGATGTAGATCGGCTTGGTCAGGTAGTCGTCGACCCCCAGCTCGAGGCCGCGGATCTTGTTCTCGATCGCGCCCTCCGCTGTGAGGAAGATGAACGGGATCTCCGCCCAGTCCGGGGTCGCGCGTACCCGACGGCGTAGCTCGAAGCCGTCACCGTCGGGAAAGGTGGTCTCCGAGATGATGAGGTCCGGGGCGTCGAGCTCGAGCTTGTCCACCGCGTCGTTGACCGACACGGCAGTCGTCACCGTGAACCCTGCTTTACGCAGAGACACTTCGAGGACCCTCATGCTGCGAGTGTCCCCGTCGACTAGGAGCAGACTTTGCTTCGACACGCAAACCGCGACGGAATCGGCCGGCCGAATGGTATCGAACTAACCACCCCCTCGCCACCGCGGTAGCCTGCCAGTGATGGTGGTGCTGCCGTATGGCCGGGTTCCCTACCAGGTCGACCTCCGCGGCCGTCCCGCCACGCTTGTCGAAGCCGCGCCGCGGCCACCTCCCGCCGCCCTGAACGAGCTGCTCGATGGGGCGCTCGATGCGCCCATCGGCCGCCCCGCGCTCGACCAGCTGATCTCCCCCGGCGCGAGGATCACCGTGATCGTCAGCGATCGGACGAGGGCCGAGCCACGCTCGGCATTCCTCGAGGCACTCGCGCGGCGGATTCCGACCGATCGATGGACCCTCGCGATCGCCACCGGCACGCACGGCCCCTCGCCGATCGACGATCTCGGCCTCCCGCCCGCGATCGCGCGCGGCGCTCGAATCGTGAATCACGACGGCCATCGCGACGAAGATCTCGTCGAGATCGGCACCACCGCCCACGGCACGGTGGTCCGCGTTCATCGCTGCGTCGTCGAGACCGACCTCGTGATCGCGACCGGATGCATTCGACCGCACTACTTCGCCGGCTTCGGCGCCGGGGTGAAGGCGATCTTTCCCGGCCTCGGGGCCGCGTCGTCGATCCGGCACAACCACCGCCTCAAGACCGCCACGCTATCCCGCGCCGGCATCGTCGACGGCAACCCATGTCGCGCCGACCTCGAGGAGGCCGCGTCGTTCGTGCGCGCGCCGACCTTCTTGCTCGACGGCGTACTCGCTCCCGACGATCAGATTCACGCCGCGGTCGCCGGCGATCCCGTCGCCGCATTTCGCGCCGGCTCCCAGCTCGCACGCGCGTGGTTCACCGTGCGCGCGCCGCGTTCGTCGCTCGTGATCGCCTCGGATGCGCCGCCGATCACCGCGTCGCTGTACCAGGCTGCCAAGATCGCCGCAGCCGTCGCGCCCCTCATCGACGAAGGAGGCGCGCTCGTCATCGCCGCCGAATGCCCCGATGGGATCGAGCCCCGCGAGGTCGTCAACGAGGCCATCTTCCGCATCGGCGTTCTTCCGCGGCTCGCCCCCGGCGCGTCGCTTCATCTGCTGTCGTCGTTGCCCGATGATCTCGTGCGGACCACGCTCCTCGAGCCCATCGGATCACTCGATCACCTGTTGCAAGCCGCGCGGGATCCCGTCACCGTCGTTCCACGGGCGAGCCAGCTGATCCTCGAAGCACTTTCATGACGCACTCCGTCACCGACCAGAACCTTAGTCGATTCAATGCCTTGTTCCTCAAGTGGAACCAGAGCATCAACTTGTCCGCCGCCCGAACAGCCGCGGAGATCGACGAGCACATCCGCGACAGCCTGAACATTATTCCGCATCTCCGCGGCGCCACTCGCGTCGTCGATGTGGGCTCCGGCGGAGGATTCCCCGTCGTGATCGCGGCGATCTGCCTTCCCTCGACCAGCTTCACCGCCCTCGAGCCCGTGCACAAAAAGCACGCGTTCCTGCGGACCGCCGCGCGCGAGCTCGGCCTCGTGAACCTCGAGGCCCTCGCGTCCCGCGTCGAGGACCACGACGTGCGCGACTACGACGCCGCCACCTCGCGCGCGACGTTCGATCTCCGCGAATGGCTCTCCCTCGGCGCCGAGCTCGTTCGCCCCGGCGGCACCGTGTTCGGCTTCGAGGCCACCCAGCGCGACGATCTCCCTCGACCCTTCGAGCGCCACACCTACCAGCTCGACGGCAAGCAGCGCGCGATCATCGCCATGCGCCGCGCCACGTGATGCCTCGGATCGAGCAGCCCTGGAAACCCACGCCCGCCCAGCTCCAGGCCGCGATCAACAAGCGCGTCCCCGATCTGATCCAGCCCGGCCTGTCCGTCCTGTTCTGCGGAATCAATCCCGGCCTCTACAGCGCCGCGGTCCGGCACCATTTTGCTCGTCCCGGCAACCTGTTCTGGCCCACGCTGTTCGCCTCCGGCTTCACACCCCGGCGTCTCGGCCCCTTCGACGAGCATCAACTCCTCGAGCTCGGCCTCGGCATCACCAACATCGTCTCGCGCGCCACCGCCTCTGCCGACCAGCTCTCCTCCCCGGAGATCCACACCGGTGCCCAAACCCTGATCCGCAAGCTCCACAAGTTTCGCCCTCGCTACCTCGCCGTGCTCGGCCTCGGCGCCTACCGGATCGCGTTCCGTTCCCCTCGAGCCACTGTCGGCCTCCAACCCGATCCCATCGGATCGACCTCCATCTGGCTCTTACCCAACCCCAGCGGCCTCAACGCCCACCATCAGCCCCCGATCCTCAAACGGATGTTCCGCGACCTTCGTCGCGCCGCCCTCGGTTCCACGTGAAACACCCCGCGCCGCTGCGCGGGGCAACACTCGTCACGCCGAGCGGCGCGGGCCCGCCGCGCGTTCGCGAACACCTGCTTCCCCCATTGCGCGCGCGACGAATGCTTCTCGTCGACCCTCCGGCCTCCAACCATCCACCTCAACGCCCATCGTCGAGCTCAGCACACGCCACGAACGGTTCATCCAGGCGCGGTTGGTCACGCTCACTGACGCTGTTCGCTACCTGTGTACAACCTGTGGATCGGAACGTCCGATCACCACTGGCGATCACTCACCGGTTGCCGAGGCGACAAGCGTGATGCGCCGCTCGATGCACTTCGCTGACCGCGACCGGCCCTCGTGTTGAGCCCCGCCTGCACGGTTCCACCCCTCCATCTACCGTGGCGATCTCACGCGACGTGTTCGAGCCTTGGGGCGGGGAGGCGCAGGAGCAGCCGTCCCATGCGATGAGAGTTGGAGAGGCTCGCGACCGCCGTGCTCGGCTATCTCTGTGGCTTCGGAGACGGTTCCCGGCTTGGTGTCAGTCCGCCATCCGGTCCCGACGCTATGACCTCGATGACCTCTCCAACGCCTCCCGACCATCGGTCCTCGATTCCCTCGATGCGCTTCAACCAGGGCGCGCGCATCATCGAACCCTCGAACAGGCCATCCAGAAGCTAACCCGGTCGCAACGCCAGCCGAGGCCAGGCGAGCCCGGCAGCAGTTGAACTTCCGAGCTTTGTCGTCTCGCCAACCAGCTGCCCGCCGCCTTGCTCTGGCGCGATGGCTTCGGGAGACAGGCGATTCCCGAAGCCCACGAACAGCGGACTGGTGAGCGGGGCATCGTGTGTCGAGGTCAGTGCCGGCGCGGCGCGATGAGCCGTACCTGTGCGCTGAGGGCTAGCTGCATGACCGTCCTATCGAGGTGACTCGCGGCTCTCGGAATTCCACGTAAGACTGCCCGCCGCCGGGCTCTACCACAGCGGCTGACGATTCCCGATCTCCACGAGTGAGCGCTTGGGCTTGTCGAGCAGGGCTTCGTTCCCCAAAGGGGGTAGCGACCAAGGTCACCGACAGCGGAGAAGCACGCCCGTTCGGCGGCGGCGATCTACGCAGGCTGTTCCCTCGGACTCTCGGTGTTCCACGTGAAACTCCCCAACGCCTGCTTTGTCGC
>JBQCJR010000794.1:0-2124 GCA_051952595.1 Kofleriaceae bacterium
CTCGACCTCGACGACGACCTCGACGATCGCCCGCCGCAGGCAGGGCTCGACGACGCGCTCGCCGAGCTCGACGCGCCCGCCGCCGCTGCCAGCGACGACGATGCCTTCGATGGCACCGGCGAGCGCCTGCACATCCTGGCGGGAGAGCCAACGCCCGAGACCGCGCTGCCGCTGCCGGCGGTGGCGGATCTGTACCCGCGGGTCAAGACGCCGACCTCGGTGCCGCCGCTCGGCGCCGCGGAGCCGACCCCCGAGCCCGCGCCGGTGCCGGGGCCTCGGCCGATCGGCCGGATCGAGCGGCTCGCCACGCCGACCCAGGTCGCCGACGAGCCGCCGGAGCGTGAGCCCGAGCTCGATCTCGAGGCGATCGCGCGGTCGTGGCCGGCCCAGGTCGCGCCGCTGGCCAGCGCCGCGCTCGACGAGTCGTGCGCGCAGGTGCTGCTGGTCTACGAGCGCGAGGTCGCCACGCTCGATGACAGCGCCAGCTCCGCCGCGCTGCGGATCGAGGCAGGCCGGCTCTCCGAGCGGCTGTCCGATATCGAGCGCGCCCGCGCGCACTACGACGCCGCGCTGCTCGCCGATCCCCGCGCGACCGCCGCGCTGCGTGGACTGCGCCGGATCGCGCGCTCGAGCGGTGACCTCGAGGAGGCGACCCGCCAGCTCGACAGCGAGATCGCGGTCGCCGGCGCGCTCGAGCGCCGCCCGCTCGGCCACTACCGGATCGACCTCCTGATGGCGAGCGGCGATCAGGACCTCGCGCGCGTCGCGGTGGGCGAGATCCTCGACACCACGCCGTCCGATGTCCGCGCGCTGCTCGCCCAGCTCGAGCTCGCGTTCCTCGACGGGCGCGCCGACGAGTTCGGCAGCGCGCTCGAGCAGCTCGCCCAGGCGGTCACCGATCCGCAGCTGCGCGCCGCGGTCCAGTCGGCGCGTGGCACGCTCGCCGCGCACCACAACGACACCGCCGCGGCGATGCGCTGGTTCACCGCCGCCGCGGACGCCGATCCGACCGCGCTCGCGGCGCGGCTCGGCGCGGTTCGCTACGCCGTCGCCCAGGCCGACGGCGAGTCCGCGGCGCGCGCGCTGCTGGATCTCGCGCGCCAGGTCGAGGCCGGCGATCCCACGACCGCCTCGGCCGCCGCGATCCGCGCGCACTACTGGAGCACCCAGCAGCGCGACCCGAGCGTCGCCGCCGAGCTCGGCGGATCGGCCGCGCTGGTCGCGCTCGGCGCCAGCGATCGCGATCCGCTGGTCGCGCGGCTCGGCGCCGAGATCGCGTCTGCCGGCGAGGATCCGGTGGCCGCGGGGCTCGCGTTCGGGCGGTGGGCGGACTGCGCCGGCTCGCCGGCCGAGCGCGCCTACGCCGCCGCCAGGGCGGCGGAGCTCGATCCGGGGCGCGGCGCCGAGCTGTGGAGCCGCGTGCTCGAGCTCGATCCGGGCGACGACTACGCCGCCGCGCAGCTGCGCACCGCCCACGTCGCCGCGGACGCGACCCAGGCCTCGATCGACGTCGATCTGGCGGTCGCCGCCGACATCGAGCGCGATCGCGCCCGGCTGCGCGCCGCGTACGGCCTGATCGCCCAGGGCCAGCTCGACGCCGCGATCCAGGTGCTGTCGACCGGCCGCGAGGCCCGGCCCAACGCGCTCGCGCTCGCCGAGGCGCTCGGCGAGGCGCTGGCCGCCGCCGGCAAGTGGACCGAGCGCGCGCGGCTGTTCGCCGAGCTCGCCGCCGAGCCGGGCGAGCAGCTCGATCGCGAGGTCGCCCAGCTGCGCAGCGCGCTGGCCTGGGAGGAAGCGGTCGGCGCGGCCGCCGCGGTCGCCGAGGTCCCGGCGGGCGGCGAGGACATCCCCGACGTGCCCGCGGCGATCGCCGCGGCGCTCGAGGCGTGGGAGCGCGTGCTCGAGCCGTCGAGCCAGGCCCCGGCGGCGCACGCCGCGGCGATCGCGCTGGCGACCCGGCTCGGCGATCGCGACGTGCTCGCCGACGTGCTGATCCGCGCCCAGGCCGCCGAGCGGCTGCCGGCCGCCGCCGCGAGCCTCGCGCTGCGCCGCGCACGGCTGGTCTCCGACGATCCGCCGCGCGTCGAGGCGCTGCTGCGCGACCTCGCCCCGGCCGACGATCCG
>JBQCJR010000795.1:0-2865 GCA_051952595.1 Kofleriaceae bacterium
CCGACCTTGAGCCATTCGAGCACGGGGATGCCGGACACCCGCACGTGTGGAAGCGGCGCGACGACAGCCGATTTCAATGCACATGCGGGCTGTTTCACCCGAGCGACCTGCTTGTCGCAGATGCCAAATTCCTCGCCGATCTCGCTGCGCTCGGGGGCGACATCGGGCCGTGGGTACGGGATCTATGGCCCCGATCCGATCGCATTGCCGCAGAGCGTCGTAGGCAAATAGACGCGTCGCATCAAGCGCTGGATAGCATTGAAGAATCCGATCTTGATGGCGAATAAGGGAAATAGCCGCGTCGCGTCAGAACCATATGTTCGCCAAGTCAGCGTAATAACTGTGGTTCTTGTAAGTATGTGTATAGACGTCGACCTGCTAAATATGCGTAACCATTGCAGTCCTGTAAGTACCCGGTATCACTTGGGTCCTTCCCGGGGTGGTCCGGCTACGGGTGAGGAACTACGCGGGATTTGGCTAGGTGATCACATCCCACAAATAGGTTAAGGGTTAACGGCCGGCGTTGACTTCCACGCGGCGCCGTGATCGCGCTGCGCGGGTGAGTGAACCGTCAAGCGAAACTGAATGGTTCGCCCGGGTTTCGGCGCCGCGGCGGGACGGCGCCGAAACCGCTGACCCGCGCCGCGTGTACTACGTGCGCCTCGGCCGGCTCCTCCGGGCGATGGAGCGATATGAACCCGGAGGCGCGTTCACGTACCGGGCTCTCCAGGTCGCGGCCACGTGGCGCTCGCACTTCGCTTGGCACCTCGCCAACGCGCTCGGCTGGCGGGTGGCTGCATGAGCGCGCTGTCGCTCACCGCCTACGCGAAGCGGCGCGGCGTCTCGACCGTCGCGGTCAGCAAGGCGATCGCGGCCGGACGCCTCACCGAGTCCGTGGTCCGGGACGATCGGGGCAAGCCGAAGATCGCTGACCCCGAGCTCGCTGATCGCGAGTGGGAAGCGAACACGCGTCCGCGGGTCGACCGGCCCGCCACGGGCCCGGGCCCGGGCGCGGGCGAGGGCGACGTCCCCGACTACAACGACAGCCGCGCGCGCCGCGAAGCACACGCGGCGCGCCGCGAGGCTGCGCTCGCCGACCTCGCCGAGCTCGATGTCGCGGAGAGGAATGGCGACCTCGTGCCGGTCGACGAGGTGCGCGCGTACATCACCAACAAGTTCGCGGTGGTCAAGACGCGGATCCTCGGCGTGCCGTCCCGCGTCGCTCAGCGCCTGCCACATGTTGCGACCGAGGTCGTGCCGGTGATCGAGTCACTGCTGCGCGAGGCGCTCGAGGAGCTCGCCGCCGCCTTCGCGGACGTCGGCGATGACGAAGGCGAAGACGAATAGGCGAGCGCGCGCGCGCCGCGCTGGGCGCTCGCGAACGAAGCGCGGCGCGTGGCACGCCGGCGTTGAGGACGCGCTGCGCCCACCGCCAAAGCTCTCCCTGTCCGAGTGGGCGGACCGCCACTTCTACCTGTCCGCCGAGAGCGCGGCGGAGCCCGGACGCTGGAAGACGCTGCCCTACCAGCGCGGCATCCTCGACGCGATCACCGACCCGGCCGTCAAGCGCGTGTCCGTCCAGAAGTCCGCGCGCGTCGGATACACGAAGTGCATCAACGCGGCGATCGCGTACTTCATCCACCAGGACCCGTGCCCGATCCTCGTCGTTCAGCCGACCGTCGAGGACGCCGAAGGGTACAGCAAGGAGGAGATCGCGCCGATGCTGCGCGACTGCGAGGTGCTCGCAGGCATCGTGTCGGAGGCGACCGCCAAGACGAGTTCGCAGACCATCTTGAACAAGAGCTACCCCGGCGGCGTGCTGTCGATGGTCGGGGCAAACAGCGGTCGAGGCCTTCGGCGTGTGTCTCGTCGCGTGGTGATCTTCGACGAGGTCGACGGCTATCCGCCGAGCGCCGGCACCGAAGGCGACCCAGTCAAGCTCGGTGAGCGACGCGCCGATTACTACTGGAACCGGAAGATCATCGCTGGATCGACGCCGCTCGTCGCGGGCGCGTCGCGCATCGAGGACCTGTTCCTCGCCGGCGACCGGCGCCGGTACTACGTCCCGTGCCCGCACTGCGGCCACATGGACTTCCTGCGGTTCAGCGATCGGCGCGACAACGACGAGCTGGCGCGCGGCCACGTGATGCGCTGGGACGAGGGCGAGCCCGAGGCCGCGTACTTCGTGTGCCGCGCGTGCGGCTGCGTGATCGAAGAAACGCACAAGCGCGCGATGCTCGAGGCCGGCGAGTGGCGCGCGGAGGGCGAGTTCTCCGGGCATGCGTCGTTCCATATCTGGGCCGCGTACAGCTTGTCGCCCAACGCGACCTGGGGGCAGATCGCGACCGAGTTCCTCGAGGCGAAGCGGCGACCGGAGACGCTCCGCACGTTCGTCAACACCGTGCTCGGCGAGACGTGGGCGGAGCGGGGCGAGGCGCCGGACTACGAGCGCCTCTACCAGCGCCGCGAGAGCTACGCGATCGGCAGTGTGCCCGACGGACCGATCGCTCTCACTGCCGGCGTCGACGTCCAGAAGGATCGCTTCGTCGTCGAGGTGGTCGGCTGGGCGTCGAACAAGGAGAGCTGGTCGGTGGACGCTCACGAGATCCATGGCGATACGGCGCTCGCGTCCACGTGGACGAAGCTGGACGAGTTGCTCGCGCGAACATTCCCCGGCGATGGCCGCGACCTGCCGATCGCGATGCTCGCCATCGACAGCGGCTACAACACGCAGATGGTCTACAACTGGGCGCGCAATCACCCGATGTCGCGCGTGATCGCCTGTAAGGGCGTGGCTGGGGCACGCGCGCTGGTCGGCGCTCCGACGCCGGTCGACGTCACCGTGCGCGGCAAGCGGACGCGGCG
>JBQCJR010000796.1:0-8579 GCA_051952595.1 Kofleriaceae bacterium
CCCGCCGATCGCGCCGAACGAGCCCGCTGCCGCGCACGCCGCGAGCTCCGCCGCGACCAGCTCTCGACCTGCGCGCACGAGCTCCGCGTCCCCCGGCTCGCGCGCTGCCGGATCGCGCCGACCTGCCGCGACCGCGCGCGACGCGACCTCGGCCCCGGCTTCCACGATCGATCGCAACGGCCTGCTGCCGTACTAGGGAGCCACGATGCTCGCTCGACTCGCTGCCGTCCTGGGTCTCTCCACCGCGCTGCTCTCGACCGCATCGGCCGACGGTGCGCCCGATGCCCGTCAGCTCCACGCCGAGGCGACGGCGCACTACGATCGCGGCGACTACGTGCGCGCGGCCGAGCTGTTCGCGGCGGCGTTCGAGCAGTCGCGACGCACGTCGCTGCTGTTCAACGTCGCCCAGGCGTATCGCCGAGCGGACCGCTGCAACGAGGCCCAGCAGTTCTACGCGAAGTTCGTCGAGGCCGAGCCGCGCTCGCAGGCCGCCACGCTCGCGCGCGAGTACCTCGCCACGCCGTGCCCGAAGACCGCCGAGGCGCCGACGACCGGGGCAACCGCGCCGACCACCGGCGCGCCGACCACCGCCGCGCCAACGACCACCACCGCGCAGACCACCGGCGCGCAGACCACCACCGCGCAGACCACCACCGCGCAGACCACCACCGCGCCGGCCCCCGGCTCGCTGACCACCGCGCCGGCCTCCGATGCGTCCGCTGCCACTGCGCCAGCCGCCGACGCGCCGGCCGCCGACGCCACTGCCCCGGCCACCCGCGTCCCTGTCCCGATGGCCCCGTCGCAGCGATCCTCGGATCGCGCGCGCACCCTCCGCATCGCCGGGCTCAGCGCCGGCGCCGGCGGCCTGGTCGCGCTGATCGCCGGCGGCGTCGTGTTCGCCACGAGCACCGAGACCACGCGGTGCGTCGACCACTGCGATCGCGACCTCGAAGACCAGAAGTTCGAGACGACGCGCAGCAACAGCGGGGTCTCGACCGCCCTCCTGATCGGCGGCGGCAGCGTGCTCGCGGCGGGCGTCGGGCTCTACGTGTGGGGCCACCTGACGCGCAGCCCGGCGCCGGTCGAGGTCACACCAACGAGCGGCGGCGCGATGGTCAGCCGCTCCTGGACGTTCTGATCGCCGAGCTCGGCGCGCTGGGCACGCGCGCTGCACTCCCGCCGGTCATGGACACCAAGTCGGAAAACACGATCTCCAAGGTCCTGCTGGTGATCGCGGTCATCGGCGCGATCAACTGGGGCCTCATCGGCTTCTTCAACTTCAACCTCGTCGGCGCGATCTTCGGCGGCGGTGCCCGCTCGAATACCCACGGGCTCAGCCGCGTGATCTACGCGATCGTCGGCCTCGCAGGCGTCGCCTCGGCGATCCTGCTGCCGAAGCTGAAATCGAGCGGCTTCCCGAGGAGGCACGGCTTCGCGAACCGATCCGCCTAGCCCGCTCGCCGACCACGCGTGCGCGCGCGCCCGCGCTGGCGAGCACATGACTCGCCCGCGCGCGGTCAGCGCCGCCGAGGGCGCTTGTCCTGAGGACGCGGCGGTAGCCCGGTGTGCTGGGTCAGCGCGACGCCGGGCTGGATCCGCCCGCGCCGCCCCTCGCTCGAGCCGCCGGTCCCGGCGGGCTGCCACGACGGCACCAGGTGGTGCTTGCCGCCGCCGATCAGGTCGCTGCGGCCCATCCGGCGCAACGCCTCGCGCAGCATCGGCCAGTTGTTCGGATCGTGATAGCGCAGGAACGCCTTGTGGAGCCGGCGCTGCTGTAGCCCCTTGACCACGTGCACGCGCTTGCGCGCCACGATCGACCGCAGCGGGTTGTACCCGGTGTGATACATCGCCGTGGCGCTCGCCATCGGCGACGGCAGGAACGCCTGCACCTGGTCCGGCCGGAACCCGTTGCGCTTGAGCCACAGCGCGAGCTGCAGCATGTCCTCGTCGGTGGTGCCGGGGTGCGCTGCGATGAAGTACGGGATCAGGTACTGCTCCTTGCCGGCCTCGGCCGAGTACCGATCGAACAGCTCCTTGAACCGATCGTACGCGCCGATCCCCGGCTTCATCATGTGCTCGAGCGGCCCGGCCTCGGTGTGCTCGGGCGCGATCTTGAGATAGCCGCCGGTGTGGTGCTGCGCGAGCTCGCGGATCCACTCGGGCGAGCGCACCGCGAGATCGTAGCGAACGCCCGATGCGACGAACACGCGCTTGACCCCGCGGATCGCGCGCGCCTTGCGATACAGCGCGACCAGCTGCGAGTGATCCGTGCCGAGGTTGTCGCAGATATCGGGGTAGACGCACGACGGCTTGCGGCACGCAGCCTCGATCTCGCGGCTCTTGCACGCCATCCGGTACATGTTCGCGGTCGGCCCGCCGAGGTCCGAGATGTTGCCGGTGAACCCGGGCGTCTGGTCGCGGATCCGCTCGATCTCCCCGAGGATCGACGACTCCGACCGGCTCTGGATCACCCGGCCCTCGTGCTCGGTGATCGAGCAGAAGGCGCACCCGCCGAAGCAGCCGCGCAGGATCGTCACCGAGAACTTGATCATCTCGTACGCGGGGAGCTTCGTGGCCTGGTGGCGCGGGTGCGGCACGCGCTGGAACGGCAGCTCGTACAGCTCGTCCATCTCCGGCGTGGTCAGCGGCAGCGGCGGCGGGTTGATCCACACGTCCTGCGCCGACGAGCCGGAGCCGTGGCGCTGCACCAGCGCGCGCGCGTTGCCCGGGTTGGCCTCGAGGTGCACGATCCGCGACGCGTGCGCGTAGAGCGCGGGATCCGCCGAGACCTGCTCGAAGCTCGGCATCCGGATCACGGTGTGCGCGCGATCGACCTTGCGCGGCTTGAGCTGGATCAGCGGCGCCGGCGCGGCGGACTCGCCGGTCGCACACGGCGCCTCCTGGCGCTCGCTCTCCATCGCGTAGGGGTCCGGCATCGGCTCGACCCGGCCCGGCCGATCGATCGACGTCGAATCCAGCTCGCTGAAGCCCTCGAGCGGCCGGACGTGCGCGGTGCCGCGCAGCTCGCGGATCTCCTCGATCGGCGTGCCCGCGGCGAGCCGGTGCGCGATCTCGACGATCGCGCGCTCGCCGTTGCCGTACACCAGCAGGTCGGCCTTCGAGTCGATGAGGATCGAGCGCCGGACCTTGTCCGACCAGTAGTCGTAGTGCGCGATCCGGCGCAGGCTCGCCTCGATCCCGCCGATCACCACCGGCACGTCATCGAACGCCTCGCGGCAGCGCTGCACGTAGACCAGCGTCGAGCGATCCGGGCGCAGCCCCGCCGCGCCATCGGGCGAATACGCGTCGTCGCGCCGGATCTTGCGATCGCTGGTGTAGCGATTGACCATCGAGTCCATGTTCCCGGCGGTCACGCCCCACATCAGGTTGGGGCGGCCGAGCGCGCGGAACGGATCGGCGCTGCGCCAGTCCGGCTGGTCGAGGATGCCGACCCGGAACCCGTGGCGCTCGAGCAGCCGGCCGATGATCGCCATCCCGAAGCTCGGGTGATCGATGTACGCGTCGCCGGTCACCAGGACGACGTCGCAGCTATCCCAGCCGAGCTCGTCCATCTCGGCGCGCGTGGTCGGCAGGAACGGCGCGATGCCGAACCGATGCGCCCAGTACGGACGATGCGAGAACAGGGCGCGCGACGACATCGGCGCAACGTCTAGCACGCCGCGCCGCCGCCGCGCAGGAAAACCCCGGCCCGCCCGCGACCGGCGTGGTTCGGACTACTCGCCGCCCTCGCAGGGGTCGCTCGGCGGGGCCTGCCGCGGCGCGGCGGTCGGGGGAACGGCCTCGGCCGGCGGCGCACCTGATCGCGTCCCCGGCCGCGAACCCGGCGACGCACCCGGCGGCGCACCAAACGCGCCATCGATCGCCCGCGGGAACGCGTCGCGCTGCTCCACCGTGAGCAGCCCGGCGCAGCGGTCCGCGTCGGCCAGCGCGCCGACCTCGAGGAAGCACTGCTGGGCATCGGTCGACCACCGGCCCTGCTCGCACAGCTCGACGATCACGCGGGTCAGCTTGTCGATCGCCTCGGTCGGCCGCTCCTCTGGGGTGCCCTGGAAGCCGGCGGTCATCAGGCCGACCAGGTGGTCGCCGACCCGCTCGCACGGCGCCGGACCACGCGGCGCGGCCGGCTCGGACTTCGACGCACCACAACCGGCCACCGCGATCGCGAGCCAGAGCGCTCTCATGACCGGCCGATCATATCGCGCACGCCGCCCGCGATGAACTCGACCGCGATCGCCGCGAGCAAGAGGCCCATCACGCGCTCGAACGCGCGCAGCAGGGTCTTCGGGATCAACCGCTCCGCGTTCGCGGCGGACCGCATCAGCAGCCACGACACCACGCAGGTCACGGTGATCGCGAAGAACACCGCGATCACCGGCACCACGCGCCACGCCGCGCGCGACATCAGCACCATCACCGTCGCGATCGCGCCGGGGCCGGCGAGCATCGGCGTGGCGAGCGGAAAGATCGCCACGTCATCTCGCGACTTGCTCTCCGCCTGCTCCTCGGGCGAGGTGCGCGTGGAGGGCGGCTGCGCGCGCATCATGTCGGTCGCCATCAACAGCAGCATCAGCCCGCCGGCGATCTTGAACGCGCCGAGCGAGATCCCGAACGCCTTGAAGATCAACCCGCCTGCGAACGCGAACAGCGACAGCAGGATCCACGCGGAGAACGCGGCGCGCCGCGCGGTGCGCCTGCGCTGCGCGACGCCATCGCCGGACGTGATCGTCAGGAAGATCGGCAGCACCGCCAGCGGATCGATCACGAAGAAGATCGCCGAGAGCGCCACGACCGCGAATGTCAGCTCCTCGGTGCCCATGGCTCACCAGCGACAGATCGGCGCCAGCAGCTGGCGCAGCATCTCGGCCGACTCCTGGCACGAGGCCTCGATCGCGCGCCACGTCGAGGCGCTCGACTTCGCGGCCTCCCAGGTCAGCACGGCGTCGGAGAACGCCTGGTGGATCCTCTGGGCCGCCTGCCCCGACAGGTTCTGACACTCGGAAGACCGCATCACCAGCTCGCCCCACTCGCGGCACGCGGGCGGCAGCCATTCCTCATCGCCGGGCGCCAACCCCGGCGGCGTCGCCGCGAGGTCGCGCTCGAACGCGGCGCGCTGCTCCGGCGACAGCCGCTGCTTGCACTGGCGCGGCTCGGCGAGCGACCGCGTCCCGACGATGCAGCTCCGCGCCTCGGCGCTCCATCGATCCTCGGTGCATCGCGCGCGCACCACGTCGCGGACCCGCCCGGCGCTCGGATCCTCGGGGCCGAGCAGCGCGGCCGCGTGGTCGGCGGCCTGATCGCAGGTCGGCGCGGCGGGCGCAGGGCGCTCCGGCGGGCGGCTCCCGCAACCGCTCGCGATGACCAGCGCGACCACCGAGGTTCGCATGACGCGGCATCCTACCAGCTCCGCACGCGGCCGCGTGGTGCCAGACTGTCGGCGTGCCTCCCCGCGCGATCTATCTCCACGGCTTCGCCTCCAGCCCGCAGTCCACCAAGGGCGTGGCGTTCGCCGATCACTTCGCGGCGCGCGGCCTGGTGCTCGACCGGCTCGACCTGCGCCACCCGTCGCTCGAGCACCTGCGGCTCTCGGCGATGCTCGACACGGCGCGCGACGCGCTCGGCGGCGACCGCGACCGCGCGATCGCGTTCGGCAGCTCGCTCGGCGGCCTGACCGCGGCCCGGCTCGCCGAGCGCGACGCGCGGGTCACCGCCCTGGTGCTGCTCGCCCCGGCGTTCCAGCTGGTCGAGCGCTGGCGGGCCACGCTCGGCCGCGAGATGGCGGCCTGGCAGCGCACCGGCTGGCGCAAGATCTACGACTACGCCACCGGGCAGACGGTGCGCGTCGACTACGGCTTCATCGAGGACGCCGCGGCGATCGACGTCGGGTTCCCCGAGGTCAACGTCCCGACGCTGATCCTGCACGGCATCCACGATGACGTCGTGCCGGTCGAGCACTCGCGCGCGGTCGCGCGCGACAAGCCCCACGTCGAGCTGATCGAGCTCGACGATGGCCACGAGCTGGTCGCCTCGCTGCCCCGCTTGCTCGACGAGTCGACGCGGTTCCTCGCGCCGTGGCTCGGCCGGCGCTAGCGAGCGCCCGCGAAGGCGCGTGCTCAGCCCCGCGCGTCGCGACCCGATCTCCGGACCCGCGCCCGCGGCAGCCCGCGATCGCGCTGCCGCCGGCCCGCTCGCGGGCGCAGCGCGACGGCCAAGCCGAGGATCGACAGCGCGCCGATCGACGCGAACGTGGAGATATTCACCGGGCGGCGCAGCTTCGCCCACTCGCCTGGCAGCGCGCCGGGCCGCTCGATGGCCTCGAGCTCGCCTGCTCCCGAGACGCAGCCGAAGAGCGTGCGGCATTCGTACGAGGTCGCGGGGACTGGATCCGGGGGCGTGCTCGTGTGGATCGCGACGCGGACCGCGATGATGCTGGCGATCAGGGAGGCGACCGTCGCGAGGCACGGCCATCGCCGATCCGGCCCTCGCCATGCGAGCGCGATGCTCGCGAGCGTTCCCGATGCGAGCAAGACCCACGTGCCACGGCTTGCCTGAAAGCCATCGAGCGCGAGGTACGCCACGGGATCGTAGGTCGTGATCCGCGTCAGCGCGTACCAGACCGGCGCGGTGGCAAGTGCGGCCAGCACGAACGCGATGCGTTGCCGCGAAGTGCCGTCGTCGTCGTCGTCGCGTGTGGTCATGACGAGTATTCGAGAACCTACGCGCGGGATCGCCAGCGCGCCGTCAGCGCTTGGTCATCGCTCGGCGTCTACGCGAGCAGCCCCGGGTTGCACAACCCGCGCGGATCGTGGCGCGCCTCGAGCGCGCGGAGCCGCGCGGGCCCGGCGAGATCGCGCACCTCGGCCACGCGACGCTGCTCGCGAACCTCGGCGGACGCCACGTGCTGGTCGATCCGTGGCTCCCCGCGGCGAGCGCCGGAGACGCCGCGCCTCCGCCCCGCCCGCCGAGCTGCCGCCGCTCGACGCGGTGTTCCTCACCCACCACCACTGGGACCACGTCCACCCCGACGCCTGCTCCGGCTCGACAAGCGCACGCCGATCTACCTGCCCGTCCAGGATCTGCCCCCGGCCGCTCGCGTCGCGCACCGAGGCGCTGCTGCGCTACCTCGGGGGGCACCGACTTCCTCCGGCGCGCCACGCCGACCGCACGCATGCGCCCCACGACTACCTGAGGGACAGCCTCGACGAGATCACCGCCACGGTGACCGCAGCCGGCGCGCAGCTCCAGCTCTCGCGACCATTCGATCGCTTCGCGATCGGCCGCGCCGGGTGACCGCGCGCTACTCGCCAGCCGGGATGCCGCGCCGGGTGACCGCGCGCTACTCGCCAGCCGGGATGTGTGGGCCGATCGCGCAGATCAGCGCGAGCGCGATCAGCATCACGACCGCGATCGTCATCACCCAGCGGGTGGCGCGCGCGCTGGCCTCGGACGAGTGCAGCTCGGCGCGTGGCAGCTCGCCCTCGCCGTCGCGCGGCCGCGGCATCACGAAGTCGCTCTGACCCTGGGAGCGGGGCATGCGTCTGTGATGCCCGATCCGCGCGGAGCGGCCATGCGGTGCGGTGTCGCACTCACCGTAGCGAGAGCACCGCGACCAGCTCGCACGCCGCCGTCGCGACGAGCAGGAACACCGCGAACAGCGTGAGCCGCTCGAACGCCGAGGGATCGCGGTGGTCGGAGATCCGGGCGATCCGCCACGCGGCGATCGGCGCGGGGATCGCCGCGGCCGCCGCGATCCGCGCCGGCAGGCCGAGCGCGACCGCGACCGGCAGCAGTCCGTACGCGAGCGCGGTCACCGCGACGTAGAGCACGGCCGCGCGGCGCGCGCCGAGCCGGACCACCAGGGTGCGCTTGCCGGTCGCCGCGTCGCCGGCGGCGTCGGGGAACTCGATCGCGAGCAGCATCGCGAGCTGGAGCAAGAACGGCGGCGCGAGCGCGAGCGCGAGCACCCAGGTGCCGCCCGGCGGCTCCTGGAGCGCGAACCCGAGCCACGGGACCAGCGCGGTGACCACGATCGCCGTCGCGAGCTCGCCAGCGCCCGACGCGCACAGCCGGAGCGGCGGCGCGCTGTACCCCCACGCCAGCGCGCCGATCGCGATCAGCCCCGGCGCGATCCACGCGCCGGTCTCGCGCACGATCGCGACGGAGGCCGCGGCGCCGAGCGCGGCGAGCGCGAGCGCGGCGATCAGCGCGACGTGGCGGGGCAGCTCGCCGCCGACCAGCACGCGGCTGCCGCCCGACCACCGCGTCGGCGTGAGGTTCGCGCGATCCGCGTCGTAGTCGAAGTAGTCGTTCGCGTAGTGGGTCATCAGCTGCAGCGCGGTGACCGCGGCCTGGCCAAGCGCGTAGCGGCCGGCGTCGATCGCCGCGCCGTGGAGCGCCGCGATCGCCGCGCCGAGCGCGTACAGCAGGAACCCGCCGCCGAGGAACAGCGGCCGGCCGAGCCGGACGAACGCCCACAGCGCGGACATCGCGGCAGTCTATCCCCACCAAACGCCCAGCCGGACGTGGGGCCGGACATACGGCCGCAGGGCCCCCCTGTCTTC
>JBQCJR010000797.1:0-23648 GCA_051952595.1 Kofleriaceae bacterium
CCGCCGAGGATCTCCGACACTTCGGCGTCCAGGAGTCCGACATCGCGAACCGCCGGGTGTCGCCCGCGATCGGCTCGCTCGTCCGCTACGAGGTCGCGCGCACCCGCGCGCTGTTCGAGCGCGCGCGTCCGCTGGTCGATGCGGTCGGCGCGGATCTCGCGGTCGAGCTCGCGCTGATGTTCCACGGTGGCATGCGCATCCTCGACAAGATCGAGTCGGTCGGCCCGCGGCTGTTCGCCGAGCGGCCGCACCTCGGCAACCGCGACAAGGCGCTGGTGCTCGGGCGCGCGATCGCGTGGCGCGGCGAGACCCTGCCGCCGCGCACCCTGCACCTGCTCACCCGGCTCGTCGATCGCTCGAAGTAGCCGCCGGTAGGTTTGCTAGGCCGCCACGGAGATCCGATCGACCACGTCCTGCTCGTGCTGGCTCACCGCCACGCGGTGCAGGCACACCGGCATACCAACCAGCACGAGCCCGCAGCGGTAGTCGTCCTGGTCGTCCTTGAGCCACACGCCCTGCGCGCGGAACCGGTAGCTGAGATCGCCCTCGTCGATCACGAGCTCGACCTGCTCGCCGCGCGCGATGTACGGCGCGTTGCGGATCACCACGCCGGTCGGCCCGAGCTCGATGACGTCCACGCGATCGTGGATCCGGTCGCCGCGCACCACGCCGGTCAGCTGCACCGCCTCGCGGCGGAACCGCCGGCCCTGCTTCATCCGCCGGTCATCGGCGCTCGGCGCGAACGCCGACTCGATCATCGTGACTTGCTCGATCTCGTCCCATTCGAGGCCGACACCCAGCTCGCACTTCCCGACCAGGGAGCGATACTGAAAGACGATCTCGACGAGCATGTCCGGACACCAAGCAGGGCGCGTGCCACGGCTCGCGCCGGCCGCTCCTCGGATAACGCGGCGAAAGATCGTTGGGGACGCCGCGCCTGGTCGGTCCAGTGGCCGGGTGTTGCGTCACCAGGCTGTGGCGGGCGTTGCCGGATCGACACGCGGAACGGTATCCACGGGGTATCCACGGGATAGACATGGACCTGTTCGCACAGAACGCGAAGAAGCGCCTCGTCGGCCAGCCGCTCGCCGAGCGCATGCGGCCGCGCAGCCTCGACGAGCTGGTCGGCCAGGCCCACCTGGTCGGGCCCGGGCGCATCCTGTCCAACCTCGCGCCCGGACGTGCCATTCCGTCGCTGATCCTGTGGGGGCCGCCCGGGAGTGGCAAGACCACCCTCGCCCGGCTGCTCGGAGAGACCCTCCGGGCCGAGCTGGTCTCGCTCTCGGCGGTCGAGGCGGGGGTCAAGGACGTGCGCGACGCGGTGGCCAAGGCGGGGATGCGCCGCGACCAGTTCGGCACCCGCACCTTGCTGTTTGTCGACGAGATCCATCGGTTCTCGAAGACCCAGCAGGACGCGCTGCTGCCCCACGTCGAGTCCGGCACGGTCACCCTGATCGGCGCCACGACCGAGAACCCGAGCTTCGGCGTGGTGGCCGCGCTGCTGTCGCGCTGCCGGGTGGTGCGGCTCGAGTCACTCGCGGAGGGTGAGCTGGCCGCGCTGGCCGACCGGGCGATCGCCGACCCCGATCGGGGCCTCGGCTCCCTGGGGGTTTCTCTCGACACCGAGGTGTCGGCGCAGCTGGTGGCTGCCGCAGGGGGCGACGCGCGCCGGCTGTACTCGGTGCTCGAGGTCGCCGCCGACCTGGCGCGGCGCGCCGCGGGCGACGCCGAGCGCGCGCCGATCACCGCCGATCACGTCGCCGAGGCGGCCCAGGGCCGCAACCTGCTCTACGACAAGGCGGGCGACGAGCACTACGGCGTGGTCTCGGTGTTCATCAAGAGCATGCGCGGCTCGGACCCCGACGCCGCGGTGTACTGGATGACCCGCATGCTCGAGGCCGGCGAGGACCCGCGGTTCGTGCTCCGCCGGATGGTCATCTTCGCCGCCGAGGACGTCGGCAACGCGGATCCACAGGCGCTCGGCGTCGCGGTCGCCGCGCTGCAAGCCGTCGAGCTGGTCGGGCTGCCCGAGGGCGTGCTGCCGATGACCCAGGCGGTCACCTACCTGGCGCTCGCGCCCAAGTCGAACCGCGCGCTCACCACCTATGCCGCGGCGCGCAAGCTGGTCCGCGAGCGAGGCGCGCTGCCGGTGCCGGCGCGCTACCGGCCGGGCTCGACCGCGCTCGATCGAGCGCAGGGGCACGGCCAGGGATACAAATACCCACACGACTTCGCCGGCAACTACGTCCCGGAGGACTACCTACCGGACGAGCTCGTCGGCACCCGGGTGTACGAGCCGGGCGACTCGGGGTTCGAGCAGGAGCTGGCGCGCCGGCTCGCGGAGATCGAGCGCAAGAAGCGCGAGCGCTAGGCTATGCGATCCGGACCCAGCGCGCCTTCGCCACTTCGATCTTGCCGCTGTACGCGGGCGGGAAGTGGCGGAGCACGTACGAGAACGCCTGGTTGATCAGCTCGCGGTCGATGTCGGGCGGCACTTCCATGTTCTGGTCGCCCGGATCCGGGCGGATGCCGAGGCGGACCACTTCCGTCAGGCGGAGAACGTGGAGGCGATTGACGAACAGCGCGTGCGCGATGCCGAGGAACAGCTCTTCGTTAGCAGGGTCCAGGGCCATGTGAGCCAACGTACCTACCATAGCGCCAGCATCGGTCCAAGGATCAAATGCCTCCC
Source organism: Kofleriaceae bacterium (assembly GCA_051952595.1). Classification (GTDB taxonomy): domain Bacteria; phylum Myxococcota_A; class Polyangia; order Haliangiales; family Haliangiaceae; genus JABFXX01. The sequence goes on from JBQCJR010000797.1 coordinate 2,690, forward strand.
GGGCCCCCGCCGCGGGCCCGCTCGCCGCTGTCCGCCAACCGCAGCGCGGTTGCAAAGCGACAGGCGACGTCCGATCGTCCCTTCCGTGATCGGCCGAGGCGACCTACAGGAGATAGCGAATTGAACGAGTTGGTCGAAGCCTCCCTGCAGTTTCCCACCGTCGTCTTCACCATCGCCCTGGGCATCGCGCTGGTCTACTGGGTGTTCGTGCTGCTCGGCGCGCTCGAGATCGACCTGCTGGGCGGCGCCGACCACGCGGCCGGCGCGGGCAAGGGCCTCGGCGACGTCTTCGGCGCGGGCAAGGGCGTCGGCGACGTGCTCGGCGCGGGCAAGGGCCTCGGCGACGCGGTCGGCGCGGCCAAGGGCGGCGCCGAGGGGCTCAAGGGCGTGAAGGTCGATGCCGACGGCGGCTGGTGGAGCGGGCTCGGGCTGGGCGCCGTGCCGGTCACGATCTCGGTCTCGCTCATCCTGCTGCTCGCCTGGTGCGGCAGCTTGCTCGCGATGCACCACGTCGCGCCCGTCGTCGGCGCCGGCTGGTTCGGTCCGGTGCTCGTGCCCGTGGTGTTGCTCGCCGCGCTGTTCCTCGCCGCGCTCGCCGTGCGCCCGCTCGCGCCGGTGTTCGCCTTCAAGGAAGGCAAGTCGAACACCGACTACGTCGGGCACGCCTGCACGATCACCACCGGCACGGTCGACGAGCAGTTCGGCCAGGCCACGATCGAGGACGGCGGCACGGTGCTGGTGATCCCAGTGCGCTGCGATCGCCCCGGGGCGCTGGGCCGCGGCGCCCGGGCGCTCGTCATCGACTTCGATCCGGCGCGGCAGGCGTATCTCGTCGAGCCGTCCGCCGATATGCTCCCAGATCCCGATCCGTCGGGGACTGGCGAGTCCGCGTAACCCGCTGCAGTCAGCAGTTCGCAGGTGGCCGGTGAAGCACCGGTCGGAGGAGCACGTATGGGTCAACAGATGGCAATTGTTCTGATCGGCGCGGGCGGCGTCCTGCTGCTCGGCATCCTGGTCCTGATCGCGCGCACGTGGCGACAAGTCGATCAGGGCCGCGCGATGATCGTCAACAAGATGGGCTCGGAGCCCAAGGTGACGTTCACCGGCGCGATCGTGCTGCCGATCGTGAACAAGGCCGAGGTCATGGACCTCTCGGTCAAGACCATCGAGATCTCGCGGCGCGGCAAGGAGGGCCTGATCTGCGCCGACAACATCCGCGCCGACATCAAGGTCACGTTCTTCGTGCGGGTCAACAAGACCGTCGATGACGTGCTGCGCGTCGCGCAGTCGATCGGCTGCATCCGCGCGTCGCAGCAGCAGACGCTCGAGGAGCTGTTCTCGGCCAAGTTCTCCGAGGCGCTCAAGACCGTGGGCAAGAAGATGGAGTTCGAGCAGCTGTACACCCAGCGCGACATCTTCAAGGACCAGATCATCGCGGTGATCGGCAAGGACCTGAACGGCTACGTGCTCGACGACGCGGCGATCGACTTCCTCGAGCAAACCCCGATCGAGGTGCTCGATCCGAGCAACGTGCTCGACTCGCTGGGCATCAAGAAGATCACCGAGATCACGACCGGCGCGAACATCGACACCAACCAGCTCAAGCAGCGCGAGCGGATGGAGCTCGGCAAGCAGAACCTGACCTCGGACGAGGCGGTGTTCCGGTTCGAGCAGCAGCGCGCCGAGGCCGAGGCGAAGAAGAACAAGGAGATCGCGATCGCGGCGGCGCGCGAGGAGAACGAGGCGACCCGGTTCCGGCTCGAGGAGGAGAAGCGCACCCACGTCGAGCGACAGCGCGCCGAAGAGGCGATCCAGATGGCCGAGCAGGCCAAGCTGCGCGCGGTCCAGGTGTCCGAGCAGGGCCGGATCCGCGAGGTCGAGGTGGAGAAGGTGCGCGTCCAGAAGGCGCACGACCTCGAGGAGGTGGGCCGGACCAAGGACGTCTCGCTCAACCAGATCGAGATGAACAAGGCGCTCGAGACCGAGAAGCGCGCGATCGCCGACATCATCCGGGCGCGCGTCGCCGTGGACAAGACGGTCGCGGTCGAGGAGGAGTCGATCAAGGATCTGCGCACCGACTCCGAGGCCAAGCGGCACAAGCACGTCACGGTGGTCCACGCCGAGGCCGCGGCGCAGGAGCTGTTCATCAAGGACATCAAGAAGGCCGAGGCCGAGCAGCAGGTCGCGCAGTCGCTGGCCAAGAAGCAGCTGATCCTCGCCGAGGCCGCGATGGAGGCCTCGGACAAGGAGGCGCGCGCCGCGATCCGCCGCGCCGAGGGTGCGCAGGCCGAGGCGGCGGCCGGGGGGCTCGCCGAGGTGCGGGTCAAGGAGGCCGACGCGATCGCGATCGAGAAGCAGGGCCTCGCGGCCGCGCGGGTGCGCGACGCGCAGGTCCAGGTGACCGACAAGGAGGGCCTGGTGATCGCCGAGAACACGCGGCGCAAGGCGCTCGCCGAGGCGGCGGGTCGCGAGGCCGAGGCCGCCGCGATCGAGAAGACCGGGCTCGCCGAGGCCGTGGGGCTGCGCGAGAAGCTGCTCGCCGAGGTCACCGCGAAGGAGGCCGAGGCCGGCGCGATCGAGAAGCGGATGCTCGCCGAGGCCAAGGGCCTGGCCGAGAAGGCCACCGCGATGCGCGCGCTCGAGGGCTCGGCGCGCGAGCACGAGGAGTTCCGGCTCCGGCTCGACAACGAGCGCACGATCGCGCTCGAGCAGCTCAAGGCGCGGGTGACGATGGCGGAGGCGCAGGCCAAGGTGATGGCCGAGGCGATGAGCCACGCCGACATCAAGATCGTCGGCGGCGACGGCCAGTTCTTCGACCGGTTCGTCAAGGCGGTCGGCGTCGGCGCCGCGATCGACGGCGTGGTCGACCACTCGCAGGTGGTGCAGAAGGCGCTGGGCAACCGGCTCGACGGCAACGGCAACGGCCACAGCCTGATCGACGACGTCAAGGAGATGGTGCGCGCGGCCGGCGGGTCGTCCGAGGCGATCAAGAACCTCACGATCTCCGGCGTGCTCGGCAACCTGATGCTCAAGGCCGACGACACGACCCGGGTCAAGCTCAAGGCGCTGCTCGACCAGGCGCGCCAGCTCGGCGTCGATGACGACAAGGTGAGCTGAGCCGAGGTCGACGATGGCTGCCGATGTCGACGCCGCCCTGACCGGCGGCAACTATGAGGTGCTGCGCGCGCGGCTCGCCACCGCCGGGCAGGAGCTGGCGAAGCGGGCCGACGCGCTCAACGCCCGGCGCAAGCAGATCTTCGGCACGACCGAGCCGCAGCTGGTCGCGACCGAGCGGGTACGCACCGAGCACAACTGCGCGCCGGTCGACATCGTCTCGGTCGGCGGTCACCTGCTGCTCGGCTACAACGTGTTCCTCGGGCTCAAGGCGGAGACCCAGATCTCCGACGTGCTCGCGCTGCACCGGTTCGAGCCGCTCGCGACCCCGGGCGCCGATGGCGGGTTCGACACCTCGGCGCTGCCCACCGACGCGCTCGGCGGGTTCCTGACCGCCGGCGATCTCGCGCGCGACTTCGCGAACCTGTACCGCTACTACCGCGACGCGCGGCTGGTCCAGCTGATCAAGCGCGACACCCAGCTGCTCGCGGTGTTCCAGGCCGGCGCGACCTGGCGCGACATCAAGGTGCTGCGCTGGCGGATCGAGCCGGACGGCCGGATCGTCTACGTCGACGATCGCGGCGATCGCGACCACGCGGCGCTGTTCCTGGCGCCGTACGACTTCGAGTGGCGCGAGGTCAACCGCGACCACCAGGTCTCGGGCAAGCACCCGCACTACAACCTGCTCGACACGCTGTTCGTCGAGTGCATCCACGGCGACCTGACGATCAAGGTCGAGAACAACACCGAGAGCGGCCAGGGCATCTACTCCGAGCCCGTCGACGACGTGAACCAGTCGCTCGACGACGCGCGGATCTTCTACGCCCCGATCGGCAAGCCGGGCGGCCTGATCCTGCTCAAGATCCTGCCGTTCCGCGAGACCGCGTGGCGCTACCTGGTGTTCGACGCGCGGTCGCGCAAGATCGTGCGCGCCGACGGGATCGCGCTGGGCTGCCGCAGCCTGCCCGAGGACCACGGCGTCATCTTCCCCGGCGGCTACGTGCTGGTCGGCGGCGAGCACAAGGCGTTCGACGGCGACGCCTCGGACTACGTGCTCAAGCGCGAGATGCGCTCGCCGAACGGCGAGGACGTGCTGTACGTCTATCACCGCGGTCGCGACGGCAGCTACCTGCTCTATCCGTACAACCTGATCGGCAAGGAGGTCGCGACGCCGATCGCGTGCAGCGGCTACTCGCTGTTCGCGGACGGCCGGATGGTGATCCTGCGCGCGGCGAGCGGCGAGCCGACCCGCGTCCACCCGATGCAGGTGTGGCAGACGCCGTTCACCTCGGCGGAGTTCGCGGCGAGCGCGCCGACCGACGGCAGCTACCTCGCGAAGGTCGGCAACGCCGATCTGGTGCGCGGGTTGTCCGACGCGCTGTCGATCGCGCGGCTGGCCTCCAACGACCGGCCGCAGCGCACGACGTTCGAGGACCTGCTCGCGCTGTCGACCCGCGCGACCGACGCGTACTACTGGCTCGGCCACGCCGACGCCGGGGATCTGCGGACGGCGATCGCGGACGTCAAGGCGACCGCGAAGCTGATCCTCGACGAGTACGAGAAGGTGGTCGCGCTCGAGGCCGCGGCCAAGAAGGCGCTCGCCGAGGCCGAGGTGATGGTCGCCGACAAGCTGCGCGCGACCCGCTCGGAGAGCTGGGACCGGATCGATCCGTTCCTCGACGCGCTGACCGGGCTGCGCGGGCTGCGCGGCCAGCTGATCAGCAAGAAGGAGATCCGGTTCATCGACGTGCCGCGGCTGGTCGCGCTCGAGCAGGAGGTCGCGGCGGCGTTCGACCGGGTGACCGCCGATTGCGTCGCCCTGCTCGCCCGCGGCGACGCGTTCGGCGAGCTGATCGCGCGCGCGGACGCGCTCGCGGTGCGGGTCGGCGAGCTGTCCACCGCGGTCGAGCTGCGCCCGCTGCGCGAGCAGATCGACCAGGTCGCGACCGGGCTCGACCTGCTCGGCAACGTGATCGGCTCGATCAAGATCGACGACACGACCCAGCGCACGGCGATCCTCGAGAACATCACCAACGCGTTCGGCCAGGTCAACCGCGGCCGCGCGACGATCGAGGGCCGCTACCGCGAGCTGGCCGGCAAGGAGGGCCGCGCCGAGTTCGGCGCGCAGGTCAAGCTGCTGTCGCAGAGCGTCGCCTCGGCGCTCGCGCAGTGCGATACGCCGGAGCGCTGCGACCAGGAGCTGACCCGCCTGCTGGTCCAGCTCGAGGAGCTCGAGGGGCGGTTCGCCGAGATCGACGAGCTGACCGCCGAGCTGGCCCAGAAGCGCGAGGAGATGGTCGACGCGGTCGGCGCGCGCAAGCAGCTGCTCGCGGCGGAGCGCCAGCGGCGCTCGGCGAACCTCGCCAAGGCCGCGCAGCGGATCCTCGAGGGCGTCGCGCGGCGCGCCGCGCAGCTCGGCTCGGCCGACGAGGTCAACGCGTACTTCGCGTCCGACGCGATGGTCCACAAGCTGCGCGACATCGCGGCGGAGGTCGGCCAGCTCGGTGACGCGGTCAAGGCCGACGAGCTGGCGGCCAAGCTGGTCGCGGCGCAGAAGGACGCGCTGCGCGGCCAGCGGGACAAGGCCGAGCTGTTCGAGGGCGAGGGTGAGCTGATCCGGTTCGGCGCGCACCGCTTCCCGGTCAACGCGCAGCCGCTCGAGCTGATGATCGTCCCGCACGCGGGCGATGGCGACGAGCCCGGCCTGGCGATCCACCTCGCGGGGACGGACTTCTACGAGCCGATCGAGGATCCGCGGCTGACCGCGGCGCGCGCGCTGTGGGACCAGGACCTGCCGAGCGAGTCGGCCGAGGTCTACCGCGGCGAGTACCTCGCGGCGTCGGTGCTCGCCGACGCCGAGGCCGGCGCCGGGGCGATCACGCTCGACGCGCTGCACGAGGCGGCGCGAGGCGGCGCGCTCGAGGCGCTGCTCCGCGGGGTCGCGCAGGAGCGCTACGACGAGGGCTACGAGCGCGGCGTGCACGACCACGACGCGGCGAAGATCCTCGACCGGCTGATCGCGATGCGCGACGGGGCCGGGCTGCTCGCCTACCCTGCCCCGGCCCGCGCGCTCGCCGTGACCTACTGGGCCACCGAGCCCGGTCGCGCGAACGGCGCGCACGGCGATCCGCCGACCCGCGCGCGCTGGCATCGCGCCGCCCAGAGCCTCGCGCGGCTCGCCGACGTGCTCGGCGATCGCGGCGGGCGCACCCAGCTGGCCGGCGAGATCGCGACGGCGATCGCGCGGTTCGTCGAGGGCGATCCAGCGCTGGTGTCGGCGGGGCTGTCCCCGGCCGACGCGCCGCTCGCCGCGGCGTACCTGGTCCGCGAGCTCGCCGCGGCGACCCCGCGGTTCGTGGTGAGCGGCGCGGCGGTCGCGCTCGCCGAGGCGCTGCACGCCGAGCTCGACGCGCGCTCCGCCCGCACCGGGTTCGACGACGACATCCGCGCGCTGCACGGCGCCCCCGGCGCGCGGCTCGCGCTGGTCCGCGCGTGGGTGGACGGGATCACCGCGCGGCGGCCCGAGCTCGCCCCGTCCGCCGTCGAGGCGGCGGCGTACCTCGCGACGCCCGCGCTCGCCCGCGCGACCTCGAGCGCGGTGGTCGACGCGACGGTGACCGGCCTGCTCGGCCGCCACCCGCGGATCTCCGGCGGCGCGCTGCCGATCCGGCTCGACGAGCTGCTCGCCCGGCTCGACCGGTTCCGCCGCGACCAGGCGCCGGCGTTCCGCGCCTATCGCGCGCTGCGCTCCGAGATCGTCGCGCGCGAGCGCAGGCGGCTGCGGATCGACGAGCTGCGTCCGCGGGTGATGTCGTCGTTCGTGCGCAACCGGCTGATCGATCAGGTCTACCTGCCGCTGGTCGGCGCGAACTTCGCGAAGCAGCTCGGCGCGGCAGGCGCGGCCAAGCGCACCGATCAGATGGGCATGCTGCTGCTGGTCTCGCCGCCCGGCTACGGCAAGACCACGCTGATGGAGTACGTCGCGGCGCGGCTCGGCCTGGCGTTCGTCAAGGTCAACGGCCCGGCGCTCGGCCACGGCGTGACCTCGCTCGATCCCGCCGAAGCGCCGAACGCGACCGCGCGCCAGGAGATCGAGAAGGTCAGCCTCGCGCTCGAGATGGGCACCAACGTGATGCTCTACCTCGACGACATCCAGCACACCTCGCCGGAGCTGCTCCAGAAGTTCATCTCGCTGTGCGACGCCCAGCGCAAGATCGAGGGCGTGTGGCGCGGCCGGACCCGCACCTACGACCTGCGCGGCAAGAAGTTCTGCGTGGTGATGGCCGGCAACCCGTACACCGAGAGCGGCGAGCAGTTCCGGATCCCGGACATGCTCGCGAACCGCGCCGACGTCTACAACCTCGGCGACGTGCTGTCGGGCAAGGGCGACGCGTTCGCGCTGTCGTTCCTCGAGAACGCGCTGACCTCGAACCCGACGCTGGCGCCGCTCGCGACCCGCGACCTCGGCGACGTCTACCGGATCATCCAGATGGCGCGCGGCGAGGCGGTGCCCACCACCGAGCTGTCGCACGGCTACTCCGGGGTCGAGCTCGAGGAGCTCACCACGGTGATCCGCCACCTGTTCGCGGCGCAGACCACGCTGCTCGCCGTGAACCAGGAGTACATCCGGTCCGCGGCGCAGGCCGACGCGTTCCGTACCGAGCCGCCGTTCAAGCTCCAGGGCAGCTATCGCAACATGAACAAGATCGCCGAGAAGGTGGTCTCGGCGATGACCACCAGCGAGCTCGACGCGCTGATCGACGACCACTACCAGGGCGAGTCGCAGACCCTGACCACGGCGGCGGAGCAGAACCTGCTCAAGCTGGCCGAGCTGCGCGATCGGATGACGCCCGAGAAGGCCACGCGGTGGGCGGAGATCAAGGCGGAGTTCGTGCGCCAGCGCCGGATGGGCGGCGGCGATGCGGATCCGGTGGTCCGGCTCACCGGCACGCTCTCGGGGCTCGGCGCGGATCTGCAGGCGATCGGCGCCCAGATCCGCGAGCTCGGCGCGCTCGACCCGGCGCGCACCACCGCGAAGGTCACCGAGGAGCTACGCGCGCTGCGCGCCGCCCTGGTGTCCGCCGCGGCGACCCGCGCCACGCCGGCGCGCGATCCGGAGAGCTGGCTCGGCCCGCGGCTCGACGAGCTCGCGGCGTGCCTGCGCGCGCAGGCCGAGACCGTGCACGTCGTCGATCCCGGCGGCCGCGGCAACGGCGGCCCCGCCCAGGTGTTCGATGCCGAGGCGATCCTCGCGCAGGTCCGCCGCCTCGAACACACCCTCGGGCCGGTGGTCGGCGCGGCGCTCCAGCAGCAGGAGGGCGATCAGGTGCTCGCCAACAAGATGGTCCAGATCATCGAGTTGCTCGAGCAGCTGGACGCCCGGCTCGCGCGGGTCCCGCGCGGCTGACCCACCGCGCCCTCAGGGCGAGGTCTTGAACGCGCTTGCCAACCCGACCAGCCGCGCGTTCGGGGTGATCCGGTAGCCGCTGACGTCGATGTTGGTCAGCACGACGTTGTCCTCGTGCCACAGCGCGATGATCGGCACCTCGGCCGCGACCAGGCGCTGCACGTCGGCGTAGATCGCCTTGCGCTTGGCCACGTCGAGCTCGCGCCGGCCGAGCTCGGTGAGCCGGTCGATCTCGGGGTTGCGGTAGCGCCAGCGGTTGCCGCCGTCGGGGTTCGAGGCGTCGGGGATCCGCGACGAGTGGAAGTAGAAGAAGTAGTAGTCGGGCTCGTTGAGCTCGGCGGATTGCATCGAGGCGAGCTGGTAGGCGCCCTTCTTGATGTCGGCGAAGAACGTCCCGAACTCGAACGAGCGGACCTCGACGTCGATCCCGATCTCGGCGAGCTGCGCCGCGATCAGCCGCGCGATCGAGACCCGAAATGCGTCCGAGCTGGTCTTGTAGACCAGCGAGAACCGAGGCCGCGGCCCATCGCCATCCGGATCCGGGTGCCCGGCCTCGTCGAGCAACCGGCGCGCGCGCGCGAGGTCGCGGTCCCAGCGCGGGACGTCGCCGTGATAGGCCCAGTGCTGCGGCGGGAGCAGCCCGGTGGCGAGCTTCGCGTGACCGCCGAACTTGGCCTTGACCAGCGCCGGCCGATCGATCGCGAGCGCGATCGCCTGGCGGACCCGCGGATCGGCCAGCCGGGGATCCGCGTTGTTGAGCATCATGTAGGTGAGGATCACGCTCGACGCCGAGTCGATCTTGACCCGCGGCCGAGTGCGCACCTCCTCGATCAGATCCATGCGCACCGAGTTCTGGATCACGTCCGCCGAGCCGCCGACGAGCATGAGCAGCCGCGCCGCGGCGTCGCGCACGAACTTGATCTCGAGGTGCGCGGTCCTCGCCTTGGCGCCGAAGAAGTGCGGGTTGGCGTCGAGCCGCGCGTGGGTCGAGGTCAGCTCGCGCAGCACGAACGGCCCCGCGCCGAGCCCGCTGCGCGACACGATCCCGAAATCGAGATCCGAGCGCAGCGTGGCGAGCGGCTGCTTGAGCCAGAACCGGACCCGCCGCGGCCCCAGCGCCTCGACGGCGGCGTAGCGTTCGGCGAAGCCCTTGTGGTGCAGGCTCTTCGAGCTCGGCGCGAGCACCGTCTCGTAGGTGTAGACCACGTCGTCGGCGGTGACCGGGCTGCCGTCGGAGAACCTCGCGTCGTCGCGCAGCGTGACGTCCCACGCGACGCCCTCGATCGCGACCGCGGTGATCAGCGGGACGATCCGGCCGGCGACCACCGTGGGGATCGAGACCGGCACCAGGGTCGGGACCGGCTCGAGCTTGGTGGCGAGGTAGAGCTCGGGCTCGAGGGTTGGCGACTCGACCACGGTGAGCCCGGTGGTGACCAGCCGGGTGAGCTTGGAGTCCCAGCTCGACACCGCGAACCGCGGGTCCGCGGTGGTCATGGCGCTCTCGATCACCATCACCAGCGTGTCGTCCGGCGTGCGCCGCCGCGTGGGCTCGCACGCTGCGGCGAGCAGGACGAGCGTGATAACGTGATGCCGTGATCTCATGGTCGCGCCGGGTGGGCCTGCTGCTCGTGACCGCGCTCGCGTCGGTCAGTATTGACGCTGTCCCCGCGCACTCGCAAGGAACCAGCGCGGCGACCAGCACCGCCTCCGAAGCCTCCGCAGCGAGCGCGACCGGCTCCGGATCGGCCGCCGCGGGCGAGCCCGCCGGCGAGCCCGAGGAGGACGGCGCCGGCGCGGGAAGCGGCAGCGCGCCGGTCGCCCCCGCCGAGCCGGCCGCGCGCGATCGCTGGCTGCGCGAGCGGTTCTCCGCGGCGCTGGTCGCGCGGCCGGTGCTCGCGCCCGCCCGGATCGGCTACGTGGTGGTCGATCTGTCAAACGGCCGCGAGCTGGTCTCGCGCGAGCCCGAGCGGCGGCTCAACCTCGCCTCGAACGCCAAGCTGCTCACCGCGGTGGCCGCGCTGTCCGGCCTCGGCGGCGGGTTTCGCTGGCGCACCGCGGTGTTCTCCGCACAGCCCGACGAGACCGGCACCGTGGCCGGCGATCTGTTCGTGCGAGGCCGCGGCGATCCGACGCTGTCGGTCGCGTCGCTGCGCCAGCTCGCGGCCGACGTCGCGGCGCGCGGCGTGCGCAACGTCGAGGGCCGGCTGGTGATCGATGGCTCGTACTTCGACGACCGCGCCGAGCCGCCGCACTTCGACGAGCAGCCCAAGGAGCGCGCCGCGTTCCGCGCGCCGGTCGCCAGCTTCGCGGTCGCCCACAGCGCGGTCACGGTGACCGTGATCGCCGAGCCCGGCGGCGCGGCCCGCGTGGCGCTCGATCCCGAGACCGATTCGATCAAGCTCGGCAAGGTGGAGGTCGCGAGCGTGACCACCGGACGGACCCGGCTGCGCGTCGATCCCCGGCCGAGCCGCGATCCACGCGCGCGCGACGTCACCGAGATCGACGTCACCGGCCAGATCCGGTTCGGCGAGGGCAGCTGGGAGCTGCGGCGGCGGGTCGACGATCCGCAGCGGTTCGCCGCCGAGGTGTTCCGCCGCGCGCTCGCCGATCAGGGCGTCAAGATCCGCGGCAAGCAGATCGCCACCGGCCGCGTGCCCGAGACCGCGAAGCAGCTCGCGTTCCGCGACAGCCCGCCGCTGGTCGACGTCGTGCGCGCGATGAACAAGCATTCCGACAACAACATCGCCGAGCACCTGTTCAAGACGCTCGGGGCCGAGCGGAAGACCACGCCCGGCCCGGCGAGCTGGGCGGACGCCTCCGGCGCGCTCACCGCGCAGCTCGCCAAGCTCGGCCTGGCTCCCGGCACCTATCGCTCCGCGAACGGATCCGGGCTGTACGGCGCGTCCGAGGTCAGCCCGAAGCAGCTGCTGACCCTGCTCGCCGCGGCCCACGACGACTACCGGATCGGGACCGATCTCCTCGGATCGCTCCCCGCCGGCGGGCAGGACGGCACGCTCGCGCGCCGCTACCTCGGCACGCCCGCGATGGGGCGCGTTCGCGCGAAGACCGGCACGCTCGACAAGGTGATCACCCTCGCCGGCTACGTCGGCGTCGACAGCGATCGCGTGCTCGGCTTCGCGATCCTCGTCAACGACATTCCCGTAGGCCAGCGCAGCGTCGCGCGCGCGATGATCGACGACATGATCGCATCGCTCGCCGCGTACCTCAGCGCGTCTTGACCCACAGCGCGCTCCCGCCTCCGTCCATTGCTGGCAATCCGCGTCGGTGGTACCACCGATCGCGAGACAACCGGCACTGACACGAAAAGGAGCGATGACATGGCCGAGCTGAAGGGCAGCAAGACCCACACGAACCTGAAGGAAGCGTTCGCGGGCGAGTCGCAGGCGAACCGCCGCTATCTGTATTTCGCCAAGGTCGCCGACGTCGAGGGTCAGCCCGACATCGCGGGTCTGTTCCGCGATACCGCCGAGGGCGAGACCGGCCACGCGCACGGTCACCTCGACTACCTGAAGCGGGTCGGCGATCCGGCGACCGGCGAGCCGATCGGGGACACCGTCAAGAACCTCAAGGCTTCGATCGCGGGCGAGACCTACGAGTACACCCAGATGTACCCGGGCTTCGCGAAGACCGCGCGCGAGGAAGGCTTCGAGGAGATCGCCGAGTGGTTCGAGACCCTGGCCCGCGCCGAGCGCTCGCACGCCGGCCGGTTCCAGAAGGGCCTCGACGGCCTCAGCAAGTAGCCCGCACCGCGGGTAAGTCACCGTCCCCGCTCGGCGCGGGTGGCGTGGTAGATACGGATCATGAGCAGTCTGGTCCGTCCCATCACCCGCCGAGACATCAAAGGTCCCGCGCTGTACGGGCCGATCCGCGACGACTTTCGCCATCGCGTGATCGCCCTCAAGCGCCCGCGCCGCGTCGTGGTCGGCGACCGCGTGGCGATCGTGTTCGAGAACCGCCACACGCTCACGCTGCAGATCGAGGAGATGTGCCGCGCCGAGAACCTGGTGCGCGACGAGCAGATCGAGGCCGAGATCGAGGTCTACAACGAGATGATGCCGACCGAGAGCTCGCTCTCGGCGACGCTGTTCATCGAGCTGCCGGGTGACGCGGATCCGTACCACGCGCTCAACCAGCTGGTCGGGCTCGACGAGCACGTGATCCTGCACATCGGCCCACACGCGATCCGGGCGGCGTTCGAGCCCGGCCGGTCCACCGCCGACCGGATCTCCGCGGTCCAGTACACCCGGTACCCGCTGTCGCCCGAGGCGCGCGCCGCGCTCGCGACTCCCGGCACGCCGGTCTCGATCGAGATCGATCACCCGGGATATCCCCACCGCGTCGATGGCCTCGAGGCCCTGCGCGCCTCGCTGGCGGCGGAATATGCGTAGCCTGCGGCTGGTCGCCCTGGGAGTGCTCGGAGCGACCGGGTGCGGCGCACGGCAGGAGCAGGCGCGCCGCGAGATGCAGGACTTCTCCTGCCGCGATCGCGAGGTCAGCTACGTCGCGCGCCAGCACATCGCCGGCTCCGAGCTCGGAGTGCAGATGGATTGCGCCCCGGCGGGGCCGCGGGTGCTGCGGTGGCGGGTCGACCGGCAAGGCCAGCGCGTGGACGACGCGCGCTCGATGACGCCGGGAGAGTTCGATCGGGTGTGGCGCGAGGTCGACGCCACCGGCTGGCAGTACCTCAAGGACTGCACGACCGGCACGCTCGGCAAGGACGATCCGGTCTACGCGTTCGTGGTCAAGGACGATCAGAACCAGTCCTCGTTCAAGTGCCAGACCACGACCGTGCCGTTCCCGTACAACGGGATCGTCGATCCACTCGACGTCACGGCGCAGCGCGGCGGCCACCAGCTCGGCGACGACGAGCCGGCGGATCTGAAGGCACTCGACCAGAAGCCCGCTCGATGACCGCGCTCGCGGGCGCGACCGCCGTGGTCACCGGTGGGAACCGCGGGATCGGCCGGGCGATCGCGATCCAGCTCGCCGCCGCCGGCGCCGAGGTGGCGCTGTGGGCGCGCGACGCCGCGGCGCTGGCCGCGGTGGCCGCCGAGATCGCCGAGCGCGGCGGGCGCGCCCAGGCGATCGTGTGCGACGTGGCGGACCCCGACGCGGTCGACGCGGCGGCGGAGCTCGTGCGCAGCACCATGGCGCCCGTCCGCGTGCTCGTCAACAACGCCGGGGAGGCGCTGCGAAAGCCCACCGCGGAGATCACCAACGCCGAATGGCGGCGTATGATGGCGATCAACGTCGACGGCACGTTCCATGTCACGCGCGCGTTCCTCCCCGATCTCACCCGCGGGGGTGGGCGGGTGATCAACATCTCGTCGATCGCCGGTCGACAGGGGACGGCGTTGCTCGCCTCGTACTGCGCCGCGAAACACGCCGTGGTTGGCTTCACGCGGTCGCTTGCCGAGGAACTGCGCGCTGCTAAGGTCTCCGTGAATGCGATCTGTCCCGGAAGCGTAGACACAGACATGCTTCGCGAAGGGATGCCAGGAGCGCGGCCCGACATGAGCCCCGACGATATCGCCCGCACCGCGTTGTTCCTCGCCGTCGACGCCCCCGACGCGTTGACCGGCAGTTGCATCGACGTGTTTGGTTAACGGGCCGAAGGGGATGGAAGAACCCATGCGCGACTCCGCTGGACTCGACCCGGGCGCGCTGTCGTCGCTGCCGATCTTCCCGCTGCCCAACTGCGTGCTGCTGCCCGGCGGGCTGATGCCGCTGCACGTGTTCGAGCCGCGCTACCGCGAGCTCACCCGGGATTGCCTCGCCGGTCACCAGCTGATGGCGATCGCCCGGCTCCGCCCCGGCTACGAGGCGGCGTACTACGGCAGGCCGCCGGTCTACGAGCGCTGCGGCATCGGGCGGATCATCTGCTCGGACGAGCTGCCGGACGGCCGGTTCGCGCTGCTGCTCCGCGGCGTGGCGCGCGCCGAGATCGCGCGCGAGCTGCCGGCGGAGCGCGCGTATCGCCGGGTCGAGGCGCGCGTGCTGTCCGATGCCTCGTGTGATGCCGCCGATGCGCGGGACCACCACCAGCGGCTGATCTCGCTGTGCGATCGGCTCGCCGCGGTGATCGAGCAAGGCGGACCGCAGCTGCGCGACCTGGTGCGGTCGTTCGAGTCGCCGGGCGCGTGCGCCGACGCGGTCGCCGCGGCGCTGATCATGGATATCGATGCGCGGCAGGAGCTGCTCGACTCGTGCGATCCGATGGTCCGGCTGCGCCGCACCGTGGGCCACGTGAGCCACCTGCTGTGCGAGCTCGCGCCGTGCGAGGGCGCGGTGAATTAGGCTTGATCCCGCCGTGCAGATCGAGCGGCGACCGGCGCGGCGCGACGAGCGCGAGTACCTCGAGGAGGTGCACGTGGCGGCGCTCGGCCCACTCGCCCTGGTCGGGTACGGCTGGCCGGCGCTCAAGGTTCGCGAGCACTTCCACACCTCGATCGCGCTCGCGAACTGCCACGTGATCGTGGTCGACGATCGGCGCGCCGGCTACGTCTCGGTCGAGGACCGCGGCGCGTTCTGGTACATCGGCGCGATCGCGATCGCGCCGAAGTTCCAGCGCCACGGGATCGGCACCGCGGTGCTGCGCGATCTGCTGCTCGAGGCCGGCCACACGCCGGTGCGGCTCAACGTGCTGCACGTCAACCGCGCCCGCGCGCTCTACGAGCGGCTCGGCTTCAAGGCGATCGCGCGCGACGACCAGCGCCAGATCATGGAGTGGCGCTCGGTCCCGCGCTGACCGGCGCGCTAGCCGCCCTCGGCGTCGATGCGCTCGCCGACGAAGATCGGGAACCTCGGCACCCCGCCCTCCGACAGCTCCTGGTACCGGAACGTCACCACCGCGCCGATCGCGGGCGGCTCGGCGCGCTCGGCGTCGGAGAACCCGGTGCCGACGTGGAACGTCGCGCCGCCCGGCAGCTGGCACACCAGCGCGCCGAGCCGCCCGGTGTGCTTGCCGGTCCCCGGCGCGTGGCCGATCACGCGCGCCTCGGCGTCGTGGAACGTCTTCACCTTGAGCAGGCTCGTCGAGCGGCCCACCTCGTAGCTCGAGCCGGGGCGCCGCAGCATCAGCCCCTCGCCGCCCAGCGCCTCGACGCGCGCGAGCTCGTCGCGCAGGTGATCGAAGCCATCGCACCGCACGTGGTCGATCGACTGCGCGTAGCGCGACCCCGACGGCTCGAGCAGGCGCCGCGCGTGGGCGACCCGGTCCTCGAACGGGCCGGGCACCGCCGGGGCGTCGAACACCACGAAGCGCAGCGACGCCCACGCCTGCCCCGCCGCGCCGGAGCGCACGATGCTGATCGTGCGCTTGAACTGCTTGCGATCGAGCCACAGCTCGCCATCGAGTGGATCGCGCGGCAGCTCGGCGACGAACCAGTCCGGCGCGACGAACCGGTTGCCGTTGCGCGACACGAACTGCGCGCCATCCCAGTACGCGCGCACGCCATCGAGCTTCTCGCTCATCCACCAGCCGGTCGGATCGTGGTCGAGCTCCCACTTGTGCGCGAGCAGCAGCGCCGGCGCGGTGTCCTTCTTCACCGCCGCGGTGCGCTTGCTCGGCGTCGCGGCGGCCGGGCGCGCGGGCTGGGCGCCGCCGACGCGCAGGGCCTCGGCTGCATCGCCGAGATAGGCGCGCAGGTGCTTGCAGGTGCGCCCGTCGAGCGGCGCGCTCTGGTTGCGCCACGCCGGGCACGAGCACATGTACACGTCGCCCTTGCGGGACAGGGTGTACGTCGCGCTGGATCCCTTGACCTCGACGGAGGCGCCGTCGGCGAGCACGCCTCCGAGCTTACTTGATCACGGCGAGCCGCGGCGAGCGCTTCGGCTTGGAGAGCACGTTCTTGGCGACCTTGATCGCCGCCGCCGAAGCCAGGCTCATGAACCGGTTCGCGTTCTCCGAGTCCGGGCTCGCCACGACGATCGGCACGCCGGCGTCCCCGCCGAACCGGATCCGCGTGTCGATCGGGATCTCGCCGAAGAACTCGGTGCCGAGCTCCTGGGCCAGCCGCTTACCGCCGCCGTGGCTGAAGATCTCGTCGGTGTGCCCACACGCCGGGCACTTGTAGTAGCTCATGTTCTCGACGATCCCGAGGATCGGGATCTCGACCTTCTCGAACATCGCGATCCCCTTCACGACGTCGATGATCGAGACCTCCTGCGGCGTGGTCACCATCACCGCGCCGGCGATCGGGATCAGCTGCGAGAGCGAGAGCTGGACGTCGCCGGTGCCGGGCGGCAGATCGCAGACCAGGTAGTCGAGCTCGCCCCAGTCCACGTCGCCGAGGAACTGCTGGAGCAGCCGGTGGACCATCGGGCCACGCCACACCACCGCCTCGTCCTTGTCGACGAAGAAGCCGACCGAGATCACCTTGAGGCCCTGGTGGATCGCCGGGATGATCCGCGACTCCTTGCTCGCCGACGCCGGCACCTCCGGCGCGCCGAGCATGGTCGGCACCGACGGGCCGAACACGTCCGCATCGAGCAGGCCGACCTTCGCGCCGTGGCGCTGCAGCGCGAGCGCGAGGTTGACCGCGACGGTCGACTTGCCGACGCCGCCCTTGCCGGCGGCGACCGCGATCACGTTCTTGGGGCCCTTCAGGATCGCCTTGTCGCTCGGCGCGGGCACGTGCGCCGTCACCACCTCGGCGGTGGTGGTCACCCGCTTGGCGCCCAGCGACTTGAGCTTCTCCTCGATCCGCTTCTGCAGCTCGCGGCGCTGGCTGGTCGGATAGGCGTGGGTCGGGATGTCGAGCTTGACGAGCACGTCGTCTCCCTGGATCTCGACGCCGCGCAGCACGCGGTAGCTCACGATGTCGTGGCCGAGCGCGGGATCGACGACGGTGGCGAGGGCTTCTCGGACGCTGGCTTCGGTGATCATGGGTTCTTTCAGGCGAGGTGACCGAGCTTGTTCTTCTTCACGGCGAGGTACTGCTCGCTGTGCGGGGTGGCGCCGACCCAGTGTGATTCGTGGGCGCCGACGGCGACGCCGGCGGCCTCGAGCCCGGCTATTTTTTTCGGTTTTTTGGTCTTGTGGCGGACCGTGGCGACGCCGAGAGCGCCGCGGATCGCCGCCGCGAGGTCGTACGAGCGGTGATCGGCGTCGAACCCGAGCGCGAGGTTCGCATCGACCGTGTCGTGGCCCTCGTCCTGGAGCTGGTACGCGCGGACCTTGTTCCCGAGGCCGATCCCGCGGCCCTCCTGGACCAGGTACACCACCACGCCGCGGCCGACCTCGGCGATCCGCGCGAGCGCGGCGTCGAGCTGGGCGCGGCAGTCGCAGCGCAGGCTACCGAGCACCTCGCTCGTGAAGCACGAGCTGTGGACGCGGGTGAGCACCTCGTCGCCGGTGACGTCGCCCATCACCATCGCGATGTGTTCCTCGTCGATCGTACCGAGCGCGGTGGCACCGAGCTCTGCCGGTTTCCCCGTGCGGTAGACGACGAGCCGGAACTCCCCATGCGGGGTAGGCAACCGTGCCTCGGAGTACCGCGTAATCATGCAGTTGGGCCGTGTATGGCCGCGCCGCAGCCCCTTGTCAATCGCCAGGCACCCACCTATGGTGTCGCTCATGGCGGTGCGCCCTGTCGTCGTGTGGCCTGATGATCGCCTCCGGCAACCATCGGTCGCGATCTCTGCGATCGATGCGTCCGTGCGGGCGCTGTACCAGGACCTCGTCGACTCGATGTACGCCGAGAACGGCCTCGGGATCGCCGCGCTGCAGATCGGCGATCCACGCCGCATGTTCATCGTGGAGCCCAAGCTCGCCGGCCGCGCCGAGAGCGATCCCCCGGTCGCGTTCCTCACCCCCGAGGTGATCTGGACGTCGGACGAGCAGCAGGACAGCGAGGAAGGCTGCCTGTCGTTCCCGGAGATCTACCTGAAGGTGAAGCGGCCGCTGCGCGCGAAGGTCCGCGCGATGGGGCTCGACGGCGAGATGTTCGAGCTCGAGGGCGAGGGCCTGCTCGCGCGCTGCCTGCTGCACGAGAACGACCACCTGACCGGCAAGCTGCTGGTCGACTTCGTCGGGCCGCTCAAGCGCCAAATGATCAAGAAGAAGCTGCAGCGCTCCAAGGCCGAGGCGGAAGCCGAGGCCGACGAAGTCGCGTAGCGCGCCCTCCTCGATGACCGACTGCGTCTTCGTCCGAGGCCTCGAGTTCGAGGGCAACCACGGCTACTCCGCGGCCGAGCGCCGCGGCACCCGGCGGTTCCGCGTCAACCTGACGATCGAGCTGCCGCTCACCACCGCCGCGAGCACCGATCGCCTCGGCGACACCGTGAACTACTGGCAGGTCAGCGACATCGTGGTGTCGCTCGGCACGCGGTCCACGTTCCGGCTGCTCGAGGCGCTCGCCGGCGCGATCGGCGCCAAGATCCAGGAGCTGTACCCGCACGTGCAGGTCTCGATCGAGCTCGAGAAGCTCGCGCCGCCCTGCCCCGGCGTTCCGGCGTCGTGTGGGGTGCGGCTGGTGCTGCCGCCGCGAGGCGCGTGATGCCGCCGTTCCGGTTCGAGACGCCGGTGCGGTTCTCCGACATCGACCACGCCGGCATCGTCTACTACCCGCGGTTCTTCCACATGTTCCACCTCGCGTTCGAGGAGCTGTGGCGCGCGCGGATCGGCCCGCGCGCGTACGCCGAGCTGATCGATCGCGACCGGATCGGATTTCCGGCGGTGCGCGCGGAGTGCCAGTTCCTCTCGCCGCTCAAGTTCGGAGACACCGCGGAGATCGCGGTCTCGATCGCGCGGCTCGGTGGGAAGTCGATCACGTTCCGCTACCGCGTCTCGCGGATCGAAGGCGATCCCGGCGCCGCCGAGCGCTCGCGCACGCCGAGCGCCGAGGGCCAGGTGGTGTGCGCGGTCGTCGACCTGGCGAAGTTCGTAGCGGTCACCGTGCCCGAGCGCGTGATCGAATTGCTCTCGGATCTCGTCGAGCCCGCCTCCGAGGCCGCGCGCTAAAAAACTGCCCGCTTGTGAGCGAGTGGCCTTTACCGCGCAGGGCGATCGGAGTAAGTCCCCGCGTATGCTCGAGCGCGATCCCAAGACCCTGGCCCGGCTGCAAGCCGTCGTGACCGCGCTCATCGAGCACCGCGTCTCGACGTCGCTGCTCGACGTGGAGCGGGCGATCGCGCGGTGGCGCAATGGCTCGCACAGCGCCCTCGCGGCGCACGGCGCGGTGCTCCGCCACGCGGCGCGCTGCGAGCGCACGGTCGAGCGCGTCACCGCCGCGGCCGGCGATCGGCCCGAGGGCATCCTGCGCGATGCGGTCGATGCCGGGCTGATGGCCGAGGACGAGTTCGTCGAGTTGGTCGGCAAGCAGCCCCAGGAGATCGAGTCGATCGACGCGCTGCGCGACGAGGATGACGCGAGCGCGCCGGACAAGCGGCGCACGCTCGAGTCGCTGCTCGCGCGTGGCCCGGTGCTCGTCCACGTCGATGCGCGGCGCGCCGAGGTCAACGTGCCGGCGCGGTTCCGCGCAGATCCGAGCCTGGTGCTCCGGTTCGGGTACAACCTGTCGCCGGCGATCACGGATCTGGTGGTCGACGACGAGGCGGTCTCCGGAACCCTGACGTTCGCCGGCCAGCCGTTCCGCTGCATCCTGCCGTGGACGGCGGTCTACGCCGCGATGGTCGAGGGCGAGCAGCGCGGCACGGTGTGGCCGGAGGACGTCCCCGAGGACGTGCTCACCGGCGGCAGCGAAGCTCCCGCGCCGCCCGCGCCCCCGGCGCCCGCTGGGGGCCCGGCGCCCGTCAAGGATGAGGAGCCGCGCAAGCAGCGTGGCGGACATCTGAAGCTCGTCGAATAATGGCGGCATGCGCACCCGCGTCGCCGCGCTCGCGATCGTCGCGTTCACCGGCGCCTGCGTGAGCTGCGGGTCGCCGGGCCGCCGCGAGTCGGAGTCCGGACCGCCACCGCCCCCGCCGCGCGCGACGGCGGACCGCCCCGCACCGGCCGACAAGCGGCACACGCTCGCGACCTTGCTCGCGCTCGGCCCGGTGCTGGTCCAGCTCGATGCCCGGCGCGCCGGCGTGGACGTGCCGGCGTCGCACCGCAGTGATCCACAGCTCGTGCTGCGGATCGGCCGCGATCTGTCGCCGCCGATCGCGGATCTCGAGCTCGGCGCCACCGCGCTCACCGCGACGCTGATGTTCGGCGGCCGGCCGTATCGTTGCGTGGTGCCGTGGTCGGCGATCTACGGGGCATCGCTCGAGGGCGAGGACACCGGCACGGTGTGGTCGGCCGACGCGCCCGCGGACCTGCCGAGGGCGCCCGAGTGAACACGCGCCGCGCACTCGTCGCGCCGTGGCTCGCCTATCGCGGCAGCGGCGGGTGCACCGCGCTGCCCGAGCTGCACGTGATCAGCTGGACGCCGCGCTGAAACGCCAAAAGTGGCCTGCACCACGGCGGCGGAT
>JBQCJR010000798.1:0-2294 GCA_051952595.1 Kofleriaceae bacterium
TTTCTCGTCGGATCGATTCGCCTCTCGCCGAACGCCTATCGCTGTACGAGCAATCCCTCGACGAGGAGAAGCAGGAGGAGCGCCGCGGCAAGTCCGTGCCACAGCTCGACCCGACGCGTGGGGTCGATCGGCGCCGCGCCGCCGCCGGTTCCCGACGGGGGCAGCGCGCTCGCGGGGGCCGGCGCGAGATCAGAACCTCTCGGATCGAGGTTGACCACGAACGCCAGCTCGTCGCGGGCGCGGGTGTTGTGGGTCTGGTCGGTGCCGATCACGCGGTACACGCCGGCGTGCTCGGTGCGGCCGAACCGGACGCTCGAACGCCCCATGATCCGATCGCCCTCGAAGATCGCGACCACGCCCTCGGGGCCGCGCACCTCGAGCTTCTTGAGATCCGGCGTGGCGAGCGCGACCGAGCTGCCGACCAGGTGATCGGTCGCGGCGAGCGACGCGTGCTTGCGCGCGAGGTGGCGCACGGTCTGCTGGATCAGCGGCAGGAACCCGGGGTGGATCGGCAGGTCGTTCCAGTCGCGATCGAGCGTCGAGGTGAACAGGATCGTGCGGCCGCCGCCGATCGAGGCCTCGACCAGCGCCGCGGCGCCGTTGGTGAACCGCGCGAGCACCTTGCGGTCGGCGGTGTCGGTGGTCGGGCCGAGCAGGGCGATCTGGTAGAACTTCGCGTCGGCGAGCTCGGGCGCGGTCTTCGAGAACGGCGCGAAGATCGGGTGATCCGACTCCCACTTGACCAGCCGCAGCGCGCGGCTATCGCGATCCTGCGCGGTCGCGCCCCACGTGGTGTCGATCGGATCGCGCAGGCTCTGCGGCAGGAGCGGCAGCATCGTGCGGTCGTACGCGGCGGAGTCGAACCGATCGCCGGGCGCGACCAGGATGCCGCCGCCGGCCCGCACCCACTGCGCGAGCACCGCGACCCGCTCGGGCGCCAGCGCCGGCACGTTCGCGAGCACCACGACATCGAACTCCTCGAGATCGATCGCGCCGGCCTTGCCGCGCGCGGTGGGCTCGATCCCGGCGAGATCCTCGGCGGTGATCGCGCGGACCAGGGTGCCGCTGTCCTCGCGATCGCCGGGGCGTAGCGCGGCCTCGAGGTAGAACAGCTCGTCGTCGTGGCGCACGGTGCGTGGATCGCCGTCGACCAGCAGCACGCGCACGCGATCGCGGAGCGACGCGCGCACCCACCGCCGGTTGTCGATCGGCAGCTTGTCGGCCTCGGGCGTGCCGGCGGTCGCGATCGACACCGAGGCGTCGGTCGCGCGGGTCCCGGGCGGCAGCGCGGCGAGGAACCGCTTGGTCTTGCGCTCGCGCGCCGCGAGCTCGAGCGTGCCACGCGCGACCACGCGATCGGCGATCGCGAGCGACAGCTCGACCTTGGCTGGCACCTCGCTGAAGTTCGCGACCTCGGCGTCGAACGCGACGCCGCGCGTGCTCGCGCCGGGCTCGGCGTCGACCCGCAGGCTGGTCACCGCGAGGTTCGGCATCGCGGTGGGCCGCAGATCGATCGCGACCAGCGCCGGGCCATCGGCGCCCCACGGCCGGTCGTCGGGGCGCAGCCCGGTCTTCGCGACGAGCGATAGCAGGTAGACGGTGCGCCGGCTGTGGCTCGACGCGGCGAGCAGCTGAGCGGCGCGGGTCAGCGCGCGACTGGTATCGGCGGGGCGCGCGGTCGGCTCGAGCGCGAGCAGCTGGTCGCGCAGGCGCAGGTGATCGCGGGTCAGCTCGGTGGGGTGATCCGCGGCCTCCGAGGCGCGCACGATCGCGATCTCGGCCTCGGGCCCGAGCTGGCGGATGATCCGGACCGCCTCTTCGGTCGCGGTGCGCAGCCACCACCGGCCCTCGATCAGGTAGCCGGAGGCGAACGAGTCGTCGATCACGAGCACCGCCGCCTGCGGGCCACGCGTCACCTGCGGGCCCTTGCGCGTGCACGACGTGTACGGCTTGGCGAGCGCGAACACCACCGCGGCGGTCGCGAGCACGCGGGTGGCGAGCAGCAGCCGCTCGCGCAGCCGGAACCGCCGCGCGGTCCGCCGCTTGGTCGCGAGCAGGAAGTCGAGCGCGGCGAACTTGACGTGGCGCGCGCGCTGGCGGCCGATCAGGTGGATCCCGATCGGCACGGCGAGCGCCGCGATCCCGGCGAGCATGAGCGGCGCGAGGAAGCCCACTAGCGCGCCCTCCGCGACGGGCCGAGCCGCGAGCGCGCGACCAGCAGATCGAGCAGCGTCTGATCGAGCGGCCGGTCGGTCGACACCGCGTGGTAGTCGACGCCCGCGCCGGTCAGCGTG
>JBQCJR010000799.1:0-4892 GCA_051952595.1 Kofleriaceae bacterium
TCACCGAGTAACCAAAGTAAGTACCAGGAACTGGAACTGCCATGACGACCCCACGCATTCGCATCCGGCTCAAGGCCTACGACCACAAGCTCCTCGACCAATCGGCCGGAGAGATCGTGGAGACCGCCAAGCGCACGGGCGCCAAGATCGCGGGCCCGATCCCGCTGCCCACCAAGATCAACAAGTACTGCGTGCTGCGGTCGCCGCACACCGACAAGAAGTCGCGCGAGCAGTTCGAGATCCGCACCCACAAGCGGCTGCTCGACATCCTCGAGCCGACCCAGCAGACCCTCGACGCCTTGATGAAGCTCGATCTCTCGGCCGGCGTCGACGTCGAGATCAAGACCTGATAGGCCGACGGAAAGCCGGAGAGACAGAGAGAATCGTCATGCCGAAGCTAGAGCTCAAGAACATCAGCGGCCAGAGCGTCGGGTCGATCGAACTCGACGACGCCGTGTTCGGTGCAGAGATCCACGAGCACCTCCTGTGGGAGGTCGTGAAGTGGCAGCTCGCGAAGCGCCGCGCTGGCACCGCCTCGACGAAGCGCCTCGGTGAAGTCCGCGGCAGCTCGAAGAAGGTGTGGAAGCAGAAGGGGACCGGCCAGGCGCGCCAGGGCAGCCGTCAGGCACCGCAGTGGGTCGGCGGTGGTTCCGTGTTCGGCCCCAAGCCGCGCGACTACTCGTACACGATGCCGCGCAAGGCCAAGAAGCTCGCGCTGCGCTCGGCCCTGTCGCTCCGCGCCTCGGAGAACAAGGTCGTCGTGCTCGACAACTTCAACACCGACGGCAAGACCAAGTCGGTGGCGACCGCGCTCGCCGCGCTGGGCATCGCCCAGCCGTCGTCGAAGGTCCTGATCGTCGACGCCAAGGACAACGGGAACCTGGTCCGCGGCGCGCGCAATCTGGCGAGCTCGCAGTGGATCGCGCCCGAGGGCGTCAACGTCTACGACATCCTGCGCCACGAGACGCTGGTGCTCACGCAGGCCGCGGCGAACCAGCTCGTCAGCTCGCTGAAGGGCGAGGAGTAAGCCAATGCGCGACGCGCAATCCATCATCAAGCGCCCCCTGCTCACCGAGAAGAGCGCGCGCCTCCGCGAGCCCGGCGGCGCCGCCGCGGCTCGCGCCGAGGGCGAGTCCTACGCCCAGCAGGTCGTGTTCGAGGTCGCCACCGACGCGAACAAGATCGACATCCGCCGCGCGGTTCAGCAGCTGTTCAAGGTCACCGTGACCGATGTCCGCACCCTGGTCGTTCGCGGCAAGGAGAAGCGCATCGGTCGGTTCAGCGGTCGCCGTCCTTCCTGGAAGAAGGCGTTCGTGACCCTGAAGGCCGGCGACAACATCGAGTTCTTCGAGGGAGTCTGAGATGGCGATCAAGAAGTACAAGCCGACCTCGCCGGGTCGGCGTGGCATGTCGAGCCAGGACTTCGGTGACATCACCAAGTCGGAGCCCGAGAAGAGCCTGCTCGCGCACAAGTCGGCCACGGCCGGCCGCAACAACCACGGCCGGATCACGTCGCGCTTCCGCGGCGGTGGCCACAAGCAGCGCTACCGCGTCGTCGACTTCAAGCGCAAGAAGACCGGCGTTCCGGCGACCGTGATCGCGATCGAGTACGACCCGAACCGCTCGGCGCGCCTCGCGCTGCTCCAGTACGCGGACGGCGAGAAGGCGTACATCCTCGCGCCGCAGCGCCTCGGCGTGGGCGACCAGGTGATCTCGGCGAACTCCGCCGACATCAAGCCGGGTAACTCGCTGCCGCTCCGCTACATCCCGGTCGGCACCGAGATCCACGCGGTCGAGCTCAAGATCGGCCGCGGCGCGCAGATCGGCCGCTCGGCGGGGACCAAGGTCACCCTGATGGCCAAGGACGGCGACTGGGCGACCCTGCGCATGCCCTCGGGCGAGATGCGCCGCGTCCACATCGATTGCCGCGCCACGGTCGGCGCGATCGGCAACTCCGAGCACGGCAACATCCAGTGGGGCAAGGCGGGGCGCAAGCGCTGGCTCGGCCTCCGGCCGCACAACCGTGGTGTCGCGATGAACCCGGTCGATCACCCGATGGGTGGTGGCGAGGGTCGCTCTTCGGGTGGTCGCCACCCGTGCACCCCGTGGGGCCAGAAGACCAAGGGCCTCAAGACGCGCCACAACAAGCGCACCGACCAGTTCATCATCCGCCGCCGAAGCAAGTAAGGGTCAACTAGCCATGCCTCGTAGCGTCAAGAAGGGTCCGTTCGTGGACCACTACCTGCCGAAGAAGATCCAGGCAGCGCAGAAGGAAGCCAACCCGAACAAGCGGGTGGTCTCCACGTACTCGCGCCGCTCGACGATCACGCCCGACATGGTCGGACTCACGATCGCCATCCACAACGGCCGCAAGTTCATGCCGGTGTTCGTCACCGAGCAGCACGTCGGTCACAAGCTCGGCGAGTTCTCGCCGACGCGTACCTTCCACGGCCACTCCGGCGAACGGAAGAAGTAGTCATGCAGGCACGCGCACTCGTTCGTGGAATCTCGATGTCGCCCCGCAAGATGCGGGTCGTCGCGGCGCTCGTCCGCGGCAAGTCGGTCGAGGAGGCTGTTGGCCTGCTCGACCTGCTGCCCAAGAAGGCGGCCGGCATCATCTCGAAGGCGATCAAGTCGGCGGCCGCGAACGCCGAGGACAAGTCGGGTGGCGACGCTTCGGTCGAGGATCTGCGGATCCACACGATCGCCGTCGATGGCGGGACGATCAACAAGCGCTGGATGCCGCGGTCGATGGGTCGCGCCAACCGCATCAACCACCGCTCCAGCCACCTCACCGTGGTCGTGACGGACGAGCCGAAGGCTTAAGAGGACTAGCCCCATGGGTCAAAAAACACATCCGACCGGCTTCCGCCTCGGCATCATCAAGACCTGGTCGTCTCGGTGGTACGAGGAGAAGAACTACGCCAAGTGGCTGCATGAAGACCTGAAGCTCAAGGCCTTCATCAAGAAGAAGCTGCACCACGCCGGCGTGTCGTTCATCGAGATCGAGCGCGCCGCGAACAAGGCCAAGATCAACATCCACACGGCTCGCCCGGGGATCGTGATCGGCAAGCGTGGCGCCGGCGTCGAGACGCTCAAGAAGGACGTCCAGGCGCTGACCGACAACGAGGTCTTCCTCAACATCATCGAGGTCCGCAAGGCCGAGACCAACGCGCAGCTGGTCGCCGAGAACATCGCGACCCAACTCGAGCGCCGGATCGCGTTCCGCCGCGCGATGAAGAAGGCCACCCAGACCGCGATGAAGTTCGGCGCCAAGGGCATCAAGGTCGCGTCGAGCGGCCGGCTCGGCGGCGCCGAGATGTGCCGCCGCGAGTGGTACCGCGAGGGCCGCGTGCCCCTGCACACCCTCCGCGCCGACATCGAGTACGGCTTCACCGAGGCCCACACCACCTACGGCAGCATCGGCGTCAAGGCGTGGGTCTTCCACGGCGAGGTGCTGCCCACTGGTCGCAAGGAACCGCGCGGTCCGTCGTCCTCGGCGCCGCCTCGCACCTAAGAGCTCGTCATGCTTTCACCCAAACGCACCAAGTTCCGCAAGTCGCACAAGGGCCACCTCGCCGGGAAGTCCAAGGGCGGCAACGAGGTCTCGTTCGGCGATTTCGGTATGCAGGTCCTCGAGCCTGGCTGGATCACCGCTCGCCAGATCGAGGCTGCCCGCGTGGCGATCTCTCGCCAGGTCAAGAAGTCCGGCAAGATCTACGTCCGCATCTTCCCCGACCACCCGTTCACGAAGAAGCCCGCCGAGACTCGAATGGGTACCGGTAAGGGCGGTGTCGAGGGCTGGGTCGCCGTGGTTCGCCCCGGTCGCGTGATCTTCGAGGTCGAAGGTGTGCCCGAAGAGCTCGCGCGCACCGCGTTCACCCGGGCGCACCACAAGCTCCCGATCCGCACCCACATGATCTCCCGGGCGCCGGTCCTCTAGGCCGCAGGCAAGGCAACGACCATGTCGAAGATCTCCACCTCCCTCGAGCAGCTGCGCGACCAGCCGGATGACGAGCTGCGCGAGCAGCTCGCTCGCACCCGCGACGAGCTGTTCCGCCTCCACCTCGGGCAGCACACCAATCAGGTCACCTCGACCGCCGAGCTCACGACCAAGCGCCGCGAGATCGCCCGGATCCTCACGATCCTCCGCGGTCGCAGCCTCGGCATCGAGACCCAGGCGCAGAAGAAGGCGAAGTCATGAGCGACACCATCGAAACCAAACCCGCCGATCAGCGTGGCTCGCGCCGCATCATCGTCGGCACCGTCACGTCGACCGTGATGGACAAGACGATCACCGTCACGGTGATTCGCCGCGTCCGCGATCGCCGGTTCCACAAGTTCCTGACCAACCGCGTGAAGTACCACGTGCATGACGAGCACAACACGGCGAAGGTTGGCGATGTCGTCGAGATCGTGGAGTCTCGGCCGATGTCGCGCACCAAGCGCTGGCGCCTGCTCCGCACGATCACGAAGGCCGTGGAGGGTGCGTCGTGATCCAGATGACTTCAGTCCTCGACGTCGCGGACAACAGCGGCGCGAAGAAGGTGTTCTGCATCAAGGTCCTCGGTGGCTCTCGCCGCCGCTACGCCACGATCGGTGACGTCATCATCGTCTCGGTCCGCGAAGCGATCCCGGGCGCCAAGGTCAAGAAGGGCGAGGTCGCGCGCGCGGTGATCGTGCGGACCAAGCGCGAGCTCGCGCGCTCCGACGGCAGCTTCATCAAGTTCGACGGCAACTCCGCCGTGCTCATCACGAAGGAGAACGAGCCGATCGGTACCCGCATCTTTGGCCCGGTCGCTCGTGAGCTCCGCGCCAAGAAGTTCATGAAGATCATCTCGCTCGCCCCGGAGGTGCTCTGATGCCGCTCCGACGGCTGCGCAAGGACGACA
>JBQCJR010000800.1:0-3439 GCA_051952595.1 Kofleriaceae bacterium
AGGCCGCGTGGCTGCCGGTGCTGCGCACGCTCGGCACCCAGCCGTGGTTCGGCGGGCGGCTCCAGGTCGGACCCGGGAGCAAGGTGTTCGACGAGGCCGGCGAGCTGATCGATCCGAAGGTGCGCGCTCAGCTCGAGAGCTACGTGGTGGGCTTCGCGCGGTTCGTGGCCGGCGCGAGCTCGTAGAACAGTCTGCTCCACCAGGAGGCGTTCCGGCGGGCACGCGGCGTGCGCAGAGTCATCTGCCAGGAGACCAAGCCATGCAGACCGTTCGCAGAGCATCCGACCGCGGCCACGCCGATCACGGCTGGCTCGACTCGTTTCATACGTTCTCGTTCGCGGACTACTACGATCCGAGCCACATGGGGTTCCGCTCGCTCCGGGTGATCAACGACGACACCGTGGCGCCCGGCCGCGGGTTCGGTGCGCACCCGCACCGCGACATGGAGATCATCTCGTACGTGCTCGATGGCTCGCTCGCGCACCGCGACTCGATGGGGACCGGCTCGGTGATCCGGCCCGGCGACGTCCAGCGGATGAGCGCGGGGACCGGCGTCGTGCACAGCGAGTTCAACGCCTCCGATCGCGAGCACGTGCACTTCCTCCAGATCTGGCTGATCCCGGAGCGCAGCGGCATCGCGCCCGGCTACGAGCAGAAGACGTTCTCCGCCGAGGACAAGGCGGGGCGGCTGCGGCTCGTCGCGTCGAGTGATGGCCGCGACGGCAGCGTGACGATCCACAGCGACGCCGCGCTCTACGCCGGGGTGTTCGGCGCGGGGCAGGCGGCGGAGCTGCCGCTCGCGGCCGGCCGGCACGCCTGGGTCCACGTCGCGCGCGGCAAGCTGCGGGTCAACGGCGAGGAGCTCGCCGCGGGCGATGGCCTCGCGATCTCGGGCGAGCCGGGCGTGCGGCTCGAAGGGATCGACGGCGGCGAGGCGCTCGTGTTCGATCTCGCGTGACGCCGGCGGCGCGGGCGCGCGGGCCGCTACTCGGTCTCGCGCTCGTGCGCCGTGCTCGCCGCCTCGAGGAAGGTCGGGTCGCACTTCTCGGGATCGAGCACGACCTTGCCGTCGTGGGCGGCGCGGACCCAGGGGCCGGGCACCATGAAGTCGCCCGCCGCTTCGACGTACACCACCAGGTGATCCGGCGCGACCTTGCGGACCGCGCCGATCTCTTCACCACCCTCGTCGAGGAACAGCTGGTCGCCGATCTGGACGTGGAACGCCATGGCTTCACCATGGCACCTTCTGCATGCCTGTCGACGGCGACGGCCGGCCGCGGCGCGACCGGCCTACGAAGATTTCGGAACGGGTGGGCTAGGGCTTCTCGTCGCCCGGCTTTCCGGTGACCCGGTCGGCGAAGCCTCGCGTGCGTTCCTTCGCCTCGTCGGCGGCGCGCTCGGCGCGATCCGCGGCGCGCTCGGCGCGATCGCGGGCCTCTCCGCGGAACTGGTCCGCGCGATCGCGCGCCTCTCCGCGCAGCTGGTCGGCGCGATCGCGGGCCTCTCCGCGGACCTGGTCGGCGCGCGCGTCGCGCTCCTCGCGCCGCGCGTCGCGCTCGTCGAGCCGCTCGCGGGCGTTCTCGCGCGCGTCGTCGAACCGCTCGCGGGCACCCTCGCGGGCGCTCTCGACTCGCTCGCGGGCACCCTCGCGGAGGTTCTCGGCGCGATCGCGGGCGTTCTCGCGGGTGTTCTCGGCGCGCTCTCTGGCCCCCTCGGCGCGCTCGCGGGCGCCCTCGCGGGCGTTCTCGACGCGCTCGCGCATCCCGGCGCGCCCGCCGGGGACCGCACCGCCACCACCGCCGCGATCGATGCCACCGACTCGATGCGCGCGCGGCAACAGGACGTGGGTGCGGCGCTCTCGCCGCACGCTCAGGACCGCGCCGAGGATCGACGCGCCGAGCCCGAGCAGCATGATGCCCGAGGCCACGAGCACCGCCTTGCCGGTCGACTCGGCGGCGCTCAGCGCGGCCGTTCTGGCCTGTCCGGCGAGCTCGCCCACACGCACGCGCGCGGCGTCGATCTTCGCCTGGACCTGGTCCGCGATCTGCTCGGCGTCGGTGCGCGAGAGCCGGGTGTGCCGCGCGATCGAGTCGACCAGGGTCTGGCGATCGACCTTGCCCTCGCGGACCGCGGTGCGCAGCGCGTCCTGCGCCGCGGCCTGCATCGCGTCCGCGCTGACCGGCGGCATGCCCTGCGCCTCGAGGCGCCGGTTGATCGGCGCGACGAGATCCTCGCCGGACAGCCCGAGCTCGGACATCGAAGCGCCGCCGGCGCCCGCCGCGGCCCCGATCGTCGACGTCGCCGCCGAGCCGACCATGCCGCCGGCGGCCGCGACCCCGCGCGCCACCGAGGCGATCGCCATCGCCGCGAGCATCAGCGCCGCGAGCGAGGCGAGCGCCCACACCACCGCGCCGTGGATCGCGGCGTTCGCGGTGTTGATCGTTGGTGCGACGCGGCCGGCGACCAGGCCGCCGATGAACAGCGCGATCAGCGGCGCGATCAGGCTCCAGATCCCGGCGCCCATGCCGGCGCCGCGCAGCGAGCTGGGGTGGTTTGGATCGATCGCGACCAGACCGGCGCCGATGCCGAACAGGTGCAGCAACAGCCACACGCCGACGGTCACCACCGCGCCCGCAAAGATCGCCGACCAGCCGAACGGCGACGCGATCGCCGACCGCTCGGCGGTCACTAGAGGTTCGCCGATCGCCGAATCGACGACAGGCACGACAGGTTCCGTTGGACTCGCCATGAGCCACCGCGGCTGCATCGCGCGTACCTCGATCGCGCGCCACGCCCCGGCCGCACGCCCGGCGAGCGCTCGCGGGCGCACGGCGCTGCGATCTCGCCGCGCGCCCGCCGGCTCGCAAACCCTCGGAGACGAGGTTGTCTCGCGACTTCTCAGCGCGCGGCGGACCCGCGCGCGCGGCGGCGGCGGAGCACCAGGGCGAGCACACCGAGCGCCAGCCCGAGCTGGCCGGTCCGGAACGGTCCGGCATCGCAGCAGCCGCCATCGCCGTCGCCGTCGCCGTCCGGTCCCGGGACGCAGATCCCGCGATCGGCGACCTGCGTCGGGAATGGCGTGCCGACGATCCCGCTGAACGCGATGTCGTCGAGGTCCCAGCCCGGCCCGCCCGCGGCCTGATCCGTGCCGATCCGGAACCGCAGCCGCACGGTCTTGCCCGCGAGCTGGGTGCCGAAGTCGAGCGTGACGGTATCGAACCCCGGGTTCGACGGGTTGGTGCCCGAGTACGCCCGGCGATTCGCGAGCGAGTTGCCGGAGGTGGCGAACACGGTGTGGGTGTAGCCGGGATCCGCGCCGAGCTCGGTGACGTCGCGCCAGGTCGCGCCGTTGTCGGTGGTCAGCTCGATCACCGCCGCGTCGTACGCCGTGGAGCCATCGAGCTCGAGCCCGTAGCGGTGCTTGAACGAGACCACGAAC
>JBQCJR010000801.1:0-13330 GCA_051952595.1 Kofleriaceae bacterium
AGCGCTCCACGAGGACATCGCGGCGTCGCCCCCCGCTGGTGCCCCAGCGGCAGCGCTCCACGAGGCCATCGCGGCGTCGCCCCCCGCGGGTGCACCAGCCGCAGCGCTCCACGCGGACAACGCGGCGGCGCCCCCCGCGGGTGCACCCGCGGCTGCGCTCCCCGAGGACATCGCGGCGTCGCCCCCCGCTGGTGCACCAGCGGCAGCGCTCCACGAGGACATCGCGGCGTCGCCCCCCGCTGGTGCATCAGCGGCAGCGCTCCACGAGGACTCCGCGGCGTCGCCCCGCCGCTGGTGCGTCAGCGGCATCGCTTCACGAGAACACCGCGGCGCGGTCCACGAAGGCGGCGGCCGGTTGCTCGCTGCCGCTGGCGCGCCAGCGGAGATCGCCTTGACGATGGTTAATCTGTGCGTTAACTACTTCGCAGAACAGACAACCTTCTGAGGAGGACGCGATGAAACCGACACCGAGCAACTGGACGCGGATCTCGACGTCCCTCTACTACCGGGACGCGGCGCGCGCGATCGACTGGCTGTGCGACGCGTTTGGCTTCCAGGTGCGGCTCAAGATCGAAGGCGAGGGGGGCAGGATCGAGCACTCCGAGCTGACGTTCGGCGACGGTCTGATCATGGTCGGCGACGAGCTGGCGGCCGAGCGCAAGGGCGCGAGCCACCGCAAGAGCCCGCTGTCGGTCGGCGGCGCGAACACCCAGAGCATCATGGTCTACGTCGACGACGTGCTGGCGCACTGCGAGCGCGCGCGCGGGGCGGGGGCGAAGATCGTGCAGGAGCCGAAGGTCACGGACTACGGCGAGGAGTACTGGGAGGATCGAGGCTACGAGGCGGAGGACCTCGAGGGGCATCGCTGGTGGTTCTACGAGCGGCTGCGCGACCCCAAGACGGCCTGACCGGAGCGCGCGATCGATGACCTCCGATGCCTTGGGCCCGACCTTCGAAGCGCTCGCGGATCCGCACCGCCGCGGCGTGATCGACCTGCTGCGCAGGAAGCCGCGGCGCGCCGGCGAGCTCGCGGATCAGCTGGGGCTGTCGCGCCCGGCGATGAGCCGCCACCTACGGGTGCTGCGCACGACGGGGTTGATCGAACCTGCAAGCGACGACGCCGACGCGCGCGCGCGGATCTACCGGTTGCGTCCGGAGCCGTTCTCGAACCTGCGTGCCTGGCTCGACGACGTCGAGCGGTTCTGGTCGCTGGAGCTGGCGGCGTTCAAGGCGCACGCCGAGAGGACCCGTGGCACGCGGCGGTGATCCGGACCGTCCGGGCGGCCCGCGCGATCGAGGCCGGGGCCATCCAGCCGATCCGGGCTGTCCGGGGCGTCCGGGCGGTCCGCGCGATCGGGGCCCGGGGCGCCCGGGCGATCAGGTCCGGGTATCGGTGTTCGTCGAGGTCGCGCCGGCCGACGCGTTCGAGGTGTTCACGGCAGAGATCGATCAATGGTGGCGCCGCGGTCCGGCGTACCGGATCGCGGGGCGCGCCCGGCGTTCGCGCCGGGCGAGTCGACCGAGGTCGAGGTGTGGTTCGAGCCGCGTGGCGATGGCACCGAGGTCACGGTCGAGCATCGCGGCTGGGCAGAGATCCGCGGAGATCACCCGGTGCGCCACGGCCAGGATGTCGCGGCGTTCCTGCGCGGCACGGGGATGTGGTGGGCCGCGTTGCTGTCCAGCTTGCGCGAGCATGCCGGGGCCCGCCGGCGAACCTGACGCTCGGCGAGACCTGCGCTCGCCCGCGGCGACGCCGCCGAGATCTGCGCTCGACCGCGGCGGCTCGGCGAGATCTGCGCCCGCCGCGCCGGCGGCGGGGCTCGGCGAGATCTGCGCCCGCCGCTGCGGCCGCTCGGCGAGATCTGCGCCGCCCGCGGCGGATCAGCGCGGAACCTGCGCCCCGGCGCCGCGCCGGCGGCGGCGCAGCAGCAGGGCGCCGACGAACGCGCTCATCGCCACGGGGCTGCCGGGGCTGGTCTGCGCGCCACAGCACCCGGTGCGCTTGGTGCGGCTCTGTCCGGCCACGCGCGGGGGGCGCGTGCCGATCGCGGACGCGGCATGGACGGCCTCGGGATCCACGCTGATCTTGCACGCCTCGTCGATCTCGACGATCGCCGGCCGACCGGGCATCTCGCCGCCGGCGGCCACGCTGATCGCGCAGCCGTTGCCCTCGGGCCGCGCGGTCACGGTGGCCTTGCCGTCGATCTGCGCCGCGTCGAGGATCACGTGGGTCGCCTTGCCGCGCGGCACCTGGTACGCGAGCGCGGCGCCGGGCTTGTGTGGCCACACCACGACGGCGTCGCGGATCCCGCGGATCGCCACGCCGCTCCACGCGTCGCCGCCGAGCCGGTTCGGCCGGGCCGGCGCGCTGCCGGACGCGCTGATCACGTGTACGGCGCGCGGCTCGGGGCCGGCGATCTCGACGCGGTAGTCGGAGACCGGGAACCGCGCGGCGTCGCACTTGCCGCGCACGGTGCCCTCGACGTAGCAGTCCTTGGCCGAGGGCTTGCCGATCGCGGGCTGGCCCGAGCTGCGCGCGAGCCCCTGGATCGCGAGGTGGGTCTTGCCGATCACCGACGTCGCGGTGTCGCCGTCGAGCGCGAGCCCGCCGGGGACCCGGAACCGCAGGTACATCGCGCGCTTCGCGGCCTCGGTCGACGCGCGGTCGACCACGACGACGACGGCATCGGTGCCGTCGCTGCTGGGCAGCACGACGAGGTCGCGCATCGCGTCGGGCACGTCGCTCGCGCGGTGCTGGAACCGGTACTGATCCGAGTAGTCGCAGCGCAGGGCGATCACGCCCGACCGGGTCTGGGTCGACCAGTCCCAGCCGGTCTTCTCGCTCCACACCGCCTGGCTCGGGATGTAGTTCGGGGGCAGCTGCGCCGAGGCCACCGTGGGCGCGTTGCTGGTCAACGTCGATTGCGAGCCGTACGGCGACGGATCGACGATCACGTCGTCGCGCCCGCGCGACAGGATGAAGTTGCCGGCCTTGGGGTGGCGGTGATCGACGTCGAGCGAGTGCGCGCACTCGGCGATGAACCAGATCGCGCGATCGTCCCAGCGGGTGCGGGTGAAGATCGTGCTGGTGGCCGGGGCGACGTACCAGGTCGGCCACGAGGCGCGCGGCGCGAGCGCGGGCTTCTCGCCGACGTTGGCGAGCGCGCCGTAGAGCAAGAAGCTCGCGTCGACGATCCGCAGCCGCGACAGCTCGCCCTTGGCCCAGCGCTTGTCGTCGGGCGACGCGTCGCCGAGCGCGATCGCGGCGAGCGTCAGCATGTGCGGATCGAGCGTGGGCGTCTCGGCCTCGGTGTCCTGGCCGGCGTGCACGCGATCGCCGGGCGACAGCCCGTACACGTGGCGGCGCAACATCGCCGCGAGCCAGGCGTCCACGCCCGCGACCTCGATCCCGGCGCGGCGAGCGATCCGCGCCGCGAGCGCGTAGTGGGCGACCGCGAGCGGACCGTACTGCCAGCCCTCCGGCCAGTCGCCGCCGTCGAGGATGCCCCCGGCCGCGAACGCCGAGGCCATGTCCTTGGCCCACAGCTCGTCGGCGACGTACCGCCACAGCTGCGAGCCTTGCTCGCCGGCCTCGCCGGCCTGGGCGATCGAGATCAGCGTCGCCGCGGCGAGGTAGCCGGCCTGGTAGTTGGTGCCGGGGCCACGCGCGCGATAGCCCTTGTCCTTGTACCAGGCGAGCCAGGCGGCCCACCGCTGGCGGGCGCGCGCGCGCAGCTCCGGCGTCATCTGGGGGTGGTCGTGCAGCCAGTCGTACGCGAGCGCGGTGTACGGGCCGAGATTGCGGATCGCGTAGCCATCGTCGCGGCGCGCCGACTTGTCACCGCCGAGCCCGTCTCCGATCCAGTCCTGGTCATCGAGCAGCGCGGTGAAGAACCGGATCGCGGTCTTGGCGTGCTCCGGGCGCTCGGTGGCCGCCCACGCGACGAGGC
Organism: Kofleriaceae bacterium; assembly: GCA_051952595.1. Taxonomy (GTDB): domain Bacteria; phylum Myxococcota_A; class Polyangia; order Haliangiales; family Haliangiaceae; genus JABFXX01. Next base: position 3,951 of record JBQCJR010000801.1, read on the forward strand.
ACGCCTGGAGCGTCTTGGCCCACTCCGAGCCCTGGTACAGCGCGCGATCGTGCTCGGCGGTCTCGCCCGCCTCCTGGCACAACCGGATCGCGCCGATCACCGGGCCGCGCTGCTCCTTGGCATCGGCCTTCCACGCCGCGCGCAGCCCCGGATCGAGCAGCATCCGCGGATGGGCGCCGGTCGGCTCGGGCGGCGCCGCGGTGGCAGTCGTTGCGACGAGGACCCCAGCAGCGACAGCGACGGCGGCGCGCACGGTTCGACCCTACACTGTTTGCCCCGCGATGCACGGAGCCCACGGTGAGATCGCGCCGGCGGGTCAACGGCGCGCGGTGCGGTCCTTGAGCGCGCGGGCGCGCTCGATCAGCGACACCAGCTCGCGCCGCTCCTCGCTATCGCCGGCGGCGCCGCGCGCGATCTCGCGCAGGTCGGCGAGCGACCAGTGCTCGGCGTCCTCGCCGCCGCGCAGCACGTCGGCGAACGCCGCGACCGCGAACGCGAACCGCAGGTCGGCCGCGGCGCTGGCGAACGAGGCCGCCGGGCCGCCGACCATCGGGAACGCCGCCTCGGTCGCCTTCTCGCCGCGCGGCTCCTTGTGGCGGATCCGCACACTGGCGAGCGGCGCGCCGGCCTGCTTGCCCTGCGCGGTCAGCTCAAGCTCGTACAGCGCGGTCACCTGGTGTCCGGCGCCGATCTCGCCCGCATCCACCCGATCATTGCGGAAGTCGGCGTCGGCGATGTCGCGGTTCTCGTAGCCGAGCAGGCGGTAGCGCGCGACCATCGCCGGATCGAAGTCGACCTGGAACTTCGCGTCCTTGGCCACCACCTCGAGCGTCGAGCCGAGCTGCTGCTCGAACACCTTCTTCGCCGCGGCGAGCGAGTCGATGTAGTAGTTGTTGCCGTTGCCCTTGTTGGCGAGCTGCTCCATCAGCTCGTCCTTGTAGTTGCCCATCCCGAACCCGATCGTCGACAGCGTCACGCCCTCCTTGGCGCGCCCGCTGATGATCTTCAGCAGGTCCTCGTGGGTGTGCGAGCCGACGTTCGCGTCGCCATCGGACAGCACGATCACGCGCGACACCGCGTTGGGCCGCACGCCCTGCATCGCCTGCTGGTACGCGAGATCCAGCCCGGAGCCCATCGCGGTCGAGCCGCCGGACGACAGGTCGTCGATCGCCGACAGGATCCGAGACGAGCTCTCGATGCCGGTCGGCTCGAGCACCACGCGGGTCGAGCCGGCATAGGTCACCAGCGCGACGGTGTCGCCCTCGACCAGGTTGTGGGTCAGGATCCGCAGCGACTGCTTGGCGAGCTCGATCCGGTCGGCCCCGGACATCGAGCCGGACACGTCGACCAGGAACACCAGGTTGACCGGCTTGCGCTCGGCGGCGGACTTGGGTTTGGTCGCCACGCCGACGCGCAGGATGTGGCGCGCGGGCGAGACCGGCGACGGGGCGGCGTCCATCACCACGGAGAACGGGGTGCCGGACGTCGGCGCCGGGAACTTGTAGGAGAAGTAGTTGACGAACTCCTCGACGCGCACCGCGGCAGCAGGCGGCAGCGCGCCCTCGGTCAGCTTGCGGCGGGAGATCGTGTACGACGCGGTGTCGACGTCCGCCGCGAAGGTCGAGAGCCGGTCCTTGGTGGTCTCGGTCCACGGGTTCTTGCCGTAGTCGCGGTAGCTCTCGCCGGAGGCGTCCTTCTTGGCAGAGATCGCCTCGGCCATGGGCACGGCGCCCGTAGGCGACGCGGCGCTCCCGGCGGCGGCCCGGGTGACCGGCATCGGAGCGGGTGGGGAGGCCGGGACGCGCTGCAGGTCGCGGGCGGGCGCCGCGACCTGCTCGGCGCGTTCGAGCTCTGCGGGCTCTGCCTTGACGCCCGATGCCGAGCGTCCGGCTTGGTCGGACTTGCTGTGACAGCCCGCGATCGACAAGGTTCCGAACAGCACGGTCGCCAGGGTCTTGCGCATGGTCTCCTCGAGCTCGGCCGGTCCAGTTGGCCGCCTCGGGACCGACGCACCAGGCGGAGATCCGGTCTGCACGATCTCGTCGAGAATTGTCGTCGGAGCCCGACAAGATCTCGCCCAAGCTGCGACCGCGGTGCGGTGACGCCGACGAGCCCCGGCAGGTGCCGGTCGGATGCTGCGCGGCGCGCCGGCAGGTGCCGGCCGGTTGCTGCGCGGCGCGCCGGCAGGTGCCGGCTACTGCGCGACGGTGGCGCGCGGGGCGCGCAGCTGGCGGGCGCGCTCGATCAGCGACACCAGCTCGGCGCGCTCGGGGGAGCCCTGCGAGGTGGCGCGCGCGACCGCGGCGATGTCGGCGAGCGACCAGGCCTGGGCGTCCTCGGCGCCGCGCAGCACGTCCGCGAACGCCGCCACGGCGACCGCGAACCGCAGGTCTTCGGACGCCGCTTCGAACGTCGGGGCCGGCGCCCCCATCATCGGGAACATCGCCTCGGTCGCGATCTGTGCCTCGGGTTGCTTGTGGCGGATCCGCACGTGGGCGAGTGGGCCGGGCACGGCGAGGGCGTGCTCGGTCAGCTGGACCTCGTACATCGCCGTGACCTGGTGGCCGGGGCCGATCTCGCCGGCATCGACCTCGTCGTTCCGGAACGCGTCGTCGGGGATGTCGCGGTTCTCGTAGCCGAGCAGGCGGTAGCGCGCGACCCGCTCCGGATCGAACTCGATCTGGAGCTTGGCGTCCTTGGCGACGACCTCCACCATCGAGGCCAGGTCGGTCGAGAACAGCTTGTTGGCGGCGGCGAGCGAGTCGACGTAGTAGTTGTTGCCGTTGCCGCGATCGCCGAGCTGCTCCATCAGGTGAGCGCGGTAGTTGCCCATCCCGAACCCGACCGTGGTCAGCGTGACGCCCGCCCTCACGCGGCTCGCGATCAGGCTCAGCATCTGATCGTGGCTGGTCGCGCCGACGTTGGCGTCGCCGTCGGACATCACGATCACGCGCGAGATCGCGCCGGGGCGCACCCCCTTCATCGCCTCGTCGTACGCGAGGTCGAGCCCGGCGCTCATCGCGGTCGAGCCGCCGGCCGAGACCTGATCGATCGCCTCGAGGATCTTGCCGCGGTGCTCGGCGGAGGTCAGCGGCAGCACGACCCGCGTCGAGCCGGCGTAGGTCACGAGGGCGATCTGGTCGGTTGGCTCGAGGCCGGTGCGGACCAGGTTGCGCAGCGCCTGGAGCGCGAGCGGTAGCTTGTCCTGCGAGCTCATCGAGCCCGACACATCGATCAGGAACACCAGGCTGGCCGGCTTGCGCTGGGTGCGGGCGATCGCCCGGGTGGCGACGCCGACCCGCACGATGTGGTGTGACGGCGCGAGCGGCGACGGCGCGGCATCGACGATCACCGAGAACGGCGTGCCGGGGCCCGGCGTGGGGAACCCATACTTGAAGTAGTTGACGAACTCCTCGACGCGTACCGACGCGGGCGGGGGCAGCGCGCCACCCTGGAGCGCCCGGCGCGCGTAGGTGTACGAGGCGGTGTCGACGTCGGCGGCGAACGTCGAGAGGTTGTCGCGCGCGGTCTCGATCCAGGGATGGATGCCGGCGCTGACGTGGCTATCGCCGGCGGGGCTCGCGGCCTCGCTGGCGATCGCGGCCGGGGCGGCCGGCGTGTAGAAGGACGGCGTTGACTTGCTGGCGTTGCCGGCGCAGGCGGCGAGCAGGACGAGGCAGATCGATCGGACGTGGCGCATGGACGGGCCTCCGGCGGGGTGGGCGGTGCCGGTCCGAGCGACGCCCGGTGTGGGCATCGGCGATCGAGCTGGCGGCCGCGAGACGCCCAGGTAACGGCGCCCCGGCGCGGGCCTTACACGTCGCGTGCGATCAGCCGAACCGGCCGGTGATGTAGTTCTCGGTTCGCTCGTCGGACGGGTTGGCGAAGATCTTCGCCGTCAGATCGTACTCGACCAGGATCCCGGTGCGCTGGTCGTTGCGGGAGTCGACCTCCGCGGTGAAGAACGCGGTGCGATCGCTGACCCGGGCGGCCTGCTGCATGTTGTGGGTGACGATCACGATCGTGAACCGGTTCTTGAGCTCGCGCATCAGCTCCTCGATCCGCGCGGTCGCGATCGGATCGAGCGCGCTGCACGGCTCGTCCATCAGCACGACCTCGGGCTCGACCGCGATCGTGCGCGCGATGCACAGCCGCTGCTGCTGGCCGCCGGACATCCCGAGCGCCGAGGCGGAGAGCCGGTCCTTGACCTCGTCCCACAGCGCGGCGGCGCGCAGCGACTTCTCGACGATCGCGTCGAGCTGGCCCTTGCCGTGGATCCCGTTGACCCGCGGGCCGAACGCGATGTTGTCGTAGATGCTCTTGGGGAACGGGTTCGGCTTCTGGAACACCATGCCGATCCGGCGGCGGACCTCGGTGGCCGAGACCTCGTGCCCGTACAGATCGACGCCGTGGTAGCGCAGCTTGCCGCCGACCCGCGCGCCCGGCGTGGTGTCGTGCATGCGGTTGAACGCGCGCAGCATCGTGGTCTTGCCGCAGCCCGACGGCCCGATGAACGCCGTGATCTGGTTCTTGTGGATCTGCATGGTCACGCCGCGCACCGCTCGGAACGCGCCGTAGTAGACCTCGGCGTCCTCGAGATCGAACACCACCGGCGGCTCGGCCAGCCCCACAGACGGCCGGTGATCGACCTCGAACCGTCCGGCGGCCGGACGAGTGGCGGGGGTGGCGGAGACGCTCGGGGCGGGGGCGACGACATCCATGGTGTCCTCCAGCGGCATGGCTCACCTCTTCAGCGCGAACCGGGCCGTGACCACCCGGGCGACCAGCGTCAGGATGAACGTGAGCAGCACCAGCGTCAGCGCGGCGCCCCACGCGCGATCCTGCGCGGCCACGAACGCCGACGTCGCGTTGCCGAAGATCTGGACCGACAGCGCGGTGTTGGCCTGATCGAACAGGCTGGTGTTGAACGTGGTGGCGGCGCCGACCGCGAACAGCAGCGGCGCGGTCTCGCCGGCGGCGCGCGCCACGGCGAGCAGCGCGCCCGACACGATCCCGGGCAGCGCGGCGGGCAGCACGACGGTCGCGATCGTGCGGCTCTTGGTGGTGCCGAGCGCGTACGCGGCCTCGCGCAGCGGGTGCGGCACCAGCCGCAACATCTGCTCGGTCGATCCGATCACGACCGGCAGCATCTGGCTGGCGAGCGCGAGCGCGCCGCCGAACGCCGAGTAGCCGAACCGCATCGTCCACATGAGGTAGACGAACAGGCCCATCACGATCGACGGCACGCCGGTCATCACGGTCGACATGAACCGCACGACGTGGGCGAACTTGCTGGACGCGCCGTACTCGTGGAGATAGATCGCGCCGAGCACGCCGAGCGGAACGGCGATCAGCGTGGCCGCGCCGGTGACCAGCAGCGTGCCGACGATCGCCGGGCCCATGCCGGGGCCGGCGCGCCGCGACACCACCGGGATGGTCTCGGTGAAGAACGCCGGGAACGCGTCGAACGCCCGGCCGGCGCCGCGCTCGATCACCGACCACAACACGGCGACCAGCGGGATCATCACCGCGATCACCGCCGCGAGCATCAGGCCGGTCATGATCTGGCTCTTGGCCGAGCGCCAGCTCGGCTTCGCGCGCAGATCGGGGGGAGCCGCGGCGCCGGTCACGTGCCGTTGCTCCGCTTCATCGAGCGCTGGACGATCCAGGTCGCGACCAGGTTGACCGCGATCGTGATCACGAACAGCGTGATCGCGAGCGCGATCAGCGCCGACTTGTGCATGTCGTCGGCCTCGCCCCACTCGTTCGCGATCACCGCGGGCATCGAGTTGCCCGGGGCGAACGGGTTCGGCGTGATCTGGCCGAGCGCCGAGCCGATCACCAGCGCGGCGGCGATCGTCTCGCCCATCGCGCGGCCGAGCCCGAGCATCACCGCGCCGACCAGCCCGCCCTTGGAGTGCGGCAGCACGGCGGCGCGGATCATCTCCCAGCGGGTCGCGCCGAGCGCGAGCGCCGCCTCCTTGTCGGTGGTCGGGGTGGTCTCGATCACCTCGCGCGCGAGCGACGTGATGATCGGGGTGATCATGATCGCGAGGATCACCCCGGCGGTCGCGAACGACCGGCCGAGCCCGAAGTGCTGCGACAGCACCAGCACGCCCCACAGCCCGAACACCACCGACGGCACCACGGCGAGCAGGTCGATCAGGTAGACCAGCGGCTTCTTGAGCCAGCGCGGCGCGACCTGGGTGATGAACAGCGCCACGCCGAGGCTGATCGGCACCGCCAGCGCGACCGCGATCAGCGCGGTGTACAGGGTACCGAAGATGAACGGCAGCGCGCCGTAGATCCCCTCGGGGGCCGACCACCGGCTGGTGGTGAAGAAGTCGAGGCCCATCCGGCCGAGCACCGGCGTCGACCGATCCGCCATCGTGACCGCGATCAGCGCGAGCACCACGAGCACGACCGCGGCGGCGCCGATCGCGATCCACCGAAACGCCCGGTCGGCGTACTGGCTGCGCCCGCGGAGCTCTTCGAGCAACACGTTAGGGGACCTGGATCTTCTCGATCTGCGCGAGCGCCTTGTCTCGCAGCTGCTGCGGGATCGGCGCGAAGTCGACCTCGGGGAGCAGCTGCTGCGCGTCGGTGACCAGGTACTTGAAGTACGCCTTCACCGCGGTGCCCTTCGCGCGATCGGTCTGCTTCGCGTACGCCATGCACCAGCTCTGCGCGGTGATCGGGTACGCGGCCTCGCCCTTGGCGTCGAGCGCCGAGAAGATCAGGTTGGCCTTGACCTCGATGCCCGCGCCGGCCGCGGTCACCGCCTCGGCGGTCGGCTGGACGTACTTGCCGGCCTGGTTCTTGATGCTCGCGTAGCGCAGGCCGGAGGCCTTGGCGTCCGACAGGTCGACGTAGCCGATCGCGCCCGGCGTGGTCTTCACGATCTGGGCGACCCCGCTGTTGCCGTTGCCCGCCTGCGCATCGGCCGGCCACTCGACCGTCGAGCCGCTCTTGAGCTTCCACGCGCCGTTCGAGGCGATGTCGAGGTAGCGGGTGAAGTTCTCGGTGGTGCCCGAGCCGTCGGAGCGGCGCGCCACCACGATCGCGGCGCTCGGCAGCTTGGCGCCCGGGTTGTCGGCGGCGATCGCCGGGTCGTCCCACCGCGTGATCTCGCGCTGGAAGATCTTGGCCAGCGTCTCGGCCGATAGCTGCAGCTTGTCGACGTCCCCGAGCTGGTAGCTCACGGTGATCGCGCCGAGCACGTTCGGGATGTAGAAGAACTCGCCGCCCTTGACCTTGCCGACGTCGGACTCCTTGTAAGGCGCGTCGGTGCACGCGAAGTCGACGACCTGGTCCGCGAAGTCCTGGCGACCCTTACCGGAGCCCCCGGCGCCGTAGTTGATCGTGACCTTGGGGTTCGCCTTGGTGAACGCCTCGATCGCGACCTCCTGGGCAGCCTTCTGGAACGTCGCGCCGCTGGCGTTGAGGGTCACCGGGCCGACCGCGGCGAGCTCGCTCGAGGCCGAGCCCGTGGCGCCGCCGCCGCCGCTCTCCTGCTTCTTGCCGCACGCGCCGGACAACCCGACGGCGGCGAGCGTCGCGAGAATCCAAGGAGATGCGGCGGGAACGGGTCGGGTCATGGAGTTGCCCAGACCCTAGCGACCCTCCGTGACGCATCCGCGTAGCGTTTGTGGCGGGACGGTGACGGAGCAGAGATCGTCGCAACGCGTCGTGCGCCGCCGCCCTAGTTCTTGTGCACGATCGGCCGGTGGCGCACGTCGGTCGCGCGCACCATGTATACGACTTCTTCCGCCAGGTTCTTGACGTGGTCGCCGATCCGCTCCAGGTAGCGGCAGACCGAGGTCAGCGGCAGCACGCGGGTGACCGTGGCGGGATCGGTGGCGACGTGGGCGATCAGCTCGGCGAACAGGCTCGCGTTGAGCCGGTCGATCTCGGCGTCGGCCGCGATCACCTTGGTCGCGCGGTCGGCGTCGCGCTTGACGAAGCTGTCGAGCGCGGCGTGCAGGTTGCGCTGGACCAGGCTGGCGAGCTGCGCGAGATCGACCCGCGGCTCGAGCGAGGGCAGCCGGTTGAGCTCGAGCGCGCGCTTGGCGATCCCGCCGGCGAGATCGCCGATCCGCTCGAGGTCCACCACGAACTTGAGCGACATCGTGATGAACCGCAGATCCGAGGCGACCGGCTGGCGGGTCGCCAGGATCTGCAGCGCGAGCTCGTCGACGTCGTTCTCGTCGCGATCGATCTCCGCGTCGCGCTTGATCACCTCGCGCGCGAGGTCGTCGTCCTTCTCGGCGAGCGAGCGCATCGCGAGCGCGATCTGCTGCGCGGATTTCTCGCCCATCGTGGCGAGCCGCTCGCGGAGGGTCCTCAGCTCTTGCTCGAAATCCTTGCTGGTGTGCGCCGTCATCCTGTCCTCACGCGGCCCGCGGGAGCCGGAGCCAGAAGATACTCCCCGACGGCGCGTTCGGCTCGACGCCGACCTCGCCGCCCATGCTCTCCACGAGGTGCTTGGCGATCGACAGCCCGAGCCCCGTGCCGCCGGCCTCGCGGGTGCGGCTCTGATCGACGCGGTAGAACCGCTCGAACACGCGCTCCCGGTGCTTGGCCGCGAGCCCCGGGCCGTCGTCGCGGATCTCGACCCGCACCGCGTCGCCGTCCACGTGGCTCTGGACCCACACGTGGCCCTCGGCGCGGGTGTACTTGACGCCGTTGTCGATCAGGTTGATCAGGATCTGGTCGAGCGCTTTGGGGTCCGCTTTGACCACGACCGTCTCGGGCACCGCGACCTCGACGGTGACACCGCGCTTGGCGGCGCTCAGCTCGACCGCGGTCAGCGCCTGCTCGACCGCGCCGTGGAGCGGCACGGTGCCGACCTCGAGCCGGTACTGGCCGGCTTCGAGCCGGGATAGATCGAGCAGGTCGGCGAGGAGCCGGGCGAGCCGCTCGGCGTTGCGGTGCAGGCCGTCGATCAGCCGCGGCGCCATCACCGGATCGGCCGCGGCGCCGGCGAGCAAGGTCTCGGCGTTCGCGCGGATCACCGCGACCGGCGTGCGCAGCTCGTGCGAGACGTTGGCCACGAAGTCGCGGCGCACCGTCTCGAGGCGGCGCATCGCGGTGACGTCCTCGAGCAGCAGCACGCGGCCCTCGCTGCCCCACTTGCGCGCCACGCGGATCAGGGAGCGCACGCCGCCGATCAGCTCTACCTCGGCGGTCGCCGCCTCGTCGCTCTCGATCAGCGCGAACACCTGCGGCACCCGCACGAACTCGATCAGCGGCTCGCCGACCGGCGAGCTCGAGACGCCGAGCATCTTGCGCGCGGCGTCGTTGAGCAGCTCGATCCGGTGCTCGCCGTCGACGGCGATCACGCCCTGGGTCAGCCCCTCGGCGACCGTCGCGAGCAACAC
>JBQCJR010000802.1:0-7777 GCA_051952595.1 Kofleriaceae bacterium
CGCGAGGGCTTCACCCGCGAGGACGTCGACCGGTTCGCGCTGCGCTCGCAGCAGAACGCCGCCCGCGCGATCGAGGGCAAGCGGTTCGATGGCTCGCTGTTCGCGGTCAAGAACGACGACGGTTCGGTCGCCCTCGCGCGCGACGAGCACCCGCGCGCCGACACGACGATGGAGTCGCTCGGCGGCCTGGCCGCTGCGTTCGCGCAGATTGGCGCGTCGCCCATGGGGCCGAACGGCGAGACGCTCGACCAGCTCGCCCTCAAGCGCTACCCCGAGGTCCAGGAGATCAACCACATCCACACCGCGGGCAACTCGTCCGGCATCGTGGACGGCGCGGCCATCGTGCTGATGGGCTCGGCGGAGTGGGGCAAGAAGGCGGGGCTCAAGCCGCGCGCCCGGATCCGCGCGCTCGCGACCGCGGGCGCCGAGCCGATCATCATGCTCACGGCCCCGGCCCCGGCGTCGCGCAAGGCGCTCGCCAAGGCCGGCATGAACGTCGGTGACATCGATCTGTGGGAGATCAATGAGGCGTTCGCCGCGGTGCCGCTGCAGACCGCGCGCGAGCTCGGCATCGATCCCGACCGGATCAACGTCAACGGCGGCGCGATCGCCCTGGGGCACCCGCTGGGCGCGACCGGCGCGATCCTGCTCAACACCGCGCTCGACGAGCTCGAGCGGGCGAACAAGTCCACCGCGCTGATCACGCTGTGCATCGGCGGCGGCATGGGCATCGCGACGATCATCGAGCGCGTCTGATCCGCGCGTGACCGAACGAGTCGGTCCCGGCGCGAACGTCGAGCCCGTGCCCGCGGCGCTCGGCCGGCTGTGTGCCGGGATCGCCCACCAGATCAACAACCCGCTCGCCGGCGTGCTCACCAACCTCGAGGTCGCACTCGAGGCGATCCACGCCGCGAGCGAGCGGGCGGTGTCCGGCGCGCCGGACGCGCCGCCTGGGGTGCTCGCCGAGGCGCTGGCCGACGCGCGCGACGGTGCGCTGCGGATCCGCAGCATCCTGCGCGATCTCGCGGTGTTCGCGCGCACCGACGACGGCGACGTCGCGCCGGTCGAGCTGTCCGCGGTGGCGGAGGCGGCGATCCGGATCGCGTGGAGCGATCTCCGCCAGCGCACCACGCTGCGCCGCGACTACGGTCCGGCGCCGCGGGTCGACGTCGACGAAGCGCGGCTCGTCCAGGTCGCGCTGAACCTGCTCACCAACGCGCTCCATGCGATCCCCGATGACGCGGGCGATCACGAGATCCGGATCGCGATCCGTGCGCGCGATGGCGAGGCGGTCCTCGAGGTGGCGGACACCGGGGCCGGGATCGCCCCGGACGCGCTCGCCCACATCTTCGATCCGTTCTTCACGACCCGCGCCGAGGCCGGACGGATCGGGCTCGGGCTCGCGATCAGCCACCACCTGGTCCGCAGCTGGCGCGGCCGGATCGAGGTCGAGAGCACCGAGGGCCGCGGCAGCGTGTTCCGGGTCGTGCTGCCGGCGTCGCGAGCGCGCGAGGCGATCTCTGCCGGCGCCGCGATCGCGCCGCCGGTCGCGGCTGTCCGGCGGGCGCGCGTGCTGGTGATCGATGACGATCACGACGTGCTGCGCGCGGTCCAGCGCGGGTTGTCGTTCGATCACGACGTGGTCGCGCTGGACGACGCCGCACGCAGCCTACGGATGCTCCAGGACGGCGAGCGGTTCGACCTGATCCTCTGCGATCTGATGATGCCGCGGATGAACGGGATCGAGCTGCACGATGCGCTGGTGGCGAGCGTGCCGGACGCGCTGCGCTCGCTGGTGATCGTCACCGGCGGTGCGTTCACGCCGCGCACCGTCGAGTTCCTGACCCGGGTCCGACATGTCGAGAAGCCGCTGACCCTCGGCGCGCTGCGCCAGCTGATCTCTGCCGCCCTCGCGGCGCGTGGGTAGCCGCGGCCGCCGTCGATCTGCGGGGCCGCGCATGGGGTTCGAGCGATGAACCTACTACAATGTGTGTCGGATGCATCGCTGGGCCTTGCTGCTGGCGCTGGTCGGCTGTGAGCCACCGGCGCCCGCACCCGAGCCACCCCCACTCGCGTGGGTGTACGCCCCGGCTCCGCCCGCATGGCAGCTCGGCGAGCTGCGCGGCCGGCTCGGACGCAGCCAGCCGCCCCAGCTGCCGCTCGCGGCAGGGATCACCGGCGCGCTCGCGGCCCCCACGACCCCGCTCCGGCTCGCGACGCCGTGGCAGGTGCCGGGCCGCGGTCCGGCGCGCGCGATCGTGTACGGGCTCGAGGGCGATCGCCAGGCGATCGAGCTGGTCGACATCGACCGCGGGCTCGTGTTGTGGCGAGACAGTCGCAGCTGCGGCGGACCGGTCGTCGGGGTGACCGAGGACGTCGTGGTGTGCGCCGATGCGAGCGGCGCGTGGGGCATCGGGCTCGATGGCAAGCCGCGGTGGCACACCGCCCAGCCGTTCCTCGCGATCACCGGCGATCGCGTCGTGGTCGCCGGCGACGCGGGCGTGGTCGTGCTCGGCGCCGACGACGGCGAGCCCCTGGCGGAGATCGCGCTGCCGTCCGGCGTCGCGCTCGACGCGGTGATCGCGAGCTGCGGCGATGCCGGACGCGAGCTGTTCGCGAGCGGGCAGGATGGCCGGCTGGTCCGGATCGCCGAGGCGCGCGGTGGCCCGGCGATCTCGTGGGCGGCGCCGATCGGTGCGATCGGCGAGCTCGATCCGTGCGACGGAGATAGCGTGCTGGTGCGCACCCCACTCGCCGCCGACCGCACCAGCTCGCTGATCGCGCTCGCGCGATCGACCGGCGCGGTCACCGGGCAGGTCGATGGCGTGCGCGGCTACTGGGCTGCGCGCGATGGCAGCGGCGCGCTCGAGATCTCGACCTCTGCCGGGGTCGTCCGGTGGCCACGCGATCTCGGTGCTCCGAGCGGCGGGGCGATCCTGCCGCCGCTCGGGGAGCTGCTCGCGGAGCGCGGAGATCTGCGCCTGGTCCGCGCGTCGGACCACACCGCGGTCGTGCTCGATCGCGGCGGCGTGCGCGCGCACTTGCTGTTCGCCGCGATGGGCGGCGCGATCAGCGACACCGCGGTGCTCGGCGCCTCGTGGATCGGCTCGCCCGGCGAGACCGTCACCCGCAGCGCGCTGCCGCCCCGACATCGCCGCGCGCTCCGGTTGCCGCGGCGGTTCGCGATCTCCGTGCCGGCCGAGCTGCGAGATCTCCCGGCCGCCGCGCCGCTCGATCCCGCGGCCGCGATCGACAAGCCGGACACCGCCCGGCACGCGATCGGCCCGATCGCGCTCGACGCCGCGGCCCCGGCGGTGATCTATGCCGTGACCCAGGAGCAGGCGACGAGCGACCGCACCTCGGCAGGGATCGCCGCGGTCGACCTCGCCGCCCGCACCTGGCGCTGGCAGCGTGGGGACGGCTGCGGGGCTGGGGCGCCGGTCGCGATCGCGATCGCGCGGGAGGTCGTGGTGTGCGGCGCGCGGACCGAGAGCCCACGCGCGGCGACGGTGCGCGCGACCAGCCGCGACGGCGCCGCGCGGTGGGAGTGGCAGGGCGACAACGTCGACCGGGTCCAGGCCGCCGGCGACGTGGTCGCGGTCCACGACGCGCGCTGGTTGCACGTGATCGACGCGGCGACCGGACATCTGCGCGGCCGGCTGGCCAGCGATGACGGTGCGCCGATGCGCGCGGCAGTGATCGATGTCGACGGGGCGACCTATCTGGTGACCTACGAGCGCGGCCGGCTCGTGGTCCGGCTGCCCGGCGCCGGGATGCTCGCCGCGTGGTCGATCATCGTCGACGGTGTCGTCCGGGCGCTGGGGCCTTCGCAGGAGGGTGTGCTGGTCGAGCTCGAGGACGGGGACGCCTATCGGGTCGATCTGCGCACGGCAGAGATCGCGGCGCTGCCCGGCGTGGGCGTGTCGTGGCGCGCGGCGGGAGACGTGGTCACGGGGGAGACCACGGGAGGGCCGGTCCCGGGGCCGCCCGCACCTCCGCCGGTCCCGCCCCGCGGATGGTCTCGCCGGGCGCTCCCGCGCGCGCCGGCGCGCCGCACTCGCGCGTCCGAGCCGGCGCGGCCGCGGCTGTGGACGCCCGTGGCACCTCCGCCGTCGCTCGGAGACAGCTGGCAGTACACCCTGTATGAGCTCGGCGGGGGGCTGCGAGCCCGCAACGATTACGCGCTGGTCCGCCCGATCGAGCCGGCGGCGCGCGGCCCGGCGGGTAGCCCGCTGGTGGTCGCCTCCGGACCCGGGTTGCGCGATGTACTCGTGCTCGATCCGCGCACCGGTGATCCGGTGAAGCGCGTGCAGCTGCCGGCAGAGATCCCTGCCGTGGTGTTCGGCACCGTGGTGGATGGCACGCCGGTCGCCGGGGCGCTCCTCGGATCCCCCCTCCGGGCGATCGTGTTCTGACGTACTGCGTCCACGAATGCCCGGCCGCACGCGCGACGACAGCGGCCTTCCCGGCTATACGATCGAGCAATGGCACTCCCGCTCCGCGCTGCCCTGCGTTCGGCCGGCCGCTTCATGGTCAAGAACCCCACCACGATGCTCAGCATGGCCCGCCACGCGCTCGGGATGCGGGTGGCGGTGCCGCTCGATGCGCTTCGCTGGTTCATCGCAAACACGCCTCCCTCGAAGAAGGCGCCGCAGGACGTGACGATCACGCCGCGGCCGCCCGCGATCGGGATCGGCGCGACCGTCGACCTCATGGGCACCACGGTGCGCGCGGGCGCGTCGATCCGCGTCGATCAGATCGAGGCGAGCGACACCACGTTCCGCGTCACGCTGCGGCTGTCCGACGTGACGATGAAGGTGCTCGGCGAGTCGTTCACGCCGGTGGCCGGACTGATCAAGTCCGGTGCGCTCGACCTGAGCAAGCCGGGCAACCTCGCCAAGTTCATGCCCAAGCGCCCGCCGGTGCTCGCCGAGGCGCACGACGACATCATCGTGCTCGACCTGATGCAGAACCCGAAGTTCGCGGCGAACGAGCGCGTCCGCGGCATCCTCGGCACGCTCACCCCGGTGACCCAGATCGCGGGGCTGTCGACCGAGGGCGACTTCCTGATCCTCCAGCTGCGCGTCAGCCCGTTCGGGCTCCCGCGCGCTCTCAACGCCGCGCGCGCGCTCGCGGCCGGCTGACCGGCGGGCGAAGGTGGACAGCATCGCGTTCTCCGGCGCCGACAAGGCGGAGCGGTATCGCGAGCTGGTGCCGCAGCTCGCCGCGCTGTTCGAGGGCGAGCCGGATCTGATCGCGAACCTCGCGAACGCGACCGCCGCGATCCACGCGTGCGTGCCGTCCGCGTCGTGGGTCGGGTTCTACGTGATGCGCGGCGGCGAGCTGGTGCTCGGGCCGTTCCAGGGCAAGGTCGCGTGCGTGCGGATCGCGCTCGGGCGCGGCGTGTGTGGCACCGCGGCGTCCGAGCGGCGGACGTTCGTCGTGCCGGACGTCGAGCAGTTCCCCGGACACATCGCGTGTGATGCCGGCTCGCGCAGCGAGATCGTCGTGCCGATCGTGCGGCGCGGAGAGGTGGTCGCGGTGCTCGATCTGGATAGCTACGAGCTCGCCGCGTTCGACGAGGTCGATGCGACCGGGCTGGCAGCGGTCGCAGAGCTGCTCGGCACGTTGCCATGGTGACGCGCAGAGAGATCGGCCGAAGCCTCGCGGTGCTCGTCGCCGGCGCCGCCGCGTTGATCGCGTGTCAGGGCGGTGGTGGAGAGGGTGGCAGCGCTGGCTCCGGTTCCGCGAGCGGCAGCGCCGAGCCCGTGCGCGATGGCGGATCGGGCCAGGAGGCGGAGATCGGTGATGCCGGCGTGGTCCCCGAGGATGGACCTCGGGTCAAGATCGACGAGCCCGAGCCCTTGCCGGATCCGGGGAAGCAGATCGCGGATCTCGGCGCGATCCCGGCGTGGCAGGCGGTGGTCGATCGCGCGCAGCTGTTGGCTCGCCGTGGCCAGCGCGGGGTCGTGTACGGCAGGATCGGGCCGCGGGTGGGCGCCGTGGCGCCAGCGACGTCGGGGGAATCTCCGCCGACCGGATCTCCGCCAGGAGCTGCGCCGGCCGGATCTCCGCCGACCGGATCTCCGCGGACCGGAACTCCGCCAGCAGGAACCTCGCCGACGGGAACTCCGCCGCCAGGAGCTGCACCGGCCGGATCTTCGGCAGCAGGAACTCCGCCGACTGGAACTCCGCCGACTGGAACTCCGTCGACCGGAACTCCGCGGACCGGAACTCCGCCGACCGGAACTCCGCCGCCAGGAGCTGCGCCGGCCGGAACTCCGCCGGCCGGAACTCCGCCGACCGGAACTCCGCCGACTGGATCTCCGCCGGCAGGAACTCCGCCGACTGGATCTCCGCCAGGATCTGCGCCGGCCGGATCTGCGCCGACTGGATCTCCGCCGACCGGATCTCCGCCAGTTGATGCGATGTCCGGCGCGCCGGACGCGTCTGGTGGACCTGCGGGTGCAGTTCCGTCGCCGTACGTCTGGCTCGTCGATGACACGGAGGGCAACGGTGCACTCGGGATCCGGGTCGCGCTAGGGAGCCACGTCGCCAAGGAGGGCGATCGGGTCGCCCTGGGTGGGGCGTGGGAGCTGGACTCGGACCGGCGCTGGTTCTGGAAGGTCGATGCGGTGCAGCCGCTCTCTGCCCCGACCTCGCCGAGCGATCTGAAAGATCCGCCGGTGCTGGTGCCGAGTCACGAGATCGCGAGCGGAAGTCTGCCGCCGGGGGCGCGCCCGATCTCGGCCGCGAAGGATCACGACGCGGTGTACTTCCAGCTCGTCGGGCCGGTGCCGGCGCGCGATGGCGATGGCTGGCTGGTGGCGGACGAGCTGGGCAATCCGCCGGTCGCGACGATGCTGCTGCCGGGCGAGCGCGCGAGCTACGGCGGCCAGGACATGCGGACGCCGGACGAGCGCTGGCACCTCAAGCGTGCGCAGACCTACTGGGTGCGGATCGGCAGAGTTCGCCGACATGGCCCGGACAAGCCGGTCACGGTGTTCGCGCGCACCGCACCGGTGCAGGTGAAGTGACACCGCGCCGCGCGGCCGCGGCTACAGGAACCAGCCAGTCGCGAACACGGCGACCGCGACGACGGGCGCGAGGGCGATCGCGCAGCCGGCGAGGTACGCGCGCCACGGGACCGGGGTCAGCGCGAGCGCGTAGCTGAGCGGCGGGTTGAACCACAGCACGAGGCGCAGGGCGATCACGGCGCGCAGGGGGTGTCGATCGAGGAGAGCGAACGCGCGGGCGACGTGGCGGTTGCGCGGGCGCCACGCGGAGTTGCCGTCGCGGCGCAGGGTGCGCGCGATCGCGAACGGCACGGTGCATGCGACGAGCCCGGCGCCGTAGCCGAGCACGAACCCGAGCTCGGCGCCGAACGCGAGCCGGCCGCCGATCACGAACGCCATTCCGGGCAGGCCGATCAGCGAGCCGAGCACGAAGGCGCCGGTGAACAGCACGGGCGCGAGCGGCCCGAGTGATTCGAGCCAGCGCTCGATCGACGCGATCGACACGCGGCCGGTCGCCCCGGCCCACACGGCGCCGCCGACGAAGCACGCGACGAGCACGCCGATCGCGATGCGCCGCTGACTCAGGCTGACCACCGCACGCAGCTTCCTCGATTCCGCGCGGCGTGGCCACTCGATAGATCCTGCCGCTGTCGCGCCAGCGGCAGCGCTCCACGAGGACATCGCGGCGTCGCCCCCCCCAGGAGCACCAACCGCCACCCACCACCAAGACAAATCGGCTTCGCCCCCCCCAGGTTTCCCAA
>JBQCJR010000803.1:0-2506 GCA_051952595.1 Kofleriaceae bacterium
CGACGGGCTGCTTGCCCGCCAGCACGTCAGCAATGCGTGTGGACATACTTGTTCCGAGCGATCCGTGAAGCGGTGTGAGGCTAGCGCTCCGCGTCCTTGCTGCCGACCACCGTCATGTTCATTCCGATCTGCACCGACAGCGGCTTTCCGTCCACGCTCACCACGGTCTTGGCGTTCATGTACCAGCCGAAGCTGCCGGTCGAGAACTGCTTGACCTCTGCGAGCATCTCCTGGCCGTTGATGACGATCTTGAGCGGCTCGGCCTTTTCGAGGAACTGCGTGAGCGAGACAGGGCACGAAGTCTTGGGCGGCATGGGGTCGCATCTGACCAGAAACCGGGGGCTGGCGCCAGCGGAGCCCGGCCGGAGCCATCCGCGATCGGCGCGTGATCACCGCGGCGGACCCGCGCCGGGGCGCCCGAGGTCGCCGAGCTCGAACGCGAGGTGCGCGAACGCGGCGATCACCAGCGCGTGATCGATCCGGCCGTCGCACAGCATCGCGCGGACCTCGGCGAGGGGGGCGGTCTCGAGCGAGAGCACCTCGCCGCCGTCGAGCCGCTGCGGCGTGGTCGGCTCGGCGTCGAGCGCGAGGAAGCTGTGCAGGTAGTTGTTCTGGATCGCCGGGTTCGGCGCGGCGCGGCCGAGCGGGCGCCAGCGGCTCGACGTGTAGCCGGTCTCCTCGGCGAGCTCGCGCGCGGCGGCGGTCGCGGGATCCTCGCCCTCGTCGATCATGCCGCCGGGGATCTCGATGCACACCCGATCGATCCCCGGGCGGTACTGGCGGATCAGCACGACGCGATCGTCGCGCGTCAGCGCGATCACGTTGACCCAGTCGACCGTCTCGATCAGCGAGAACCGCTTCGGCGCGCCGGTGCGCGGATGGTTCGCGTCGACGAACGCGGTCTTGAACACGTGGTAGTCGCTGCCGGGCAGCCGCGCGCCGCGCCGCCAGATCAAGTCGTCGTCCATCGGCACATCTTATCGCCGAGCCCTACATACTTTCTGCCAGAGGCGAGTTCGGCCTAGCGCCCTCGTCGGGATCCGGGGAGATTGCGGCCATGAAGTTCCGCACACTCGCCACGCTCGCAGGGCTCGTCGCTGCGGCGGCCCCGGCGGCGGCGGGTGGTTTCGGCGTGCCCGAGATCGGTGTTCGTCGCACCGCGATGTCCACGATCATCGGCCGGCCCGACGACGCGTCGGCGATCTATCACAACCCCGGCGGGCTGGTGCTCCAGCACGGCGTGCAGCTCTACCTGTCGATGGGCCTGTCGCTGCTCGACACCGAGTTCCGGCTCCGGCCGTGGGCGGAGAGCGATCGGTTCCTCGGCGTGGGGCCCGAGAGTGATGGCTACTACGCGCCGATCAAGCCGAGCCGCGCGATGGGCGTCATCCCGATGATCGCCGCGACCTACGAGATCCTCCCGGATCGGCTGGTCGCCGGCGCGGCGGTCTACGTCGGCAACGCGACCGGCGCGGCGTTCGAGGAGAACGCGGTCACGCGCTACCACCTGATCGATGGCTACGTGGTCGCGCCGCAGGCGGTGCTCAGCGCGGCGTACCGGGTCCATCCGACGCTCTCGATCGGCGCGACGGCGGGCGTGATCAACCTGCGCGTGCACGGCAAGCGCGAGGTGTTCCCGATCCTCAACGGCATGGACGTCAGCCGCCTGACCGGCACGCGCCCCGAGCTGGTGCTCGACGGCAGCGGCTGGGCGCCGACCTGGACGATCGGCGCGTTCGGCCAGCCGCACCCGCGGTTCAGCTGGGGCGCGACGATCACCGGGCGCGTCGACGCCGAGCTGACCGGGCCGGTCGAGGTCACGTTCAGCGACGACGCGGGCGTGCCGGGCGACCAGCTGATCGGCGTGCAGACCACGACCCAGCTGCTGCCGTGGGCGTTCATGGGTGGCGCGAGCTTCGACGTCACGCCGAACCTCGAGGTCGCGGGCGAGTTTCGCTACTGGCTGTATCGCCAGTACGAGCGCCAGCACACGGCGATCACCGGGATCGCGCTGCTCCGCGAGCTCGAGACGATCAAGAACTACAACGACTCGTGGGCGGCCTCGGCGGGCCTGCGCCTGCACTCGCTCGGCGCGGCGCCGGGGCTCGAGCTGATGGCGGGGTTCCAGTACGACAAGTCGCCGGCTCCGCCCGAGTCGGTCACGCTCGATCAGCCGAGCTTCTCGCACCCGGCGCTCCACACCGGCGCGCGCTGGCGCACCGGCCGCTACCGGATCGGCGCGAGCTACATCCACTACTGGTATCGCGTTCCGACGATCACCAACTCGATGACCAACCCGCCCTCGAACATCCGCGGGCACGGCATCAACAACATCTTCACCGTCTCGCTCGAGGCACAACTCTAGAGCTCGCCATGACGTCCATTCCTCTTCGCGGCCGGAGCGGCGACGGGCAGCACGCCCCGCACCAACAACACCCCAAGCACGACACCCCCAAGCGCGGTGGCCGGGTGGTATCGCACCTCTATAACCCCAACCAACAACACC
>JBQCJR010000804.1:0-2973 GCA_051952595.1 Kofleriaceae bacterium
CGCATGCCGACCGCGAACTCGAGCCGCCCCATCAGGTCCAGCAGCTGCCGCGGCGAGTACCTGCGCCTCAACAGCTCGGCGCGCTCGGCGTACCGCATGTGCGAGATGACGGCGTGGCTGTGCTGGACGTCGGTCTTCTCCATCGGAACGAACAGCACGTTGGCGTCGTAGCGGGCGGCGATGAAGTCCGCCGCGTTCGCGAGCAGCGCGTAGTACTCGTCGGGATCGATGTCGGGCGCCGCGGGCCCGGGCTCGCGCACGGAGAAGCCAACGAGGTGGCGATCGAGATCGACGCCCTCGGCCTCCAGCGCCTGCTGCGATAGCGGCTCCGGCTCGAGCAGGAACGCCGGATCGGCGGTCAGGTGGATCTCGCTGGTCACCCCGATGTCCTCGAGGAGGCGATAGCCGAGTCGATCGCGCACCGCGATCACAGGGGTCGATAGCGCGTTGAGGACTTCCTGCACCGCGCGTCGCGAAGCGGCGGTCACGAGTGGACCGGCGCTGATCGCATAGAGGAAGACCGGGATCTCCAGCTCGTTCGCGATGGTCACCTCGCGGAGGTACTCCTCGGCGTCTCGGTCGTACAGGATGCCGCCGCCGCCGAGGATGAACAGGTCGAGCGCGCGGATCTCCGGGACGATCTGCTTGCGGGTGAGCGCGCGCGGGCAGACCGCGTGCTCGACGCTGTGCCGCTCCAGCGTATCCGCCGGATCGCGCGAGAACACCGTGACCTCGGCCGGCACGGTGGCGCGCAGCGCGCCGAGGATTCCCTCGAGGATCGCCTCGTCGCCCATGTTCATGCCTCCGTACGAGCCGGAGATGCCGATGCGGAGCTTGCGTTGCTGGTCCATGATCACCTCAGAGCGGAAGGAGCGTTCGCCAGGACAGCTCGATGCCCTCTCGCCGGAGCAGCGACTGGAAGGCCTCGAGCAGACGCGGGGTATTCCGGACGGATCGCGGCGTGAGCCGGTGTTCGAGACAGTGCGCGGCGAGCAGGCCCGCCACCTCGCCCACATTCCATTCGACCGGATGCACCCGGAACGCACCGTTCGTGATGTGCGTGACCCCGAGGTTCTTGCCGCCCGGGAGCAGGTTCTCGACGCGCACCGGAATCATGGCGCCGAGAGGGATCTGGAACGGCCAGCACCCCAGGTCGAGATAGCCCGCGCCGCTGGCGCATGGATGGAGGTCGATGCGGTAGCAGCCGATGCCAACCGAGTCGTGCACCAGCTCGGGGCCGCAGGGTCGAAGCGGATGCGCGATGTGCTGCTCGAGCACGGTGCGCTCCGCGCGGATCCGTCGCGATTCCCGGACGTAGGGCGCCTGCGCCAGGCCGTCGGGCGTTCCGCCGACCACGTCGCCACGCAGGCGCAGGCCCGGGTAGCCGACGCCGCCATCCGGGCGCGGCGCCGCGGTCTGCAGCCAGTACAACAGGCTGAGGCTGAGCTGTCGCGCGTCCTCGAGGTGACGCGCGCGCGCCGCGGGCTCGCCCCCGACGACCGGTCCGAACCAGTAGTCGTTCTGCGGCCAGTTCACGAGGGTGATGTCGCTCGAGGCAAATCCGGGCACGAAGTTTGCGCGATCGAGGATCCGCCGGAACCGCCACCATGGATGATCGTCCTCGGCGTCGAACAGACGGCGCGTGATCGGCTCGTGCGTCTCGGGGCGCACCGTCGTCCAGCTCAGCAGCCGCCCTGGCCACCCGGGCGGCTCCAGCTCGCGCCACAGGTCGTACTGGCGTGGCGGATCGATCGTGTGGTCCTCGCCGTCGCGATGCTCGATCGCGAAGCACACCGTGATCGCTTGCTGGTCGCGCGCGCTCGCCACGTCGGCCGCGTGGGGCTCGCCGGTCTCGGAGCGAGCCTCGGCCCCCAGCACGTGCTCGAGGTCCGCGAGCTCGAGCAGGTCACCATAGGGGGTGGCGTCGATGAAGAACGGCGCCTCGATCAAGGCCTCGCGCCCCGACTCGAGGCCTCGCACGACGACGCCGATCACGCGGTCACCGTGTGTCCACGCGGCGATCGGCCGATGCGGCTGCATCACGCGCAGCCGACCGCTCAGCTGATGTGGGACCAGCATCTGATCGAGCACGGCCACGGCGATCCGCGGGTCGTGGCACAGCCGGCTGACCCAGCCGTTCCCCGGGTTCAGCGTTTCGCGCTCGCGCGCCGCTCGGGTGAGCGGCAGGTGCGCGCGGTAGTAGTCGCGAATGCCTCGACGGAGCGCGCGATAGCTCGCCGTGGCTCCCACCTCCTCGATCCACGGATGCTCGTCGGGCGGCACCGCCTGGCTCGTGAGCTGCCCACCGAGCCAGCGCGTCTCTTCCGTCACGATGACGCGCCGCCCGCTGCGCGCTGCCGCGATCGCGGCCGCGCAGGCTCCGAGGCCGCCGCCGATGATCGCGATGTCTGCTCGCAGCACGTCCATGGGCTCTCCGCGTCGCGCAGAATCGGATCGTCGACGATTCAAGGTGCGCGCCGAGCCCGCTGCCGTAGATCGTCGTACGACATCTCCGCGGGCGCGCGTTGGCACGCCGCGGTGCGTAGCGCCCTCGAGGTACGTACCTCAAGCTGGCCCCCGATGCGCGTGGTGCTCTTGCTGTGTCTCCTGATGGGAATCGCCCATGCCGGCAACGACGACGACGACGGTCGCGCGGCCACCGGCTATCGCAACGGCAAGCGGATCTCGATCCGCCTGGTCACCGTGGGCTGGACCGAGGTCGAGCTCGCGACCGCGCGGGCGTTCCGCGACATGCAGGCCGCGGCGGCCGAGGACGGCGTCGATCTGGTCGTGCGGAGCGGGTTCCGCTCGCACGACAAGCAGCGCCAGCTGTACGAGCGGTGGCGCGCCGGGCGCGGCAACCTCGCCGCGAAGCCCGGCTACTCGAACCACCAGGCGGGCAGCGCGCTCGACATCGTGATGAACGAGGCGTCGTTTCCGTGGCTGACCCGGCACGCCCGCGCGTTCGGGTTC
>JBQCJR010000805.1:0-8935 GCA_051952595.1 Kofleriaceae bacterium
CGCGTTCGAGCTCGCGTCCGGGCCCGCGGCGGACGGCGACGCGACCGACGCCGGCCGGCTGCGCACGCCGCTGGCACGGCCCGAGCTCGCGCGCCGGCTGGTCGCGATCCGCCGCGCCGCGCGCGCCCAGCTCGCCGACGGTGGCATCCACACCCTGTGGCTGGCGCTTGGCCTGCTGCACTGGTGTGATGCCGAGGGCGTGGCGCACGCGGCGCCGCTGTGGTTGCACCCGGTCGAGCTCGAGCGCGGCGATAGCGGCCTGCGGCTGATCGGCGCCGAGGCGATCGATCCGCGGTTCAACCAGACGCTCGGCGAGAAGCTGCGCCGCGAGCTCGACCTGCTGCTCGCGCCGCCGGCCGACGACGAGGCGGACCCCGCGGAGGTGCTCGCGGGCCTGCTCGACGCGGCGGAGGGCATCGCGGTGACCCGCCCGGGCTGGCGGGTCGAGCGCGCCGCGCGGCTCGGCATCTTCTCGTTCGCCAAGTTCGTGATGTGGAACGACCTCGACGCGCGCGCCGACGCGCTGCTCGCCGCGCCGGTGGTCGGCCACCTCGCCGCGGGCACCGGCGTGGCGTTCGGCCAGCCCTCGGGCGCGGCGGCCGCGGCGGTCACCGGGACGGCGCCGGCCGCGAGCGCGCCGAGCGAGCTGCTCGCGCCGCTCGACGCCGATGCCAGCCAGCTCGCCGCGGTGGCGGCGGCCGGGACGGGCGCCAGCTTCGTGCTCCAGGGTCCGCCGGGCACCGGCAAGTCGCAGACGATCGCGAACCTGATCGTCCACTGCGTGAGCCAGGGCAAGTCGGTGCTGTTCGTCACCGACAAGATCGCCGCGCTCGAGGTGGTGCAGCAGCGGCTCGCGGCGGTGGGGCTCGGCGAGTTCTGCCTCGAGCTGCACTCGCACAAGTCGGGGCGCGCGCACGTGCTCGGCCAGCTGGGCCGCGTGCTCGAGCGATCGTTCCGGCCGGGCGGGTTCTCGGGCCCGAACAGCGACGACGCGCGGCTCTCCGAGCTGCGCGCGGCGCTCGATGGCCACGTCGCGGCGCTCCACCGGGTGGGGCCGTTCGGCCGCTCGGTGCACGCGGTGCTCGGCCGGCTGGTCGAGCTGCGCGGCACGCCGCGGGCGCCGCTCGCCGAGCGCGACGCGACCGGGCTGGACGCCGCGACGTTCGATCGTCGCCGGCTCGCGGTCGAGCAGCTGGCCGCGGCCGCGATCCCGGTCGAGCCGGTGGCGACCCACCCGTGGCGGCTCTCGACGCTCGAGCGCTGGCCGCTCGATGGCCGCGAGCGCGCGCTCGCCGCGCTCGACGAGGCGGCGGGTGCCGCGGCGGCGCTGGCTGACGCGGTCCGCGAGCTCGCGCAGCTGGTGCCGGGCACGCTCGGGCGCACCCGCGAGCAGCTGGTCGCGCTCGGCGCGCTCGGGGCGATCGCCGCGGCGTCGCCGCGCCCGGGCGGCGAGCTGCTGACGCAGCTGCGCACGTCGCGCCCGGACGATCTGGGCGAGCAGATCGCCCTGGTTCGCGCGCGCGGCGGCGGCGCGATCCCGGTGCCGCGCGATCCGCTGTCGTTCCTGCTGCTCGCCAACCGCCACCGCATGCTGGTGACCGAGGTCGGCGATCGGTTCACGGATCGCGTGGTCGCGCTCGACGCGCCGGCGCTGTGGGCGCAGCTCAAGAAGTGGGCGAACCGGGTCGGTCCGGTCCGGTTCGTCGCGCTGCGCGGCGTGCGGGCCGAGGTCCGCGACGCCGCGATCCCCGGGCAGCTCGAGACCGACGCGGCGATGCTCGGCGCGCTCGAGGCGGTGATCGCCGAGCGGGCGTGCCGGGCGGCGCTGGTCGGGGCCGCCGAGCCGGCGCGGCGGTGGTTCGGCGAGCTCGGCGGCGATCCGCTGAGCCTCGACCTGGCGGCGATCGACACCGCGGTGGGCTGGGCGGCCGAGCTGCGCCGCGCGTTCGACGCGGTCGAGGTCGCCGGCGGCGACTCCGGTCGCGCGACGGCGTGGCGGGCGCTGATCGCCCAGGTGGCGGCGGTGCCGGCGGGCGCGTCGCAGGCCGCGGATCTCGCGCCGTTCGCGCGGCTCGCCGAGGCGGTCGCGCGGTGGACCCCGGCGCTCGGCGCGCTCGCCGAGACCACGGGGATCGATCGCGGCGCGCTCGGCGCGAGTGGCCCGGACGGCGACCACCCGAGCGCGCTGCGCGAGCAGGTCGAGGCGCTGCGCCACGCGATCGACGCACTGCGCGATTGGATCGCGTTCCACGGCGCGCGGGCTGCGGCGCTCGCGGCCGGGGTCGGCCCGGCGGTCACCGCGATCGATCGCGGCGACCTCGGCGCGGCGGAGCTCTCCCCGGCGTGGGAGCGCGCGACGCTGCTCGCGTGGGCGGACGCCGAGCTGTCGGATACCCCGGCGCTCGCGCGGTTCCACGGCGCGAGCCACCACGCGCACGTCTCGGCGTTCGCGGATCTGGATCGCGCGGCGCTCGCGCTGGTGCGCAGCCGCGCGCTCGCTCGGCTCGCCGAGCGCGTGCCACGGGTGACCGCGGATCCGGGAGGCGAGCTCGGCGTGCTGCTGCACGAGCTGAAGAAGCAGCGCGGCCACAAGCCGCTGCGCCGGCTGTTCGCCGAGATCCCGGAGCTGCTGCCGCGGCTGGCCCCGTGCATGCTGATGAGCCCGCTGTCGGTCGCGCAGTACCTCGATCCGGCGCCCGCCGAGGGCAGCCCGATCCGGTTCGACGTGGTGGTGTTCGACGAGGCGTCGCAGCTGCCGACCGCCGACGCGATCGGCGCGCTCGCCCGCGGCGACTCGGCGATCGTGGTGGGCGACTCGCGGCAGCTGCCACCGACCCGGTTCTTCGACGCGGGCGGCCTCGCCGACGAGGACGGCGTGATCGCCGAGCTCGAGAGCGTGCTCGACGATTGCGTGGCCGCGCGGCTGCCCGAGCTGCGGCTCGCGTGGCACTACCGCAGCAAGCACGAGGATCTGATCGCGTTCGCGAACCGCCGCTACTACGGCGATCGGCTCCAGGTGTTCCCGACCGCGCAGGGCTCGCCGGACCTCGGCGTGTCGTGGCGGCGCGTCGATGGGATCTACGATCGCGCGCAGTCGCGCCAGAACCGCGCCGAGGCCGAGGCGGTGGTCGCCGAGGTGGTGGCGCGGCTCAAGGACCCGGCGCAGTGCACGCGGTCGATCGGGATCGTGACGTTCTCGCGCGCCCAGCAGGAGCTGATCGAGGATCTGCTCGACGAGGCGCGCGCCACCGACTCGGCGCTCGACGCGGTGATCGAGCTGATCGGCGCGGGCGGCCAGGGGCTGACCGAGCCGCTGATCGTGAAGAACCTCGAGACGGTGCAGGGCGACGAGCGCGACGTGGTGCTGCTCTCGGTCGGCTACGGGCCGGATCGCAGCGGCGCGCTGACCATGAACTTCGGCCCGCTGTCGCAGCGCGGCGGCGAGCGCCGGCTCAACGTGGCGATCACGCGCGCCCGCGAGCAGCTGGTCGTGTTCTCGAGCTTCGGACCGGAGTCGATCCCCGATGACGCGCCGCCGACGATCCGCGATCTCGCGGACCTGATCGCGTTCGCGCGCGATCGCGGCGGCTCGGCGCGCGAGGCCGAGCACGCCCCGCCGGTCAGCCCGATCGTCGAGGCGATCGCCCGCGCGCTCGGCGAGCGCAGCTGGGCGCTGCGCCACCAGGTCGGCTGCGGCGCGTACAAGGTGGACCTCGCGGTGGTCGATCCGAGCGACCCCGAGCGCTACATCCTCGCGATCGAGCACGACGGCGCCGCGTACGCGAGCGCTCCCGCGGCGCGCGATCGCGACCGGCTGCGCGCACAGGTGCTGACTCAGCTGGGCTGGCGGCTGCACCGGATCTGGTCGCTGGATTGGTGGGCCGATCCGGAGCGCGAGATCCAGCGCGCGCACGCCGCGATCGTCACCGCGCTCGCCGCGAGCCGGCAGCGCCGCCCCGCGCCGATCACCGGCCGCAACGCGCCGATCGTCGCGCCGCGCCCCGGCGCTGGCTCCGGCTCCGGCTCCGGGCGCACCCGCGCGCCGGTCGCCGCTGGCTCCGCGCCGAACCGCAAGGCCAGCTCCGGCCCGGTCGCCGCGCGCGGCGCGGGCTCGGGGGGCACCCGCGCGGGCGAGGGCAAGAGCGGTACGACTGGCGCGCCGGGCCTCGCGACCGGCTCCGGTCCGCACAGCGATTCGATCCCTCAGCTCTCGTTCGAGGGCGGCGCCACCACGCCGATCAAGGTCGCGCGCGGCTCGATCGCGATCGGGCCGTACATCGTGGCCGCGATCCCGGCGGGGCGCCGCGTGCCGGACGATCTGTTCGCGCCGCGCCACCTGCCGGAGCTCGGCAAGGTGGTCGAGCAGGTGCTCGCGGCCGAGGCGCCGATGCACGTCGATCTGCTCGCGCGCCGGGTCGGCGCGTACTTCGGGATCGGGCGCGTGACCCAGCGCGTGACCGATCAGATCCGGGTCGCGCTGCAGGGCCGCGGCCGGTGGGGCGACGAGGAGAACGTGGTGTGGCGCCTGGACCAGGATCCGCAGGGCGTGCCGGCGGTGCGGGTCGCCGGCAACGGCCCGGCCGCGCGCCGCGACATCGACGAGGTGCCGCTGTCCGAGATCGCCGCGGCGCTGCGGATCGTCGTCGAGCGCGCGGTGGGCATCGGCACCAACGACCTGGTGCGCGACGCCGCCCGGCTGCTCGGGTTCGCCCGGATCACCGATCGCGTGCTCGAGCGCATCGGCATCGGGCTGCGGCTCGCCCAGGCGCGCGAGCTGGTGCAGGTCGAGAACAACCGCGCCACCGCGCCGTGAGGTGAGCGCGGGCGCCGTTCGCTCAGACCGCGCGGAGCACGACTTTGCGCGGCGCCACGCGCTCGGGCTCGGTCGGCCAGTCGGGCTTGCGGAGGTACTGCCAGAGGCCGGCCCAGAAGCCGGCGCCGTGGGCGGCGTGGAGCACGGGGAAGATGGCCCACACCGTGGGGATGGCGTCGGCCCCGAGGCCGCGGCCGACCCGCACGGCCTCGGCGCCGGTGGCGATCGCGTAGCCGGCGGCGGCGAGTGGGGCGAGCGGCCACAGCGGGGGCATCAGCAGGAGCGCGGCGGCGCCGCTCACCATGCCGAACGGGATCAGGGGGCGCATCGTGGGGAACTTGCCGAGCTTGAGCAGGGTGCGCGCGCGTCCGCGCCCGTAGCGGAAGTACTGCTTGGCGAGCGCGCCGAGCGAGTCGCGCGGGAAGTAGTGCACCACGATGTCCCGCGACAGATAGATCTGGCCGCCGGCGTCGAGGATGCGCTGGTTGAGCTCGGCGTCCTCGTTGGTGACGGCGCCCGGGTCCCACAGCCCGACGGACTCGAACACCCGGCGGCGGAACGCGCCGAGGAACACGGTGTCGACGAAGCCCTCGGCCTCGGACGATCGGTACTTCGCGCCGCCGACGCCCAGTGGGCTGCCGAGCGCGGCGCAGAGCGCCCGCTGGAACGCGGACTTGGCGAGCGCGCGCTGGGCTCCGCCGACGTTGTCGGCCCCGGTGCGCTCCAGCGTCTCGACGCACTTGCGCACGTAATCGGGCGCGTACTCGGCGTGCACGTCCATCCGGACGATGACGT
This sequence comes from Kofleriaceae bacterium, assembly GCA_051952595.1. Lineage (GTDB taxonomy): Bacteria > Myxococcota_A > Polyangia > Haliangiales > Haliangiaceae > JABFXX01. Next base: position 5,609 of record JBQCJR010000805.1, read on the forward strand.
CTCCCGTGGCCTCCTTGACCAGCAGGCCGAGCCCGGCGGCCTGGAGGCGCGCGGGGTTGTCGACCATACGGATGCGTGGATCCGTCGCGGAGAGCCGGGCGAGGATCTCGCGCGTGCGGTCGGTGGATCGCCCGTCGGCGACGAGGATCTCGATCAGATCCTGGGGGTAGTCCTGGGCCTGGACGCTCGCGATGCAGGCCTCGATGTAGCGCTCTTCGTTGTACGAGGGCATCGCGATGGTGACGCGTTGCATGGGCATGAATCCTAACGCGCCTTGCGTGCAACGTGGATGCCCGCACCGAGCACCATCGCACCGCCGAGCGCCGCAAAGGGATGGAGGGGCTCGTCCCACACGAGCGCGCCGATCGCGACGGCGACCAGGGGCTCGGCGAACGTGAGCACGGCGGCGCTCGCCGAGCCGATCCGCGCGAGCCCACGCGCGAACACGACTCCGGATGCGGCGCCGATCGTCGCCGCGGCGGTGGCCAACCACGCGACATCCATGGCGGAGACCTGGCCAAGCCCACTCCACGCGAGCGGGAGCAGCGCCACCGCGGCGATCGCCGAGTGATCCGACATCGCACGCGCCGGCCCGATCGCCACGGCGAGCCGGCGCACCGCGAACACGTTGCCCGCGTAGCAGACGGCCGAGATCAGGCCGTAGATCGGCCCGGCGGCGCCGCCCGCGGGCGCGCTCCACGGCTCGAGCACGATCACCAGCCCGGCCAGCGCGACCACCGCGGCGGGCGCGACGCCGCGGGCGCGCGAGCGATCGATCCACGGCGACGCGATCGCGACCAGGATCGGCGCGAGGTAGTGGGTGAGCACGGCGATCGCCACGGTGGTGTGCTCGATCGCCGCGAAGTAGCTGAGCAGGTTGAGGGTGTCGAACGCCGCGTTGGCGACCACGAGCACCACGGCGGCGCGGGTCCACGTGGGGCGGGGGCCGCGCAGCGCGAACGGCAGCGCGAACACCGCCATGCCGACCAGGGTGAACCAGCTGGTGACCACGCTCGGCAGGCCGAGCGGGCGCAGGAACAGGCTCCACGTGCCCCACGACGCGGCGGCGAGCGCGACCATCAGGATGCCTCGCCTCCGGCTCGGGTCGCTGACCATCGCGCGCGACGGTATATCCTGCGGCGCATGACCGAGCCGAGCACTCGCGAGACGATCCTGCGCCGGTTCCACGCCGAGCGCCCCGGGATCACGTCGTCGGCGCTCGCGCGGGCCGGGAGCTATCACCGGCTCGCCGAGCTCGTGCCGCCGGGGGCCCGCGTGCTCGACCTCGCGTGTGGCGATGGCTACCTGCTGGAGCTACTCGCCGCGCGCGGCGCCCGGCCGATCGGCGTCGATCTGTCCGCCGCGGAGCTCGCCGCGGCGCGCGCCCGATCCGCGGCCCATCCGCTCGTGCTCGCGCGCGCCCAGGCGCTGCCGCTCGCGACCGGGGCGGTCGATGCCTGTGTCTCGCACTTCGCGTTCATGCTGATGGACGACCCGGAGCAGGTGGTCCGCGAGCTCGCGCGGGTGATCGCGCCGGGCGGCTGGTTCGCCGCGGTGCTCGGCGGCGGGCCCACCGCGCACGGCGACGACGCGTTCCATCGCTACCTCGCGCTCACCGCCGAGATCCAGCGCGCCGCGCCGCGGTTCGGCGATCCACGCACCAAGTCCGAGGAGGGCTGGCGGGAGCTGTTCGCCGGCTGGGGCGCGATCGCGTTCGAGCGCTGGGAGCTCGATCTGACCGGCAGCTTCGAGCAGGTCTGGCACTGCCTCGGCGGCACCTACGCGATGGAGCAGGTCGATCGCGCGGCGATCGGCGAGCAGCTGCGCGCCGTGGTGGCGGACCTGATCGACGGCGAGGGTAGGGTGCCCTGCCGGATGGTCGCGTGGCTGGCGACCGTGCAGCGGTGAGCGCCGCGCTCAGACGTTGAACAGGAAGTGCATGATGTCGCCGTCCTGCACGACGTACTCCTTGCCTTCCATGCGCAGCTTGCCGGCCGCCTTGATCGCCGCCTCGCTGCCGTGCTGCTCGAGGTCCGCGACCGAGTACACCTGGGCGCGGATGAAGCCCTTCTCGAAGTCGGTGTGGATCACGCCGGCGGCCTCGGGCGCGAGCGCACCCTTCTTGACCGTCCACGCGCGGATCTCCTTCTCGCCGGCGGTGAAATACGACTGCAGTCCGAGCAACCGATAGCACTCGCGCGCGAGCGTCGACAGCGCCGGCTCGGTGAGGCCGTACGACGACAGCAGCTCGCCGCGGTCGGCAGGTGCGAGCTCGGCGAGCTCGGCCTCGACCTTGCCGCACAGCACGACGACGCCCGCGCCCTCGCGCGCGGCCCGCGCGCGCACGGCGTCGCTCCACGTGTTGCCCTTGGGCAGATCGCCCTCGCCGACGTTGCAGCAGTACAGCACCGGCTTGGCGGTCATGAGGCCCCAGGTCGAGACCTCCTTCTTGTCGTCGGGCGAGAGCTCGAGCGTGCGCGCCGCCTTGCCGGTCTGGAGGTGCGCCGCGACGCGCTCGGCCAGCGCGAGCTCGACCTTGGCCTCCTTCGCGCCGGACTTCGCCTGGCTCTGCGCCTTCTTGAGCCGCTTGTCGGCGGTCTCGGCGTCGGCGAGCACGAGCTCGAGCTCGATGATGTCGATGTCGCGCATCGGATCGACCGAGCCCGACACGTGGATCACGTTCGGATCGTCGAAGCAGCGCACCATCATGAGGATCGCGTTGGTCTCGCGGATGTTCGCGAGGAACTTGTTGCCGAGGCCCTCGCCCTGCGACGCGCCCTTCACCAGGCCCGCAATGTCGACGATCTCGACGATCGCCGGGATGACCTTCTGCGTCTTGATGTGCTTCTCGATCCGCTGAAGGCGCGGATCGGGCACGGGCACGATGCCGACGTTCGGATCGATCGTGCAGAACGGATAGTTGGCAGCCTCGGCCTTGCCCGCGGTGAGGGCGTTGAAGACCGTGCTCTTGCCCACGTTGGGCAGGCCGACGATGCCGACGGAGAGCGCCATGGCCCGCATGCCTACCCCGGAGATCGAGCCCATGGCAAGCTGCGAAGGATGCCGAGGCTCGCCGCGACGGCCGCCGCGCTCGCCGCGCTCGCCTCGCTCGCCTCGGTCGCCGGGCTCGCCTCGCTCGCCGGCTGCGGCGACAACCTGGCCGCGCCCCCCGACGCCGCCCCCGACGGCCCGGATCTCGCCGCCGAGCTCGCGGCGCTCCCCGGCGTGCACGACGCGACCGAGGAGCCGACGCTGACGGCGGGCTACCGCTACTTCGTCCTCCACTTCACGCAGCCGGTCGACCACGCCGATCCCGCGGTCGGGACG
>JBQCJR010000806.1:0-16533 GCA_051952595.1 Kofleriaceae bacterium
CAGCGCGCGGCTCGAGGCCCAGCTCGCCGCGCTCCCCGGCGTGGTGCGCGCCGGTGTGGAGCTGCGCCGGCCGATCCGCGATCCACTCGCGCCCGCGGTCTCGGCGCCGGCTGCGCCCGCGGCCTCGGTCGTGGTGATCGTCGACGATCGCGCGGATCGCGCGGCGATCGCGGCGGCCGCGCGCACCCTGGTCCAGCCGTTCGCGCCCGCGGCGCCACCCGCGATCGTCGTCGAGGTCGGCGCGATCCGGCCGGAGCTGGCGCGGGTCGGCCCGTTCACCGTCGAGCGCGGATCGAAGGCGGCGCTCCAGGCGACCCTCGCGATCGCGCTCGCGGCGATCGCCGCGCTCGCCGGCTGGCTGGCCTGGCTGCATCGCGGCGCGGCGCGGGGTCAGCGCCGCGGGAACAGCGCCCAGTAGTCGAGCTCGAGCACGATCCGCGGCTCCTTGGTCCCCGAGAGCAGCGGCGGCACGTGCGCGAGCTCGGCGGCGCTCACGTTCTTGACCGCGGACAGCCGCAGCCGCAGCGCCCCGACGTCGCGGCGGCCCGCGATCTCGGCGCGCTCGATCACCTCGGTGAACGCGCGCAGCGTGTCGCCCGCGAACGTCGGCGCGACGTGGGCGCCGCCGTTCCACGCGGCGAGCCGGAGCGCGGTGTTGAGGCCGTTCTGCGCCAGGCCCATCGCGACGCTGATCACGTGCCCGCCGTACACGATGCGGCGGCCGAACTTCGACTCGGCGGTCGCGCGGGCGTCGAAGTGGACCTGCGCGGTGTTGTGGTAGAGCCGGGTCGCCTGGACGTGGTCCGCCTCCTCGACGGTCATCGCGTCCGGGTGATCGAGCCGCTCGCCGGGCTCGTAGTCGTCCCACCGCGCCGTCGAGCCGAACGCCCACGCCAGGTCCGGGAACCGCTGCAGGTTCATCGACTCGGGCACCGGCAACCGATCGGAGGTCACCGTCGCGGGGAGCTGCGGCACGTTGTTGAGGCCACGCGCCGCGTCCTTGTCGCGCTTGGGCACCATGACCCAGCGGATGAACGACAGCACCTCCTGGCCCTTCTGGTTGGTGCCGCGCGTGCGCACGTAGACCACGCCCGCGGTGCCACTCGACACCTCGCGCAGCCCGATCACCTCGCTCTCGGCGACCAGCGTGTCGCCGGGATACACCGGGCGCACGAACCGCACGTCGGCGTAGCCGAGGTTCGCCGTCGCGTGGTGCGAGATGTCCGGCACCGACTTGCCGAACACGATGTGAAACACGAGCAGATCCGGCATCACCTCGCGCGCGAACCCGAGCGAGCGCGCGAGCTCCGTCGACGACGACAGCGCCGGCTTATCGCCCGTCAGCGCCATGTACATCGAGATGTCGCCGCCGTGCATGGTGCGCGGCAGCGCGTGCACGATGTGCTGGCCGATGCCGAAATCCTCGAAGAAACGACCGGTCGAGACCTTCCTCATGGTGCCCACAGGCGAGGGACCGTATACCGCTGGCCCCCACCCGACAAGCGCCGCCGGCCGCGCGCGCGACGCGACTACTCCGAGAGCAGGTAGCTGAATCCGAAACTCTGCGGACCGCCGTCCCACGCCGGGAACGATGCGCTCTTCACCGCGGCCTCGACACACGCGGCCTCCGGCGTCCCGGCGAACGCTCCCGTCACGGTCACCTTCTGCACCTGGCCCGAGGGCGCCACGGTCAGCTTGACCGACGCGGTGCCCTGCGTGCCCGCGTAGCAGGCCTGTGCCTTGCCAGCGACGCTGCCCATGCCCTTCTTGATGTCGTCGCCGGACAGCGACTTCTTCTCGAGCGCCGGCTTCGCTTCCTTCTTCGCGCCGTCGACGCCGGCCTCCTTGAGCAGCGCATCGAAATCGCCGTCGGCGCTCCCGCCGGCCTTGGTCGCCGGCGCCGGCTTGTCGGCGGGCTTCTTGACCTCGGGCGTGGGCGTCGCCGGCACGTCGGCTTCGAGCTTGCCCTTGGCAGGCTTCTTCTTCGAGTCTTCCTCGGCGCGATCGCGCTTGGCGAGCGCCTTGGGCTTCGTGTCATCGGCGCCGACGCCCTGATCCGGAGCCGCGGCCCCGGTCGCCTCCGCGGCCGCCTCGACGGCCGGCGGCTCGGCCGGCGCGACCACCGCGGGAGCGATCGGCTCGGCGGTGACCGTCGGATTGGCGGGTGGCGCCGGCGGTGCGGCCTCACGCGCGGGTGTGATCTCGGCGGCGGCGACCGGCGCGGACGCCGCGGGCTCGGACTTCTTGCCGAACGCGAAGTACAGCCCGAGGCCAGCCGCGGCGGCGACGCCGAGCCCGGCGATCGCGATCACCGGGGTCTTGCTCTTGGGTGCGGCCGGACGCGCGGAGATCCGCGAGCCGATCGACGAGACCGGTGCGGCCTCGACAGCGGTGGCGGCGACCGCGTCCTTCTTCGCCTCGGTCGAGGACTTCGCCTCCGACGACGACGCGGCCGCGGCCTTGGCGGACTCGGCCTTGGCGTGCGCCGCCTTGCGCTCGCTGGCGCGGACCTCGGCGACCGACGGCAGCTCGGCGAGCTCGGGCAGCGACACCACCTTCGCGGGCTCGGGCAGCGCGACGGCCTTCCAGCCCGCGGACGACGACGCGAGGATGTCGTCGTCGGTCACGGCGGAGTGCTGCGTGGTGCGGCGCGCCGCGTGGCGCATCCGCTGCGAGCTCGCGAGGCTCCGGATGTCGTGCAGGCCGGAGTCCTCGTCGCGCGGCTCTGCCGCGGGCGAGGATTCCACGGTGCTCTCCGGTGGCACGCCGGAGGCCGCCGAAGTCTCGCGTGGTGAATTTCCCGAGGTCCCAGTGGGCTGCATACTGCTGTCCTCCAGACGTGCCATGGTCCGATTCGGAAGGTCCTCGAAATAACCCGACGGCACCTGATCGTCCAGGGATTTCATCGCGCGCCGGAGGAGGTCGTCCAGATCGTCTGACATGGCTATTTGACGGCAACCGGGGTGGGAGTGGCTGCCAGCTTCAACTTGAGGAGACGGCGCGCCTCGTTGACGCGCCAGGCAACGGTGCCTTCCGGAATCTCGAGCAACTCCGCGATCTGTTTGTGCGGGAGCTCCTCGACGGTGGCGAGCACCAACGTGACTCGCAGCGGCGCCGAGAGCGACGCGACGGCCTCGAGCACGCGCGTCACCTCGCTCGCCTGGTGCGCCTTCTGCGCCGGCGTCGACGCGCCGTGGCCGAGCGCCTCGGGCCGGCCGCCGACGTGCGCCGCCTCGGCGTGGCCGCGCTGCTGGAGCGCCGCACCGCGCTTGTCCGAGCGCAGCGCGTTGAGCGCGGTGTTCACGGTGATCCGGTAGAGCCAGGTGAAGAAATCGGCGCGCCCGTCGAACGTCGCGAGCCCGCGGTACGCACGCACGAACGCTTCCTGCGCGACGTCGTCGGCATCGCTGTGATTGCCGAGGATATGGAGAGCGGCGGCGTACACGCGTCGTTGATGGCGCCGGACGAGGCGACCAAATGCTTCCCGGTCGCCTTGTCGCGCCCGGTCGAGGTCTAGGTCCTCGTCTGCCATTTCCGGGTCACTATAAGGGGACCTCGGATTGGACAACAGCGCGAGGGCGAGCTTTGGGTGCTTCTGTCGATTCCTCGCCTGCGGCTCGATCAGCGCCGCCGATCGGCCTCGAACAGCCGCGGCACGAGCGCGGCGGCCAGCTCCGCGAGCCTGGCGAGTGCACGCGCTGCGTCAGCCTGCCCGACGAGCCGCGCGCGCACGCGCTCTCCCCCTGCGGCCCCCGCATCGGACGCACGCTGCCGCACCGTCGCATCGACGACCTGCAGCGGATCCGCGCCGCCGAGCTGGGCGCGCAGCGCGGCGATCCGTGCGCGCGCCTCGCGCAGCGCGTCGGCCACGTCGTCGGCGTACGCGGCGATCAGCGCGCCGCGATCGCCCGCGATCAACGCGTCGAGCTCGACGAGCGAGAGATCGCGGAGCCGCGTCGACAGCGCCTCGTCGGCGTCGCTCGCGGACGTCACTCCGGCTTGCCCTTGTCGGCGGGCGCGTCGTCGGGCTTGGCCGCCTCGAGCGACTTCTGCTTGGCCGCCTTGGCCGCGGCCATCTTCGCCTTGAGCTGCGCGAGCGCGTCCTCGGGGCCCGCGGGTCCGCCCTCGCCGAGCAGGCCCTGCTCGCGCTGCGCCGCCGCGAGCTTGCGATCGAACTGCTGCGCGTCGGCCTCCTCGCCGCGCATCGCCGCGTCGACCTCGGTCTCGATCGCCTCGGCGTCGATCCGATCCTCGGCCGCCTGGAATCGATCCCACACCGACGAGTCGTTGCCGAACGCGTCGCCGCCCGCCGAGCGCGCCGCGGCGAGCTGGGTCGCCAGCGTGCCCTTGCGCAGCTTCAGCATCTGCAGCTTGGTCTCGAACTCCTTGCGGCTCCGGTTGAGCTGGATCGCGTAGCTCGCGGCCTCGTGCTTGTCGTGCTCGATCTTGGCGGCCTCGGTCTCCGCGGCCTTCTTCTCGCGCAGCGCCGTGCGCGCCGCCTCGTCATCGCCGGCCCGCACCGCGAGCATCGCGCGCTTCTCCCACTCCGCCGCCTTGGCGCGGTGGCGCTCCATGTCGAGGTCGAGCTGCTTGGCGGTCGCCTTGTAGGTGATCAGCTCGGCGAGCGCCTTCTTGCGGCCCTCCTCGAGCTCGAGGATCGCCATGTCGAGCTCCTTGGCCGGATCGATCGCCTTGTCGAGCGCGGCGTTCGCCTTGCTCGATAGTCCGTTCTTGAGCTTCGAGAAGATGCCCATGGCGCTAGCCTAGCTCAGTCTTTCCCCAGTCCGTACTTGCGGTAGCGCTGTCGGAACTGGTCGTAGGTGATGCCGAGGATCTGCGCGGCCTCCTTCTGCTTGAACCGCGTCCGCTCCAGGGCGTCGCGGCACAACCAGGCCTCGAACGCGTCGACCCGCTCGTCGAGCGGGAGCCGCGCGTCGTCGTGGAACGCGATCCCGGTGGAGGCGGTCCCGGCGGCCTCGTTGGGCAGCGCGGCATCGACGTCGGCCGCGGTCAGCACCTCGCTCTGGGCCATGTACACCGCGCGCTCGACGATGTTCTTGAGCTCGCGCACGTTGCCCGGGTAGTCGTACGCCGCGAACCGATCGAGCGCGCCGGCGCTGATCTCCTTCACCGTGATCCCCGCGACCTCCTGGCGGAACCGGGTCAGGAAGTGCGCCGCGAGGGTCGGCACGTCCTCGATCCGCTGCGCCAGCGGCGGCAGGTTGATCACCTCGAACGCGAGCCGATCGTAGAGGTCGCGGCGGAACTTGCCCTCGGTCATCGCCTGCTTGAGATCCGCGTTGGTCGCCGCGATCACCCGGACGTTGACCTGGATCGACTCGCTGCCGGCGACCCGCTCGAACCGCTGGTACTCGAGGACCCGCAGGATCTTGGCCTGGAACTCGAGCGACATGTTGCCGATCTCGTCGAGGAACAGCGTGCCGCCGTCGGCGAGCTCGAACTTGCCTTCCTTCTGCTTGGTCGCGCCGGTGAACGCGCCCTCTTCATGTCCGAACAGCTCGCTCTCGAGCAGGCTCTCGGCCACCGCGGCGCAGTTGATCGTGATGTACGGCTCGGACGCGCGCGGCGACAGGGTGTGGATCGCGCGGGCGACCAGCTCCTTGCCGGTGCCGCGCGGGCCGAGCACGAGCACCGGCCGCGGCACCGAGGCGACCTTCTCGATCTTGGTCATCACGGTGCGCATCGGCTGGGAGTCGCCGACGATCTGCCAGCGCCGCCCGGCCGCCTTGCGCAGCCGCTCGTTGGTCGCGCGCAGCTCCCGGTTCTCGGCCTCGAGCCGCTTGCGATCGAGCGCGTGCTGCAGGATCCGCTCGACCTTCTCGACCGAGATCTCGAGCTTGTCCTCGAGGTACGGATCCTTGGTGATGAAATCGACCGCGCCGGCCTTCACCGCGGCGACCGCGTCGTCGATCGTGCCGTGGCCGGTCAGGATGATGATCGGCAGGTCCGGCAGCCGCGCGCGGATCGCCCGGCAGATCTCGATCCCGGAGCGCCGGCCGGGGCCGAGATCGAGATCGAGCACCGCGAGATCGGCGTCGTTGGACCCGAGCCACGCGATCGCGGCCTCGCCGTCGTCGAAGCCGACCACGTTCGAGCCGCGCGCGCGAAACACGTCGCCGAGCAGCCGCCGGACCTCGGCCTGATCGTCGACGCACACGATGGTTCCGATCGTCACGGCGCACCTCGCTCGGCGGTCGTCCACGTGGGCAGCGACGACAGCCCGGTCTTGTCGGTCGGCAGGGTGATCGTGATCGTGGTGCCCCGACCCTCCTCCGAATCCAGGGTGATCCGGCCGTGGTGCGCCGAGACCACCCGCTCCGCGATCGCGAGACCGACTCCCGAGCCGGTCTCCTTGGTGGTGAACCCCGGCACGAACAGCCGGCCGAGGTGGGCGCGCGGGATGCCCGGGCCGGTGTCGGAGACCACCAGCTCGACGATCGGCGCGGGGCCGCCGCCCGGCGCCGAGACCGAGCGCACCCGCACCGAGACCTCGCCGCCGGCCGTCGCACACGCCTCGGCGGCGTTCGAGATCACGTTGAGCATCGCCTCGCGCAGCAGCATGCGATCGCCGCGCACGTCCGGCAGCCCGGCGAGCGTCTCGAGCGAGATCGGCACCTGCTGGGTGCGCGCCTGCGCGGCGACCACGACCTCGTGGACCAGCGCCGAGAGCGACACCAGCTCGATCATCGGGGTCGGCGCCTGCATCGAGCGCAGGTACTGCGCCCACTCCTCGTACAGCGCGGTCACATCGACCTCGAGATCCTTCAGGCGATCGCCGAGCTCGCCGAGCGCCGGCAGCGCGCGCGCCTCGGCGTGCTCCGCGCCCCGCGCCTCGACGGCCACCTTGCGCGCCGAGCGCGTGCGCGCGCCGATGATCCCGAGCAGGTTCTTCACCCGGTGGCCGTGGGCGTAGACCCCGGCGAGCACGTCGTGGCGCGCCACCTCGGCGGTCGCGGTGACCAGCCGCGGCGCGACGCCGCCGGCCGCGCTGCCCGCGCCGGGGTTCGCCGCGTCGAGCAGCCGGCCCACCACCACGCCGAGGCTGGGCGACTGCGCATCGAGCATGCGCGCGGCGTTGCGCCACGCCAGGCCGTGGCTGGCGTCGATCCGCAGCGCGCGCTCGATCTCGGCGAGCGCGCCGGCCTGGTCGCCGCGATCGAGCATCAGCAGCGCGAGCCGGCACGCCGCGCCGGTGTGGCCGGGCTGGAACGCCAGGCCCTTGCGGTAGGCATCCTCGGCGCGATCGCGGGTCGCCGGATCGTCGGCGCACAGCGAGGCGTACAGGAACCACAGCCGCGCGCGATCGACCGCCGGCACGTCCTCGACGGCGGTCGCCTGGATCAGCTGGTCGAGCTCGCGGATCAGCTCGCCGCGATCGCCGCCGTGCTTGCGGACCCGCCGCTCGAGCCGGCGCAGCTTGATCCCGGCGCTCGGCAGCTCGGCCTCGATCGCCGCGAGCTCGGCGTCGATCGCGCGATCGGTGACCGCGCCGTCGCCGCCGCCGTGGCGGGCCGAGAGCAGCGCCGCCGCGCACAGCCGCACGCCCGGCCGGCCGGTCGCCGCCTCGAGGCTCGCCATGGCATCGCTGGCGCGGCCGTGGGCCACCACCGCGGCGCAGATCTCCTCGAGCAGGGTCAGCTCGGCGGGCGGCGTGGCGGCCGCCGCGAGCGCCGCCTCGAAGGCCGCGCCGGCCTGGGCCGCGGCGCCGGCCGGATCGCCCTGCCCGTGCGCGGCGCGCGAGAGCTCGAGGTGGGCGCGCGCGCGATCCCAGGGCGGCAGCGCGGGCGCGTCGAGCGCGGCGAGCAACGACATCCGCGCCGCGGCGACCTCGCCGGCGGCGAGCTGGGCGCGCCCGAGCAGGATCCGCGTCGCCGGGCCGGGCGCGCGGCGCGCGGCATCGGCGGCGAACTGGCGCGCGCCGCGGGCGTCGCCCTGGGCCAGCGCGATCTCGGTCAGCCGGAGCGCCGGCGCCGGATCTTCGCTGGCCGCGAGCGCGCGGAGCAACGCGCTGCGCGCCGCGGCGGGGAGCCCGAGCGCCCAGTAGCGATCACCCAGCTCCAGCAGCGCGGTCTCGGCAACCATTCCCCGGACGATACCAGGTCCCCGGGCGTCCACCTGGCCTCGGCGGCGACTGGATCACACCGGCAGGCAGCGAGCGGCTACGCCAGCTGCTTCTTGCGCTGGGCGACGTGTTGCTCGAGCGCGTCCAGCTCGGCGGCCAGGGCGCCCGGCAGATCCGGGCGCGCGCGCAGCTTCGCCAGCGCCGCGGACATCGCGTCGGCATCGGAGAGCGCGCGGCCGCGCACCGCCTCGTGCATGTCCTTGAACGTGGTGAAGAAGTCCTGGAGCATGTCGCCGCGGCGCAGCGGGGTGACGTGGCCGAGCCGGCCCTCCGCCATCCGATCGAAGTACATCGAGACCTTGAACAGCGGCCCGGCGACCTTGTGGGTCATGATCACCAGGTAGAGCGACAGGATGCTCACCAGGCCGAGGCCCACGAAGATCATCTTGTAGACCAGCGCGCGATCGTCGGACTCGAGATCGCTCGCGATCTGCTGCTGGAACTTGTCCTGCGAGCCGTCCTGCTGGGTCAGCACCTGGAGGTCGCGCTCGATCGACTCCGAGGCGGCGCGGCGCTGCTGGTAGATCATGAAGCCGAGCGCGCCGGCGATCACGCCCGAGAGGATCGTGACCACGAGGACGTAGCGGAGCTGCAGCTTCTTGTCGAGCAGGTAGTTCGACAGCTTGCGCTTGTACCGCGGGCGCGCCGCGGACGGCAGCCCGGTGGCGGCGGTTGGATCACTCAAGCGACTTCTCCTTCCGATCGAGGAGCTCGCGCAACTCGTCGATCGCGTCGTCGCCGCCGGCCCCGGCCGCCTCGGCCGCGGCGATCAGCGTGCGCAGCCGCGCGATGTCGTCCTGCTGCATCTTCACCACGCCGGCGTGCGCGTGCTTGAAGTGCTCGTAGAAGTCGACGAGCTGATCGCCTTTGCGCAGGCTGTACACCTTGTCGAACCGGCCCTCGCGCATCTTCGAGAGGTAGAGGCCGACCTTGAACAGCGGGCCGGCCACCTTGTGGGTCATCTTGATGCCGTAGACCGCGAGGCCACAGACGAGCAGCAGCCCGGTGCCGATCAGCACCCACAGGATGCGCATCCGGCCGCGCTCGAGCTGGCCGAGCTTGGCCGAGAGCCGCAGCTCGCACGTCCAGTGCTCGACGACCCTGCGGCCGAAATCCGCGGGGATCGTCGGCGCGCGGCGGGTCGGCTGCAGCATGGTGATCGAGCTCTGGTCGAGCTGGATCGTGGCGCGCCGCTCGCCGGCCTCGTCGCCCTCGCCCTCGCCGTCCGCCGGCTCCTCCCCAGCCGCTGCCGCGACCGCGGACCCGGCGGCTTCGCCGGACCCCACACCCGCGGGCTCGGCCTGCGCCGCGGGCGGCGTCGGCGCATCACTCGCCGCGGATCCCGCGGGCTCGTCGAGCGTCATCGGCACCGGCCGCACCGGCTCGGTGTCCTCGGTCTCGGCGATCTCCGGGATCTTGGGGCACGGCGTGCCGCGCACGCTGGTCTTCGAGACCTCGGTGGTCTCGTCGGCGACCATCATCACCCACACGCCGAGGCCGACCATCAGCGCCGCGGACAGCCCGACCATGAACAGCGTGAAGCTGAGCTGGTACCTCTTGTTGATCAGGAGGTTCTTCCAGCTCCGCTTGTAGCCGCGGTCGCCTGTGGAGGTGGGGGGCATCAGGGGGCTCCAGCCTTGGTCCTGATCGTCGGAACAATCTTCTTCGCGATCAAGTCTTCGACAACGGCCGACACACAATCCTCGCGCGCCAGGGCGATATCGCGCGGGGAAGCGCCGCCCTGGACCTTCGCTCCACCATTGAGCAGGCCGAAGATGCTGCGGTCGGGAAAGCTGGCGAGCAACATGCTGATCTTACATGTAACGGTCGCGGTCGAGCCGGATTTCTCGACCTTGAGCTCGTTGAGCGTCCCATCGACATAGAAGCCCTGGACTCCCTTCTGATCGAGGGCGGCCTTGGTCGGCACTCCCCCCGGCCAGGTGGTGGGCATGTTGCTCGCGACCCGGCCCATCGTCTTGGTCGCCACCTTCTGCATCATCTCGCGCATCACCGCGTCGTCGGTGCCGGTCTTGCTCGACATCGGACCGATGTTGACGTACACGCCCCCGCCGCTCCCCCGTGGCGTGGTCGGCTCGGGGCTGCCGGCGCCGAGCGCGGCGAGCGATTTCTGCGCCTGCTGCTTCACGAAGTCGCTCGGATCGCCGGACGCGGCGCTCTCGAGCGCGGCCACCGCGAGCTTGCGCAGGCCCGGCTTGGTCTCCGCGGTGACGAGCCGCCCGAGCCCGGCGGCCGCCGCGCCGCGCACGTTCTTGTCGCTCTCGTTCGCGGCGTACGCGCGCTTGGCCATCGCCGGGATCGCGCGTGGATCGCCGAGCTTGGTCAGGTTGAGCGCGGCGGATAGCCGGATCTTGTCCGAGCTGTCCTCGAGCTGTTTGATCAGCGTGTCGACGTTGTCGGCGCGCGCGGGCGTGGCGCGCAGCGCCCACAGCACGACGAACAGCGTCGCGACTGCACGCGCGACCGAGCGTCCGATTGTCCCCTCGCGAGTCATTCGTTCATCGCTGAGACGTCGCGCGCCGCGGACGCTTCATCGATGATCTACCGTAACGGCGTTTCGCCTTCGCCCGCAAGGTACCTGCGGGTCACCTCGACGTAGTGAGCGGCTCCGTATGCGATCTGCTCCCGCTCCTTGTCGGATACAGGTCGCTTCACTTTGGCCGGCGATCCGATCACGAGGCTGCCCGGTGGGATAACGGTGCCGGGTGTCACGAGCGCACCTGCACCCACGAGGCTACCGGCGCCGATGCGCGCACCATCGAGCAGGATCGCGCCCATTCCGATCAGGCACTGATCCTCGACGACGCACGCGTGGATGATCGCGCCGTGGCCGATCGTGCAGTCGCTGCCGATCTCGGTGCCGAACCGCTCGGAGGTGACGTGGACGATCGTCCCGTCCTGCACGCTGGTGCGCGCGCCGATCCGGATCGGCATGACGTCGCCGCGCAGCACGGTGCCGTACCAGATCGAAGACTCGTCGCCGATCTCGACCTCGCCGATCACCGCGCAGGTCTCGGCGAGGAACACGCCGCGCCCGATCACCGGACGCTTGCCATCGTAGCTACGGATCGTGGCTGCCATGGCGCGAGTCTAGCCCGGACGAAGCTAGCGGCTCGCGTGGCGCGCGGCCTGCTCGACCGCGGCGTACAGCTCGTCGAGCGCGGCGTCGGCGTCCTCGGAGCTCGGCGCGATCGGCGCGACGTACTGCACGATCCCGCGGCTATCGATCACCATGAAGTGCACGCGATCCGTCTCGTGGATCGCGAGCGACTTGAAGGTGTCCGGATCCACGTAGAGCAGCGGCACGTCGAGCGTGCGCTGGACCAGCCGCAGGTCGGCGAGCGCGTCGGCCGGCGAGCGATCGTTGCCGCTGGTCGCGCCGAGCAGCTCGATCGGCGCGCTCCGCGACGAGCGCGCGGTGGTCCACCGCGACACGCCGCGCAGCACGCGGCCACACGGCTCGCACCTCGACGAGAACCACCCGATCACCGTGGTGGTCCGGCGCGGCCGCTCGGGGACCAGCTCGCGGCGGCTGCCGTCCTCGACCTGGATCACCGCCGTCGACGGCACCGGCTTGCCGACCAGGCGGCGGCGCAGCACCTCGTCGCGCGAGAGCAGCTGCGCGTCGATCCGCACCAGCGCGGGGGACCCGGGCCGGCGCACGTCGAGCCGCACCAGGTCCCCAGGATCGCGGGCCTGGATCGCCTGGATCAGCGCGTCGCAGTTCGAGACCGGCTTGCCATCGAGGGCGAGCACGAAGTCGCCGATCCGCACCCCGGCGGCCTCGGCGCCGCTGTCGCGGGTCACCTCGTTGACCACGCACGGCCCGCTGCCCTGCCCGTTGAGATCGATCATGCCGATGCCGAGGAACGCGGGGTTGCTCGGCCGCGCGCCCGCGGTGGCCGCGGCGGACGCGACGAGCACGAGGGCCAGGCCGAGCGAGCGCACGGCCGCACGATAGCGAAGCCGATCACCGCGGACCAGCGGGGTCACCGCCACGATCTTGATGTAGGACAACGTAGGTTTCTTGCCTTCATGGGGTGGATCGCTGGATCATTTATTCGACGTGAAACGCCGCGAACATCTTCCAGACCTCACCGGCATCCTCGAAGACACCCGCCCGCACCGCCGGCCGATGCCCGCCGCCCCGGGCATCGAGAAGCGCATCCATACCCGCTTCGATAAGGCGTTCCTGGTGGTGATCGGCAGCGAGCTGTACGGCGACGCGTTCGCGATCGCGCGGAACGTGTCCGCCGGCGGGATCCTCGTCGAGATGAGCTACGCGCCGCCGCTCGGGACGGTGGTCACGGTGCACTTCCAGCACCCGCGCACCGGCGGCGACGAGCCGCAGCTCGACGAGATCGTGGTGCGCGCCGAGGTCAAGCACCACCACTACCTCAACTTCACGGGATCGGGCGAAGCCGCTTCGACGCGTGCGATCGGCCTTCGATTCCTGGAGTTCGTCGAGGTCGCGGACGTGGGCGAGTCGCTCGATCCCAGCCGGCTGCACTGATCCGGGCCCGGGGCGAGGAATGCCCGTCGGCGGGACGGCGTTCGATCTCGAATGGCCTGCCCTCCCCTCGTCTTGCGCAACGCCGTGCGACGGCGTAAAGCCTGCTCGATGCGCGCCGCGTTGCTCCTGGTGTTGTTCGCGACGTCGGCGGTTCTGGCCGCTCCGAAGAAGTCCGACGAGCCGCTCGAGCCGCCGAAGACCGCCGCGCCGCCCAAGGCCAAGCGCGCCCCGACCGCGCAGGAGGTCGCCGATGGCAAGCAGGCGACCGCGCTGCTCGAGAAGATCGTCGCGGCGACCGATGCCTCGTCGCGCAAGGCGGCGATCGCCGAGCTGACCAAGCTCGCGCCGACCACGATCCCGGCGCTCGATGCGTGGCTCGCGCGCGCGCACGCCGCCTCGGTCGAGGATCGCCGCGGCGTGCTCGCCGAGATCCACGCGGCGGTGCCGGACAAGTCGGGCAAGTTCGCCACCCCGCCGCGCCAGACCGGCAAGGAGCGCCAGGCGGACGACGAGATCGACTGGCTCGTGGCGCTGCTCGAGCTGCCGGCGAGCCCGGCGGCCGGCGAGGTGATCGCCGATGTCGCGGCGATCCGCGCGCTCGCGTCGACCAACGACGTCGAGGCGGCGCTGTGGCTGTTCGGCGTCGCGTTCGGCGACGACACGATGATCTATCGCGACGAGGTCGGCCGCTACATCCGCAAGATGGAGCCGTACTCGATCCCGGCGCTCACCCGCGAGTCGCAGGGCAAGGCGGATCGGCGGCGCTACGCGACCTACCAGCTCGAGCGGATCGATCGCCAGGATCCGCTGAAGGCGATCGCCGCGTCGCTCGGCAACGAGGCGCTGCTGATCGCGGTGCTCGATACGTTCCGCGAGACCCGGCTGCGCGAGGCGGTGCACGCGGTGTGGACCAAGGTCGACGACGATTCGCCGCGGGTGCGCGCGGCGGCCCGCGCGGCGTGGATGGCGTACGTGGCCGGCCCGCCCCCGCCGCCGGCGCCGCGCAAGAAGCTCCAGCTGCCGGGCGGCAAGCTGACCAAGAAGGAGAAGCCGCTGTGGCTGACCTACCGCGAGCTCGCCGACAACGAGCTGCGCAAGGCGGCCAACGAGCTGCTGCAGGCCGACTACCCGCTCGATGACGAGGAAGGCATCGACGACAACGAGAGCAACTACAAGCCGATCAAGCTCGACCTGCCGAAGATCACCAAGCAGCTGTTCGATCACTTCGACGGCGAGCGCGCGAAGAAGGAGGCCGCGCAGTGGACGACCGCCAAGGCGCAGGCCGATGGCGGCGATCTCCAGGGCGCGACGGCGGTGCTCGATCGGCTGATCGGCGCGAACCCCGAGCGCGCCGAGCGCGCCGAGATGGCGAAGGTCTACGCGCGGTGGGCCAAGCAGCTCGAGGACAAGCAGCAGTGGGCGGAGGCCGCCGCGGCGTACTCGAAGGCGCACGGGCTCGACCCCAAGGGCGCCACCGCGACCGACACGCTGGCGGCGTTCCACTTCGCGCAGGGCAAGGCGCTCGAGGCGAGCGGCAAGGACGGCGGCCCGGACTTCCGCCGCGCCGTGGCGCTCAAGCCGGACCACGCGCCCGCCGAGGCCGCCGCCGAGCGCGCGGCGACGGCGGGGCGCCCGTCGTGGATGCTGTACGCCGCGGGTGGCGCGCTCGCGCTCGCGATGCTGCTGTTCGCGGCCGCGATGCTGCGCCGCCGCGCCGCGTAGCGCTCGCCCCGCGTCGCGGTCTGGTGTTAGAACGCCGGGCGTGACACGGCTGATCGTCCTGGAAGGCCTCGATGGCGCGGGCACGACGACCCAGGCGCGGCGGCTCGTCGAGCACGTCCGCGCCCAGGGCGGCGCGGCGCACCTCACCCGCGAGCCGAGCGACGGGCCGATCGGCAAGCTGATCCGCGAGATGCTCACCGGCGGCCACGCGATCCCCGGCCAGGCGATCGCGCAGAGCACGTTCGGGCTGCTGTTCGCCGCGGACCGCATGGACCACCTCCAGCGCGAGGTCGAGCCGCAGCTCGCCGCCGGCGCGCTCGTGGTCTCGGACCGCTGGTACCACTCGTCGCTCGCGTACCAGGGCACCGGCGCCGAGCGCGCGTGGATCGCGATGCTCAACGCCCGGGCGCGCCGGCCGGACCTGACGATCTTCCTCGAGGTGCGCCCGGAGGTCGCGGCGCAGCGCCGGCTCGCGGCGGGGCGCGTGCAGGAGCTGTTCGAGGATCTCCGGATGCAGGAGGCGGTGGCGGCGGGGTACCAGGCGACGATGTCCGAGCTGACCGCGCAGGGCGAGCGGATCGAGATCGTCGACGGCGAGGCCTCGCCGGACGAGGTGTTCGCGGCGATCCTCGCGCTCGTCGGCGCGTAGCCCCGGAACTTGCGCGCGGCGGCGATCGGCGCCACGGTCGCCGCGATGCGCATCGCCTGGATCGTGCTCGCCCTGGCCGCCTGCGGGCCGAAGGTCTCGCCGCAGCCGGCCCGGATCGACGAGGACCTGGGCGCACACGACCAGCCGGTGACCGCCGAGGAGGCGCCCGAAACCGCGGCGCGCCCGGTCGCACCGGCCGGCAAGGGCGCGCGCACCGGCACGATCGCGCGCGATCGCCTGGAGGCCGTGCTGGCCCAGGGGCTGCCGCTGTTCCTGCGCCAGTTCGAGGTCGCGCCGAAGAAGCGCGGCGAGCGGTTCGTCGGCTGGCAGGTCGTGCAGATCGATCCGATGAGCTCGCTGGCGGAGGTCGACGTGGTGCCAGGCGACGTGCTGCTGTCGATCAACGGCAAGCCGCTGTCGCGCCCCGAGGAGCTGATGGCGGTGTGGGACGCGCTTCGCCACGAGAACACGCTCGAGGCGAAGCTGTGGCGCGGCGAGGCCCAGCTGACCCTGCGGTTCCAGATCGAGCCGCAGGTCGCGCCGAGCGCGCCGAAGCCGTGACGCGCCGGGCGGACCTGACGGGCCTGGTCAGCGCCCGCGCGAGGCCGCCCGCACGTCGAGGCCGGACTCCGCGACCGACCGGAGCAGCTCCAGCTCGCGCAGCCGCGCCTCGGTGACCGCGTCGATCGCGTCGAGCAGCTCGACGATGCCGCCCTGCCCGCTGCGGTACGCGGCTTCGGCCATCGTGCGGATCCGCGGCAGGCGCTCGAGCGCCCCGGTGCGGAACCGCGCGAGCGCGTCGCGGCGAGCGACCAGCGCGCCCATCGCCCGATCGAGCTCGGTGGACAGCTCGACGCCACGCGCCGCCAGCTCGAGCTCGGCGCGCCGCGCCTGCGCCCGCGCCCGCGCGACCGCGCCCTGGTTGCGGTCGAACAGGGGCAGCGGCAGCGAGATCCCGGCGGACAGCGCGACGCCCGACGGCTCGGTCGTCGCGAACGCCTGCAGCCCGACGCTCGGGGTCGGGATGGCGTCGCCCCGCGCGCGGGTCTCCTCGGCGAGCGCGACGGCGCGCGCGGCGCGATCGATCGCGAGCCCGGGGTGATCCTTCGCGACGCCGGTGGAGCCCGCGAGCTCGCCGTCCGCGAGCTCGCCGAGCGCGCGCGGGTGCCAGCCGGCGATCCCGACCGCCGCGGCCAGCTCGGTCGAGGCGACCTGCTCGTCGGCGCGCGCCTCGTCGAGCCGGCTGGCGAGCGAGGCGATCGCGAGATCCGTGCGCTCCACGGCGTACGGGCTGCTCGCGCCCGCGCTCGCGCGCCCCTCGACGATCGTCCGCACGGTGCGCGCGTCGTCGACCGCGCCGGCGAGCGCGGCGGTGCGCTGCTGCGCCGCCTGCAGCGCGACGAACCGCCGGCGAACGCCCAGCTCGGCGTCGGCCTGCACCGCGGCGAGCTCGGCGCGGGTCGACGCGATCCGCGCCTCGGCCGCGCG
>JBQCJR010000807.1:0-7599 GCA_051952595.1 Kofleriaceae bacterium
AAGGCTCGCGCGCACCGCCTCGAGCACGATCGGCGCGGTGAACAGCTTCGCCGCACCCGCGGGCGACCGGTGCTCCGGCAGCCCGGGACCCGACGAGCGAGCGAGCTGCGAGCGCTCCGGATCCATGCGTCAGAACCACTCTGGCCGAAACATCGTGAGCGCCAGGTACACGAGCAGCACCACGCCGATCAGCCCCACGACGACCTCGAACATCGCTAGATCCTCGCGCACGCCTCGATCGGCGCGCCGCACAGCGCGAACCTCGCGAGCATCACCACCAGGCAGCCGAGGTCAGCCATCGAGCGTCCTCGGCGGCTGGAGCCACGCGCGCAGCTTGCGAGCTTTCATGCAAAGCGTGATTGCATCGCGCGCGCCGGGCGCGGGGGCACGACACCACGAACGCGGCACCGTTACGACGTGAAGAGCTAACGTCTACCAGATGCGACCGAGAGCGTTCACTCGAGCGAGGCGGCGTAGACAGAACAGGTCATGCGCCGAAATCCGAGCGCGTAGAAGCTTGGGCGCATGCGGTTTGCGAGGTCGTCGAGCAGCGCCTGCGTGCAGATCCCGAAGTACCGCACCTCGTCGTTGGTCGCGCCCATCTCGAAACGAGCATCGAGCCCCTTGGCTGCCATTGCCTTCGACAGCTCCGCCAAGTGTACGCGACGCTTCAGCACGCTAGCTGCCTCCTCTCGTGCGCGCGCAACCTCCGCCTTGGCCTCGAGCTCATTGATGTACTTCTCCTCGTAGGCAGCCAGCGACGTGCCGAGGAAGCTGTTCCCGGCAACGATCGTTCGCCCTCGCGCCTTGGAATCACGCGGCAACATGAAGAAGGCGGCGATGCGCTCGTGTTGCTCGTCCGTGAATGGCGGCTTGCCCAACACAGTGGGCGTCTCCACGCCAACTGCGAGTCCCTTGTCGTAGATCACGACGACGAAGCCGTTGCCGTCTTTGATATCGTGGCGCCACTTACCATCCGGCCGTTTCGTTCCCGGTCCGAGGACCTTCTCGACCTCGGCCTTGGAGCGCCAGATGATCTTCGAGGTATCGACGGTCCACGATGGAAGCCGAAGGGAATCCGTCGGAGCCGGTTGCGCCGGCACCGGCGCAACGGGTTTGTGCGTCGGCTCCTGGTGCGGCGCAGGCGCGATCTTGATCTCCTCTTCGGAGCTGGAACCGCACGCCACTGCGAACAATGCGACAACGACGACTACCTGAAGCTTGGCCACGATTGCCATCGAGCGAGTACATCGCGCTGGGAGGCTGATCGCAATCAACTTGGGGTAGTGGTGGGTATCGACTCGCGAGAGGGCCGGAGCTACGGAAGCAGCGAGACCCATCGAGACTCGAACCAGAGCGTGTGTGCGACACGGCTGACCGTCCGGTGACGGCTCGTCGCGCGGCTACGGGCGAGCGCTCGTCGGCGCGGCCTCACCGCGCAGGTACCGCGCGATCTCGCGCACGAGCTGCGGCGCGGTGCGAGACGCGGCGCCGGAGCCGGCGCGCTGCAGCTGGATCCCGAGCGTGATCGGGATGGTCCCGCTCGGCGTGACCACGCCGAACGCGATCACGAACAGGCTGTCGTCGGGCGGCGTCTTGCCACACTCGAGCTGCTGGTCGCGCGGGCGGCGCTCGTTCCACGCGCGGCACGCGGCGGGGCGCCGCGCGATCCCGGCGAGCGAGTCGGTCGTTCCGGTCTTCGCGCCGTACACGACGAGGTTCGGCTCGCCGAGCAGCACGCCAGCGGTGGCGTGCGCCGTGCCTCCTGGGCGCACCACGCCACATAGGCCGCCATCGGCGCCGAGCACGGTCGCGGCGCGGCCGGTGGCGCTCGCGCACGACCAATCGGGCGTCACGCCCGCGACCGGCGCCGGGAACCACGACGCGGCGAGCCGCTCGGCGCCGGGATCGTAGACCACGCGGCCGAACGCGTCGGTGATCTGCGCGAGCGAGCCGACCGGATGAACGCCGGAGCCGCGCAGCAGCTGGAGGTACTCGCGGATCGGGATCCACGCCTGGCGCGCGCGATCATCGGCGTACGGATCGATGCGATCCGGGCCGAGCGCGACGAGGTAGCGCAGATCGGCGCCGGGCGACGCGAGGGGCAGCGCGCGCGCGGCGCACACGTCGGCCCGCGCCGCGGCGCGCTCGCACGACGCGCGATCACCGAGCGTGCACAGCGGCCGGCCGAGCAGGCGCTCCACGCGATTCCACAGCGGCGTGCGGCGCAGCCCGTCGACCGAGATCGTGCGCTTGCCGAGGATCAGACCGGTGGGATCGGACACGCCGAGCGACGCCTCGGTGGGCCAGCTGGTCAGGTCCGAGGCGGCGATCTCGTCGAGCGAGACCGGCGCGTCGCCCGCGGTCAGCTTGCCGTCGGGCAGCGCGAGCCCGACGAGCCCGAGCGTGGCCTGGTACCAGTTGGGCGACCGCGCGAGGAAGTCGTGGAGGTCCGCGGTGGTGGGCTGGCCGGCGACCGGGGTCGGCGGGCAGTGCCCGACGATCGGCGTGACCGACTGGCCGCGCCGCGCCTTGCATCCGGCGACCTGGCCGGCGGCGGTGAACGTCATGCGCGGCACGTCGTGCGGGAACGCGTGCTCGGCGGCGCGCGCGAGGATCGGCTTGAGCGTCGAGCCGACGGCGATCGGCAGGTTCCACTCCACGCGCTCGCGATCGCTCTCGCCGCGCGCCTCGCGCAGCCGGATCAGCGCGGCCTCCGCGTCGGGGCTCGTTGGTGCGTACGCGAGCGCCGGGCGCCCGGGCACCACGTTGCCCTGCGCCAGCAGCTCGCCGGTATCGCCGCGCATCACGACGTACGACGCGCGCACCGGGTGCACCGCGCGGCCGGTGTGAGGCTTGGGATCGGCGAGCACGCCATCGATGATCCGGCGCAGCGACAGCGCGAGCTCCGGCTGGAGCGACACCCGGCACTCGAGCACGCCGTCGTGCGGGTTCGGCGCGCACACGCGTTCGCGCGGCGCGGTGGGCGGCGACAGCGTGCCACACATCGCCGGGGCCGCCGGCGGCGCGGCGTCGGGCCGGGCGTGTGCGGCGTGGATCCAGCCGTCGAGACCGAGCGACCGATCGACGTCGTACGGGTTGACCCAGCCGAGCTCCGCGAGCGCTGCGCCGTACGGGTACGCGCGGCGGGCGCGATCGCCGACCCGGTTGGTGTCGTCGGCGAGCAGCGGATCGACGACCTGCGCGTCGCCCCACGCGCGCGGCGGCCGGAACAGCGCGATCGCGCGGCGATCCGGCGGACCGGCGACGATCAAGGTCAGCCGATCGAGCGCGACCTCGTCCGCGTGGACCAGCCGCCGCCACGCCGAGGCCTCCCCGGCCACGAACAGCTCGGCGCGCCCGCGCAGCACGACGCCGCGATCGCGCACCTCGACGGTGACCCCGCCGCCGATCGCGACCTGGGCGGCGGGATGTAGGCCGGCCCCGAGACCGGCGAGCTCGACCGAGGGCGCGCCGGCGCGCATCCGGACCACACGCGTCCCCGCGACCAGCTCGCCGACATCGGTCGCCGCCGCGCCCATCGCGGCCGACACCACGCGGATCCGCGGCGCGCGCTGGGTATGCACCGGGGCGCGCAGCGCGGAGATCGCGTCGTCGTCGCGCACCACCCGGCAGGTCGCCCGCACGCCGTCGCCCTCCGGGCGGATCGCGACGCGGATCTCCGGCCAGCCAACGCGCAGCTTGGCGACGCACTCCTCGCCGTCGCGCGCGAGCGTCCACTGCCCCACGCGGCCGCGGCACTCGCTGGCGAGTAGCGCCGGCGGCGCGGGCAGCGCGTGATCTTTCGACGTCTCGTCGGCGAGATCGTCCTCCGGCTCGTCGGTGGAGCCATCGGGCGTCGCCGGATGCGGCGACCCGCGACCCGCACTCGCCGGATCCGCGGCATCCGGCCGCGAGGTACCAGCGCCAGCGGCCGCGCCATTGCGCGAGGCACCAGAGCCCTCGGCCGCCGCGCCATTGCCCCGCCTCGAGGCACCAGAGCCCGCGGCCGCCGCGACATCCCCCCGCCGCGAGGCGCCAGAGCCCTCGGCCGCCGTGGCATCCCCTCGTCGCGAGGCACCAGAGCCCTCGGTCGCCGCGGCATCCCCTCGTCGCGAGGCACCAGAGCCCGCCGAGCCTTCGACCGCCGCGGCGCCGGATTTCGCGGAGCGCTTGTCCCGCTCCGTCGAGCCATCGCGCGCGGACCGCGCTCCATCGCCCTTCGACGCACTCGCCTTCTCATCGGCATCCTGCGCGTCACGCTTCGTCGATCGCCCACGCGCCTTGGTCGCCCGGTCCTGCGGCTGCGCATCGCCGCGCTTCCGCTTCGACTTCTGCGCTGGCGCCCGGGCCGCCACCGGCGCGCTCGTGCTCTCGTCCGCGGGCGCGAGCTCCGCCGAGCGTGCCGCGGTCGCAGGGGTGAGCGCGCGAACCAGCGCCGGGCGCTGCGTCCGCCACGCGGCGCGCAGCTCGAGCTCGAACCGCCCGGTCGCACCGTCGCGCACATCGCCCCCGATGACCGCCGGGATCACGTCCTCGACAGTCGCGCCGGTGCGCTCGGGCCACCCGCAGCGCAGCGATCCGGCGTACGCGAGCGCGGTCTCGACGCGCTGGTCATCGGTGGTCACCCGGGTGAGCGCGCAGGCGCCGGCGCGCGCGACCACGATCGCGGCGGCGAGCCCGGCGACCGCGAGCGCGACGATCACCAGGTTGCGCGCGCGGGCGAGCCGCGGCGTCTGGCGCACGCGCTCGTCGTCCGACGCGGCGCGCTCGCCGGCGATCAGGCACCAGATCGCGCCGATCACGAACAGCCACAGATCCGCCGGGCTGTCGATGCCGAGCCCCGGCCAGCTGATCCCGGTCAGCGGCAACACGCCGAGCGCAGCGAGCGGCTGGTACAGCGCGAGCGATCCGGCGACCGCGGTCACCAGCCAGCGCGCGCGGTGCTCTCGGCTCGCGTGCCGCATCCGCACGCTCGCGATCGCGCCCGCGCCGACCACCAGGATCAGCAACAGCGCCACGCCCTGGGTCAGCCCGACGACGCCGCCCTCGCGCGCCACCAGCACCGGCAGGTAGTCGTTGTCGATCGACCGGCTGACGCCCGGGTCGCGCACGCGCGCTCCGAAGTAGCCCTGGCCGTGCCAGTGATCGACCTCCGCGCCCGGCGCGAGCGCGGCCTCGCGCCACGCCGAGACGTTGGCGGCGAACGCGCGCTGGTCGCGCAGCAGCGCGTAGCCCGGCTCGACGATCGCCGAGACCCGGCGCGCGCTGGTGTGGGTGCCCGACGTCGCGCGCTCGAGCAGGTGATCGCGCGCGCCCCACACCGCGAGCGCGGCGAGCGCGGCGGCGAGCCAGGGCGCCCAGCCGCGCCGATGCGAGCGCGCGACCACCGCGGCGAACCCGAACAGCACCGCGATCACGAGCGGCGCGTGCAGCACCGCGGTCGTGCCGTGGAGCAACAGCGCGCGGTCGCTCGCGGTCAGCGCGACCGCCGCGACGCCGATCGCGAGCGCGATCGTCGCCACGCCGTGCACCCGGAGCAACCGAGCGTGCTCGCGCTCGAGCAGGCCCACCCGCTCCGCCTGCGAAGCATCGTAGGTGGCGTCGTGCCCGGCGACCAGCATCGCGAGCGCGAGCCCGGTGCCGGTGATCGCGAGCGTGACCCCGGCGTCGAGGCTGGCGAGCGCGAACGCCGCCGCGCCGAGCAGGCCGACCAGCCAGGCCCGCCGCGCGATCCGAGTGTCCCCGGCGACCGCGACGCGCAGCGCGGCGTGCCCCGCGAGCACCGCCGCGTAGGCCAGCCCCAGCTTGAGCAACGTCGAGCGCGGCGCACCGAGTCGCGCCACCACCGCGGCCGACGCGATCCCGGCGAGCGCGAGCTCCGGCCCGAGCCGGCCGGTGAACCGCGCCGCGATCTCGGTCGCGAGCGGCGTCCACGCCGCGGCGAGCGACAGCCCGAGCACGCCCACCGTGGAGAACCCGAACCGCGGCGCGCCCAGCCCGACCGCGAGCCACGCGACCACCAGCCAGGTCGCCCACGCCGCGAGCGCGATCCCCGCGCGCCGCCACACCGAGCGATGGTCGTGGCTCTCGAGCGCGAGCGCGGTCAGCCCCGCGAGCGTCGCGCCGATCGCCGCGACCGCGAGCTGGTTGCCGAGCAGCCGAGGCCCGACCGACGCGAGCTCGCGCAGCACGTCGATCCGGTACGCCCACAGCAGGCGCCAGCACATCAGCGCGGTCAGCCCGACGCCGAGCACACACAGCCGCAGGGTTCGCGCGAGCGCGTGCACTCGCCGGCCGCGCCGCCGCGCGAACGCGAGCGACAGCAGCAGCGCGAGCGGCGACGCCGCGATCGCGAACGCCGCGCGCGCCGCGCGATCGATCACGCTCGCCGCGTCGGGGACCAGCGGCAGCGCGGCGACCGCAAACGCGCCGGTATCGACCTCGCATCCATCGCGCGTCTCGCGCGCCCCGCCGAGCTCGGGCGACCACGCCGCGCAGTCGGTCGGGTTCTCCGGAACCGCGAGCATCGCCGTCGAACCGCGCAGCGCGATCGCATCCCAGGTGTTGACGCCCGGCAGCGCGTCCTCGCCGCCCACCCGCATCGCGTCGCCGGCGCGCACGGTCAGCCGCTCGGGCACGAACCGGCCGCGCCACGCGAGCGGCGCGAACCGCAGCCGCGCCGCCGACGGATCGCGGATCGCGGCGAGCGCACGCACCGGCCGCCCCTCGGCGCACTCGATGACCACGACCGTGGCGCCCGCCGGCAGCGTGAACGCCGCCGGATCCGGGGCGCAGCCACGCGTGGTGGCCACCGCCGCCGGATCCGCGCCGAGCGCCACCGGCGCGACCACCACGTCGCGCGACGCCGTGCGCACCACCGCCCGCGGCGGCTCCGCCGGCTCGAGCTCGATCCGCGCCAGCACGCCCTGCTCGCCGCCCGGCATGCGCACGTCGACGTCGGGGCCGTGGCCGATCGAGATCGGGCCCGCCAGCGGCATCCGCACGCCGAGCAGCGTCAAGCTGACCGAGGCACCGCCGCGCAGCTGGTCCGCGCGGCCGTGGGTCGCCGGCGCCCCGCTCCACATCCACACCGCCGACACCACCAGCGCGACATACGCGAGCGCCGCGCTCGCCACCACGCGCCGCCCGACGACGTCGTTCGGCGTCGCCCGGCCGCGGCCCGAGGCCACCGCCGCGGCGACGACGAACGCGACCAGCCCCAGGAACCAGAGTGCGAGCGCCATGACTTCCTCCTCGGCGTCACCGCGCTAGGCGGCGCCGTGCCGATCGAAACGGAACGACTGAACGAGGCCGGCGGACGCCGGCAGTCGACGAACGGGCACGCCAGCGCCCGTGGCGATCACGCGGCGCCCTCGTCCGGCGCGCCGCCCATCGCCAGACCGCCGCACCTCACTTCCCACGCTGCGCCCTCGAACCGCGCTCCGCCCATCGCCCGACCGCCGCGCCTCACTTCTTCCCCGGCAGCACGCGCGTCGGCGGCTTCGCAGCCGGGTGCGCACGCGAACCGGGCTCCGCGGGCGGCGCGCCTCACTTCTTCCTCGGCAGCACGCGCGTGGGCGGCTTCGCAGCCGGGTG
>JBQCJR010000808.1:0-3261 GCA_051952595.1 Kofleriaceae bacterium
CCTGGTCATGGAGTACCTGCCCGGCGGCTCGCTCGCCCAGCGGCTCGCGACCGGCGAGCGGATGCCCGCGGCGCAGGTCCGCCGGATGGCGCTCGACATCGTCGGCGGGCTCGAGGTGGCACACCACCGCGGCGTGGTCCACCGCGACGTCAAACCGGCGAACGTGTTCTTCGACGCGCGTGGCACCGCCAAGCTCGGCGACTTCGGCGTCGCGCACCTGGTCGATCTCGGCCAGACCCAGACCGGCGGGCTGATCGGCACGCTCGCCTACATGTCCCCCGAGCAGATCACCGGCGCGCCGATCACGATCGCCGCCGATCTCTACTCGGTCGGCGTCACGCTGTTCGAGGCGGTCACCGGACGGATGCCGTTCCTCGGCCCGGACTTCGTCGCGCAGCACCTCGGCGAGCCCGCGCCAGTCGCGAGCGCGGTCGCCGATCAGGTCGCGCCGGGCTGGGATCCGATCCTCGCCGCGCTGCTGGTCAAGAACCCGCGCGAGCGCACGCCCACGCTCGCCGATCTGCGCCGCCAGCTCGAGGCGCTCGATCTCGGCGGCCGCGGCCCGCTCACCCCGCGCCCGCGGCGCGATAGCCGGCCACACTCGATCGCCGCGCTCGCCGCCGAGGACGAGGCCGGCCCGCGCTACCAGTTCGAGACCCCGCTCGGGACCACGCCGATCTCGCAGCTCGTGCGCGCCGTCGATACCGTGCTCGATCGCTCGGTGGTGATCGAGCGGTTCGACGCGAGCGACGAGGCCACCCGCGCGCTCGAGCGCGCCCGGATGCTCGGCCGCGCGCAGAGCCCGTTCGTCCAGCGCGCGCTCGGCCTCGATCGCGCGGCCCGCTCGGTGGTGTTCGAGGCGCCGTCCGGTGCGTCGTTCGCCGACGCGCCGCCCGAGCTGCCGGCCGCCGAGACCGTGCGCCTGCTCAAGCGCCTCGCGCGCGCCGCCGCGGCGATCCACGAGGTGGGTGGCAGCCACGGCGCGATCGGCCCGCGCACGATCGTGCTCGACGAGGGCGCGGTCCCCACCGTGCTCGCCGCCGGGCTCGGGCCGGTCGCCGAGTCGAGCCCCGCCGACGACGTCGCCGCGATCCTCGCGGTGGTCGCGCAGGTCGCCGGCGCGCCCCCGGAGCTCGAGGCGCTCGCCCGCGAGCTCGCCGAGCAGGTCGGCGCGCGGGTCCCGGCGCTCGGCACACCGGTCGACGGCGAGTCGCTGTACGCCGCCGCAGATGCGCTCGACATCGCGGTGCTCGCCGCGCTCGGCTCGCGCTGAGCGCCGGCTACGGCCGCCGGTTCGCGGCGATCACCACGACCCAGATCGCGTTGTCGCCGATCTCGGGGTGCGTGCCCTGCGCGATCCCGACGCCGACCTCGTCGGGGCGGGCGTCGCCCAGCGTCGTCGGGCCGTCGATCGACTCGAGGTCCGCGACCGCCGTGATGATGCTGCCGATCCGCATGTAGCGCTGGCCGAGGCCGTCGACGCGGCGCTTGACCGGCGCGTACGCCTGCTCGCGGGTCCGGCCGGCCGCGAGGCCGTTCGCGATGTCCTGCGCGATCTCGGACAGCGCCGGGTCGTTGCCGACCGGGCGCACCGCGGCGAGCCGCTGGCGCACCTGCTCGATCGCCTGCGGCACCTCGAGCTTGGGCGGCACGCGGATGAACACCTGGGTGATGAAGATCTCGCGGCGGCCGGAGACCTCGTCGCCGAACACCACGCCGGTCCCGAGGTGCGTCACCTGGTTCGACATGAGGTTCGCGCGGTGGCCCGGGCTGTTCATCAGGCCCTGGTGGGCCTCGCCGATCCCGTACGCGCGCGCGACGTTCTCGAGCACGACCGCGGTGCGGATGCCGGCGGCCTTGACCCGGTCCGCGGCCGAGCCCGTCGTCGGCGACACGTGCGCGACGATCCCGGTCTGGCGCATGTCCTCGGAGTGCGCGCGCGCGACCTGCGCGAGCTGGTCGTCCCACACGAGCGCCGGCAGGTGCGCGGTGCGGCGCGCCTGGTTGACCAGCTCGAACAGGCGCTTCTCGGCGACGTCCGGCGCGACCGGCCCGTCGTCGGTCCGCGCCTCGATCGCGTAGGTCGCCGGCGGCTCGGCGCCGCACCACACGGGGAAGTTCGCGAGCACCGTCGGCGAGCCGCTCGGATCGCTCGCGCCGATCTCGACCTCTTGCCGGCCGTGGTGCGCGCCGCACTGGAGCTGCGCGACGAAGCCGTCACCGCGCGCCGCGTGCGCCAGCTGCTCGGTCGAGCCGTCGTCGTACGTGACCAGCACCTCGGGATCGTGGAAGTGCGGGTCGATCGTCGCCTCGATCGGCGCCGAGCCGCCGTCGGGCAGCGCGCGCGGCACCGGCGTCATCGTCAGGTTCACGCTCTGGATCGCGAACACGACCGCGCCGGTGCCGTCGCCCCGCCGCTGCGCGGCGCCCACGCCGATCCGGGTCGCGCCCGCGTTCGCGAGCAAGCTCGGCATCTGCGGCGCGAGCTGGTCGACGATCGGGCCCGGCGCGTCGATCGGCCCCCACACGACGAGCAGGTGCGGCGACGGCTCGGCGATACCGTTGCGCTGCAGCGCGAACTCGACGAGCCCGTAGCCGACGACGCCCTGCTCCGGCACGACCTGGGCGAGCTCGGCGCACGCGCGGAACAGCCGCGCGTCGGCGATCGGCGCCGGCTGTTTGGCCGCGACCGCAGCCGATCGCGCGCTGGCGAGCACCGCGTCGCCGAGCGGGCTCGACGGCGGCGCCTGGGCCGGCTCGGCGTAGCGCAGCGCCGGCGGATCCGTAGGAGCGAACACGGTCGCCGGGTCGACGCGCGCCGGCGCCGCGGCCTGCCGCCAGCTCGGCTCGCTGCCGACCTGCCTGGGAGCCCCCGAGCACGCCGCCAGCACAGCGAGCACCGCGAACGCGCGAGTCATTGCGGGGACGATACCGCGGCCGGTGCGGGCCGGGGCGCGATCGAGCCGGTCTGGTCGGCAAACACGGCGACGAGCATGCGGTCGAGCGCGTGAAAGTCGGAGCACGTGATCCGGTTCCAGCTCGACGCGGGCGGCTGCGCCGTCATGCCGTTCTTCCAGTCGACGCGCACGACGTTGAGGTGCCAGCGGTCGCCGACCTGGGGCGGAATGCGCACCCGCATCGCGGCGTCGCGGCCCTTGACCGCGGCGAGCGGGATCGCGATCTCGGCGTCCCAGCCCTGGTCGGTGTCGCCGGCCTTGTCGGGCGTGCCGCGCACCTTGACCGCCGTGACCATCCCCGAGT
>JBQCJR010000809.1:0-5645 GCA_051952595.1 Kofleriaceae bacterium
CCGACGGCGAGGACGTCGAGAAGTTCGTCTACGCCAAGCTCAAGCTGCGCAGCTACGAGATCTTCCACAGCTTCGATCGCGACAACCAGCACGAGCTGCTCGCGACGATCGACGAGCTGATCTACGCCGATGGCAGCGCGCACCCGGCGGAGCAGAAGTTCCGCGGCGAGCTCGAGTCGCTGCTCGGCGTCGAGGCGACGCTCGCGCCCGAGGACATCGAGATCGTGCACGGCAACCGGGTCGCGATCAGCGATCCGGCGGCGCTCTCGACGCAGGCCGAGGACCACCCGTTCTTCACCGGGTTCGAGCAGCACTACTCCGCGGACCCGGATCGGATCCGCCAGCAGGTCGCCGAGGACCTCGAGCTGATGCGCCGGTTCGTCGCCAAGCTCGCCGAGCAGCGCGCCGCGGGGCAGGGCCGGCTGGCCGGCAAGAAGGCGATCACGGATCTGGCGGGCAGCGCGCCGTTCCTCGATGGCCACGTCTTCGTGCACCCGGCGGCGCCGGGCCGGGTCTACGAGCTGACGGTGCTCGGCGACCTGCACGGCTGCTACAGCTGCCTCAAGGGCGCGCTGCTCCAGGCCGATTTCTTCGCCAAGCTCGAGGCGTGGAAGCTGGATCCCACCCGGCCGGAGCCCAAGCTGGTGCTGCTCGGCGACTACATCGATCGCGGCCGGTTCAGCTACAACGGCGTGCTGCGCGCGGTGATGCAGCTGTTCCTCGCGGCGCCGGACCACGTGTTCCCGCTGCGCGGCAACCACGAGTACTACATCGAGTACCGCGGGCGGATCTACGGCGGGGTCAAGCCGGCCGAGGCGATCAACACCCTGATCGGCCACATGCCGGGCGAGGTGTTCGCCGAGTACATGAAGATGTTCGAGGAGCTGCCGAACCTGCTGTTCTTCGACGATCTGATGTTCGTGCACGCCGGGATCCCGCGCGACGCCGAGGTCAAGGCCCGGCTCACCGACCTCGCGGCGCTCAACGACCCGGAGCTGCGGTTCCAGATGCTGTGGAGCGATCCGTCTTCGGCGGACTACATCCCCGAAGACCTCCAGGCCCAGAACGCGCGGTTCCCGTTCGGCAAGCTGCAGTTCGAGGCGTTCATGACCCGGCTCGGCTGCTCGATGATGGTGCGCGGCCACGAGAAGATCGACGCCGGGTGGAAGCCGATGTACGGCGAGCAGGCGTCGCTGATCTCGCTGTTCTCCGCCGGCGGCGCGGACAACGAGGACCTGCCGCCGGACTCGAGCTACCGCACGGTGACCCCGATGGCTGCGACGATCCGGATCGAGAACGGCACCGCGCAGCTGACGCCGTGGCTGATCGACTACAAGCGGTTCAACGACCCGCGGCGCAACCGGTTCTTCGCGTCGCCGCCCGAGATCGAGCACAAGGTCGGATGAGCTGGTACGTCTACGTCGCGCGGTGCGCCGACGAGACGCTCTACTGCGGGATCGCCCGCGACGTGGCCGCGCGGATCGCCCAGCACGACGCCGGGACCGGCGCGAAGTACACCCGCAACCGCGGTCCGCTCGTGGTGGTGCTGGTGCGGCGGTGCCGCGATCAGGGCGGCGCGCTGCGCCTCGAGCACGCGATCAAGCAGCTGCGGCGGGCGGACAAGGAGCGGCTGGTCGCCGAGCCGGCGCGGCTCGTGGCGCTGGCTCGCCAAGTGAACCGGCGACGGAGATCGGCCGCGCGTCCCGCGCGCTCGTCGCCTGGTGAAGTCATCGACCCGCGGCGGTGACTTCGGCGATACTGCGCGCCCCATGGCAGTACAGAACATTCCGGTCGTATCGCTCCGGGACTGGGACGAGGGCGGCGCGGCGCGGCAGCGGTTCGTGACCACCGTCGGCGAGTCGCTCGCCGAGATCGGCTTCTTCGCGGTCGAGCACCACGGCGTCCCGGATGCGCTCACCCAGCGCGCCTACGAGGTGGCCCGGCAGTTCTTCCACCAGCCGGCCGAGGTCAAGGCGCGCTACCACCGCCCGGCGGTCAAGGGCCAGCGCGGCTACACCGGGTTCGGCACCGAGCACGCCAAGGACTCGAACGCCGCGGACCTCAAGGAGTTCTGGCAGGTCGGCCGCCCCGACGTCCCGGACGACCACCCGGTGCACGCGCTGTTCGGCCCGAACTTCTGGCCGGACGAGGTCGCCGCGTTTGGCCCGACGCTGATCGATCTGTACCGCCACCTGGACCGGCTCGGCGGCATCCTGCTCGAGGCCGCGGCGACCTACCTCGGCGAGCCGACGGACCGGTTCCGCGGGCTCACCGTGGACAGCGACACGATCGTGCGCGTGCTGTACTACCCGCCGGTGTCGCGCGACGTGCCGCCGGGCGCGGTCCGCTCGGCGGCGCACGAGGACATCAACCTGATCACCCTGCTGTCGGGCGCGACCTCCGAGGGGCTCGAGCTGCTGCGGCGCGACGGCTCGTGGATGCCGGTGCACACCGGGTTCGACACGATCGTCGTCGACTCCGGAGACATGCTGCAGAACCTGACCAACGGGTTGTACAAGAGCACCACGCATCGGGTGGTCAACCCGGGCGACGCGACCAGCGAGCGGTTCTCGATGCCGTGCTTCGTGCACGCGCGCGGCGAGGTCGACCTGAGCCCGCTGCCGTCCTGCGTCGCGCGGACCGGCGGCGAATCGCGCTATCCGCGGATCACCGCGGGCGAGTATCTCGCACAGCGGCTGCGCGAGATCGGCCTGGGCTGATCGGGCTTGGGCCGGCGCACGCCGCCGCGATACGCTGCGCGCCATGTTCCGCCGGATCGCCCTCGTCGGTAGCCTGTGCCTGCTCGCCCTCGCCGCCGCGGCGGGACCGGCGCGCGCCAACGGCCGGGCCCCCGCGACGTCGACGATCCACTTCCGCCGCGGGATGGAGAGCCAGATCGCCGCGGGCATGACGTTTGGCCTGGTGATCTCGAAGGATGGCGGCGCGACCTGGCAATGGATGTGCGAGGACGCGATCGGCTACGGCGGGATGTACGATCCGGACTACGTCTTCACGTCGACCGGCGCGCTGTTCGCGACCACGTTCGTCGGGCTCAAGGTCAACCGCAACGGCTGCACGTTCGACGAGGCGTTCGGCGGCGAGAAGTTCGTCTCGACGGTGGCCCAGGGGCCCGACGGCGCGATCTACTACGGCACCGTGCAGCCGATGGCGGGGAGCGACCCGGGCGACTCGAAGATCTACCGCAGCGATGACGACGGCGCGACGTTCCCGATCTCGTCCGAGGCCGGCCGGGTCGACGATTGGTGGGTCAGCCTCGAGGTCGCGCCCTCGGATCCACAGCGCCTGTACCTGAGCGGGTTCCGGTTCGAGCGCGCCCCGGGCGACGAGGGCGGCTCGGTGCGGGTGCAGCTGCTGTTCCGTAGCGACGACGGCGGCCGCAGCTGGACCGAGCTGCCGACCACCGAGATCTCGACGATGCCGAACTCGCGGATCTCGATCGTGGGGATCTCGAAGACCAACCCGGCGCACGTGTACGCCCGGGTGGAGCTGGCCGACAACGCGATCTCCGACGCGATCTATCGCAGCACCGACAGCGGCCAGACCTGGACGCGGATCCTCGAGAAGCAGGGATCGATCGCGTTCCTGATCCGCGGCAACGGCGAGCTGGTCGCCGGGACCAAGGCGCTCGGCGCGTTCCGGTCGACGGACAACGGCACCACGTGGACGGACCTGGTCGGCGCGCCGCACATCGGCTGCCTCGCCGAGAACACCGCCGGCGAGGTGTGGGCGTGCACCGAGAACTACGGCTCCGGACCGGCGCAGTCCGACGGATTCGGGATCATGAAGTCGACCAACCTCGCGACCTGGACCGGCGTGCTGCGGTTCCAGGAGCTCCGGGAGCCGGTCGCGTGCGCCGAGGGCACCGTGCAGCACGACACCTGCGATGCCGGCGACGCCTCGATGTGGTGTGGGCTGTGCGCGCTGCTCGGATGCGATCCGAAGCGCGCGTGTGAGAGCCCGACCGATGGACCGCCCCCGGTGGTCGAGTCGCCGAAGGACGGCTGCTGCAAGAGCAGCGCGGCGCCGGCCCCGAGCGCGCTTGTCCTCCTGATCGTCGTTGCTATGGTCGTGCTGAAGCCCCGCCGCCGGAGAGGGAGAGCCTGATGCTATCTCGCTTGTCGCGCTTCGATCGTCTCGCGTATCGCTCGCAGCACCTGTCGTTGCTGGTCAACGCGACGGTGATGCAGGAGGCCGCCCGGCTGGTGTCGCGCACGCCGCGCCCGGTGGTCGCCGCCGACGAGCTGCGGGTGCTGCTGCGGCGTCGCAAGCAGCTGCACGCGCGGGACCTCGAGAACGTCGAGGCCGGGCACTACCCGCGGGAGCTGCTGTTCGACATCCCGTTCCGGCAGTACGCGCGCGCGTTGCCGCGGCTGGTCCGCGATACGCCGCGGGTGGTCCGGCGGATGAAGAAGGGCGACTTCCGCGATATCCCGGCGGTCGACAAGCAGCGGTTCCCCGCCTATTACCGGCGCACGTTCCACTGGCAGACCGACGGGTACTTCAGCGAGCACTCCGCCGAGGTCTACGAGCTCGGCGTCGAGCTGCTGTTCCGCGGCATGGCGGACGTGATGCGCCGTCAGATCATCCCGCCGATCTCGCGGTTCGTGCAGGAGGCGGGAGGCGCCGAGCGGATCAAGCTGCTCGACGTCGCGTGTGGGACCGGTCGCACGCTGCACCAGATCGCGCGCGCGCACCCGGCGATGCGGCTGTGGGGCGTGGATCTGTCGCCCGCGTACGTCAAGACGGCGCGGCGGCGGCTGGCCGATGTCGAGGAGGTGGCGCTCGCGGTGGAGAACGGCGAGCAGCTGCCGTTCGCCGACGGCGCGTTCGACATCGCGACCAGCGTGTACCTGTTCCACGAGCTGCCGCGCAACGCGCGCCGCAACGTGATCCGCGAGCTGTTCCGCGTGGTCCGGCCCGGCGGCCTGGTGGTGATCGAGGACTCGGCGCAGCTCGCCGAGAGCGCCGAGATCGGGTCGGCGCTGCGCGCGTTCCCGGCGGAGTTCCACGAGCCGTTCTACGCCGATTACCTCGAGGACGACCTCGCGCCGATGCTCGCCGAGGCCGGGTTCGAGGTCTCGGCGGTGGAGGCTCACCTGGTCGCCAAGGTCGTCGCGGCGCGCCGGCCCTGAGCCCCGGGCACCATGGCGGCGGATCGTGCGCCCCGGCTCGGTGTGCGCTCCCGCCTCGATCGGGAGTGCGCAGGTAGCAGCAACTCACCGAGATCACTGATCGGGATTCTCCCGAGGCGCAGTATGTGGTTTGCAATACCGGCGCGGCAATGCCTGGTTCGTGGATGCTCGAGCGTCTCGACGGCGAGACGCGGTCGCACCACGCCGACGCGGACGCCGAGCTCGAGCGGTTGTTCTCTCCTCACGCGTCGTCGTCGCACTACCTCCAGTTCTTGACCCGCGCGTACGGCTTCGAGGCGCCGCTCGAGGCGACGCTCGCGATGACGCCGAACCTCGATCTGATGATCGACCTGCGCGAGCGCAAGCGCGCCGGGTTGCTCGCACAGGATCTGCTCGCGCTCGGGCTGCGGCCGCAGGAGGTCTCCGAGGTGCCGCAGTGCCTCGAGGTGCCGCAGTTCTCGGGCGCCGCCGAGGCGCTCGGCTGGATGTACG
>JBQCJR010000810.1:0-5719 GCA_051952595.1 Kofleriaceae bacterium
CCTCGCTGACAACCACGCGCGCCCGGCGGCCAGCGAGCGCGGGGCGGCGCGCTCCGGGGTCGCGCTCGCCGCGCGCGATTCTCTCCTACGGCCGCTCCGGCATTCCCTCGGCGCGCGACCGCATGCGGAGGTCCGCCCGGCGCAGGATGTCGGTGAGCTTCGCGCGGTCCGCGGGCTTGAGGATGTGCTGGTCGAAGCCGGCCTCGAACGACCGCATGCGGTCGGCCGGCAGGCCCCAGCCGGTGATCGCCGCGATGTAGATCGACGCGCCGTGCTCGAGCTGGCGCAGCGCGCGCGCGACCTCGTAGCCGCTGAGATCCGGGAGCCCGATATCGAGGATCGCGACGTCCGGGGCGAACGTGCGGGCGGTGGCCAGCGCTTCGCGCCCGGAGCTGGCGGCCTGGCAGTCGTGCCCCATCATCGTGAGGAGCGTGCACGCGATCTCCGCGGCGTCGGGGTAGTCATCGACCACCAGGACACGGTGCTTCGTCGTCATGAGGCGCCTGATCCCGATGCGTGCACGAAGCGCTCCCACTCCGTGCAGCGGGGCTGCGAAAATCGCGCTCCGGCGGATCGCGCGCCCGGCCGGTCAGCGCTCGCTGGTGGCCCGCGCCTGCGTCCCGCTCCGCCGCTCGGCGAGCGCGACGATCCGCTTCAGGATCCCGACGTCGATCGGCTTGAGCGCGTGGTGGTCGAAGCCCGCGTCGAGGGCGCGCACGCGATCCTCGGAGCTGCCCCATCCGGAGATCGCGGCCAGGAAGATCGATCGCCCCGAGGGCAGGCGGCGGAGCTCGCGCGCGACCTCGTGGCCGCTGATGTCGGGGAGTCCGATGTCGACGATCGCGATGTCGAACTCGTGGATCCGCGCCTGCGCGAGCGCCTCGCTGCCCGAGGTCGCGCCGACCGATGCGTAGCCGAGCAGGCCGAGCAGGGTGCACACGACGCGCGCCGAGTCGGGGTGGTCGTCGACCACCAGGATGTGGTGGAGCTGATCAGACACTGGCCACTCGACCCGAGGCGACGGCGAGGATGCCCTTGAGCTTCGCCGAATCGGTCGGCTTGAGCACGTGCTGGTCGAAGCCGGCCTCGAACGCCCGGCGCTGGTCGGCGGGCATGCCCCAGCCGGTGACCGCCGCGAGGTGGACCCGGCGGCCGTTGCTGCGCGCGCGCAGCTGGCGCGCGACCTCGTATCCGCTCATGTCGGGCAAGCCGATATCGAGGATCACGATGTGTGGATCGAACGCCGCGGCCTGATCGAGCGCGCTGGAGCCGCTGTGGGCGATCCGGCACTCGTGGCCGAGGATGGTCAGCAACAGCGACGAAGTCTCCGCGGAATCCGGATAGTCATCGACGACGAGGACGCGGTGCCTGACCGCGGCCTTGCGAGTCTGAAAACAGAGCTGCACGTTCCCCACTCCTGGTCTGACGTCACTCTCTATCGCGCACTTCGAAAGGCATCGCTACAGGAGAAGGGAGGTCGTGTGCAATCGTTATAAGCGACGAGATGTAAAAGAATGCGACTCTCGATCTTCAAGCGTACGCGACACCACCGACGCAGCGCGGGAGCGTCGCGCGATCGAGATCGAAGGAGAGTCAGCATCAGGCTCGTCGAGAAAACTGCAGTCTCGCTGGAGTTGTCGGGAGCTCACCACGACGCGCTCTTCACCGGACGACGCAGGGAGCGATGTCATGACAGAAGAGATGCCGGATCGAAGGTCACCAA
Source organism: Kofleriaceae bacterium (assembly GCA_051952595.1). Lineage (GTDB taxonomy): Bacteria > Myxococcota_A > Polyangia > Haliangiales > Haliangiaceae > JABFXX01. The sequence continues at coordinate 1,724 of JBQCJR010000810.1, forward strand.
AGTGCCGCCCACCCGGCACGTGCGTCGTGGTGAACATCCCGACGAGACCGAGCACCGCAGTGCGACCGACATGCCACGTCGCGCGCGCGGCTGGGTGACCAGCGCATCGCGCTTGCAACGCGGGGGCGGCTGGAGGTGACCTGATGCCACGCAAGCAGCGCTTCAAGCCGAGCCGCAAGCCCAAGCCGCCGACCACGACACCGTCGAGCGCGCCCTCGATCCCCGATGCTCCATCGCAGGCGACGAGCGGCGATCGGCCCGACGCGACGATCTCGGAGCGGCACCCGCTCCAGACCGGTGAAGCCGATACCGAGCGCTGACCGGATCGCCGAGCGCGCGCAGGTGGAGCGCGCTCGCACGCCTCGACGAGCGCGCGGGCACGGGCGCGCTGTCGAGCATTCAATCTATCCTGCATCGAGACTTGATGTCTGTCGAGCGAAAATCGATCACCGACTCGGTTTGATGCCTTCTTGATACAGAGTGCCAGTCGCGACTGCCCCGAGCGGGCGGTCGTGCACGCGTGTTGCTCTCGTCCTCTTGCGACCACGGAGGACTGATCATGGCCATGTTCAAGCGTTTTCTGGTGCTCGGGGCGGTGCTGATCGCGGCGGCGAGTGGCTGCAAGCGCGACGATCGCTACGCCGGCCAGCGCGGCAATCCGGGCACCAACGCGAATCCCGCGCCGATCGAGCCGGCGGGCTCGGCGGGCTCGGCTCCCGAGCCGACGGGACCGTCGCCGGGCACGCCACCGCCATCCACCGAGCCGTCGACGGGCACGCCGCCGCCGTCTCCGCCTCCGACCTACAGCAGCGACGGCGGGGTCGATGGTGGTGCCGCGAGCACCACGCCGTGAGCCGGTGACCGCGCGAGCGGTACGTGGCGTGCACGGGCCTCACCGACGTCCCCTCGCTCGAGGAATCATGGCTCGCACTCAAGAATCCGTTTTGTGCCTCTCCCACCTCCGGTGGAACTTTATCTATCAGCGGCCGCAGCACCTGCTCGGCCGGTGCGCGCGCCACCACCGCGTGGTGTTCTTCGAGCAGCCGAAGTACGACGCGACCGAGCCGGAGCTCGAGCTCGATCCGATGCTGAGCGGCGTCACCGTCGCGATTCCGCACCTCGCTCCCGGCACACCGCCCGATATCGTGGAGTACGCGCAGCGCAAGATGATCGACCGGATCCTGTCGCGCGAGCTCGACAACGCGCGCCCGGTGCTCTGGTACTACGCGCCGATGGCGCTCGCGTTCACGCACCACGTCAAGGCGCGCGCGGTGGTCTACGACTGCGTCGACGAGCCGTCCGCGTACGACGACACGCCGACCACGCTGCTCGATCGCGAGCAGCTGTTGCTCGCCCACGCCGACGTGGTGTTCACCTCCGGCTACGGCCTCTACGAGCACAAGCGGGCGACCACCCAGCACCGCAACCTGTACCCGTTCCTGTCGAGCGTCGACGTGGTGCACTTCATCCAGGCGCGCCACTACCTGCCCGAGCCGGCGGACCAGGCGGTGATCCCGCACCCGCGGGTCGGCTACTACGGCGTGATCGACGATCGCATCGACCTCGCGCTGCTCGCCCAGCTCGCCGATCTCCGGCCGGATCTCCAGCTCGTGATGCTCGGCCCGGTGGTCAAGCTCGAGGCATCGCGGCTGCCGCAGCGGCCCAACCTGCACTGGCTCGGCGGCAAGTCGTACGAGCAGCTCCCGGCCTACCTGTGTGGGTGGGACGTCGGGATGTTGCCGTTCGTGGTCGACGACACCACGCGGTTCCTGTCGCCGTCGCGCACCCCGGAGTACCTCGCCGCCGGCAAGCCGGTGGTGTCCACCGCGGTGATCGACGTGATCAAGCCGTACGGCGACGAGGGCCTCGCGTGGATCGCCGAAGGCCCGCGCGAGCTGTCGCAGGCGATCGACGAGGCGCTCGCCTCGGATACTCGCACGCGGACCAGCCACGCCGACGCGTTCCTCGCCGAGCTGTCGTGGGATCGCACGTGGCGCGAGATGTGGACCCACGTGGAGCGCGCGATCGCGAACCGCGCCGCGGCGCGCCCGGGCTCGGGCAGCTCCGCGCGATCGATGCCGTCGAGCCCCGAGGACTAGCGATCCCCCGCGAGACCGTCCGAGGAGGCCCGTCGATGGCGCTTCGATCCAACACCTCGCCGCTCGAGCTGTGGGCCGGCGTGGAGTGCACTCTCAATCGCGTGGGCGATCGGTTCTTCGATCAGGTCGTGCGCTCCGGTCACCACCGGCGCGACGACGACATCGATCGCATCGCGTCGCTCGGGATCCGGACCGTGCGCTACCCGGTGCTGTGGGAGCGCACGGCGCCGGGCGCGCTCGCCGACGCCGACTGGTCGTGGGCCGACGCCCGGCTGGTCCGGCTGCGCGGGTTCGGCATCGCGCCGGTGGTCGGCCTGGTCCACCACGGCTCGGGGCCGGCGCACACCAGCCTCATCGATCCGCGGTTCCCCGCGGCGCTCGCCGGGTTCGCGCGCGCGGTCGCCGAGCGCTATCCGTGGGTCGCCGCGTACACCCCCGTGGACGAGCCGCTCAAGACCGCGCGGTTCAGCGGGCTGTACGGCCACTGGTACCCACACGGCCGCGACGACCGGACGTTCGCCCGCGCGCTGCTCCACCAGTGCCGCGCGACCGTGCTCGCGATGCGCGAGGTGCGCGCGGTCAACCCGGCCGCCCAGCTGGTGGTCACCGAGGACCTCGGGTTCACCTGGAGCACGCCGGCGCTCCGCGATCAGCCCGACTACGCGAACGAGCGGCGGTGGTTGAGCCTCGATCTGATCGCCGGCCGCGTCGATCGCGATCACCCGATGCGGCCGTGGCTGCGCGCGATCGGGATCGCGGACGGCGAGCTCGAGTGGTTCGTCGAGCACCCGTGCCTGCCGCAGGTGATCGGCTGCAACAGCTACCGCGAGTGTGGGCTCGGCGGGATCGACCAGCTGCTGCGCGACGCGTGGAACCGGTTCGGCCTGCCGCTCGCGGTCACCGCGGCCCACCTCGGGACCACCCGAGAGGAGCAGCTGCGCTGGCTGGTCTACCTGCACGACGCGGCGGCGTCGCTGCGCGGCAGCGGCGTGCCGGTGCACGCGGTCACCGCGTGGCCGCTGTTCGGCGCGTTCGACTGGCACAACCTGCTCACCCGCGACGACGGCGTGTACGTGCCCGGCGTGTTCGACGTGCGCGGGCCGGCGCCGCGCCCCACCGCGCTGGTCGCGGCGCTGCGCGCGCTCGCCGGGGGACGCCGCCCCGAGCACCCGGTGCTCGCCGGGCACGGCTGGTGGCGACGGTTCCACGATGGCAAGGCCGCGTGACGTGCGTGGGAGGGAACAGGTGAAGGGATCCGCGAACGGAGCACACGGACCGAGCGGGGGCGGGCGCGCGAGTCGCCCGATCCTGATCACCGGCGCGAACGGCACGCTCGGCCGCGCGTTCGATCGGGTGTGCGAGGAGCGCGGCCTGGTGCGCCGGCTCACCACGCGCGCCGAGCTCGACATCACGCGGTCCGAGTCGGTCGCCGCGGCGCTCGAGCGCGAGCGGCCGTGGCTGGTGATCAACGCCGCCGGATACGTCCGGGTCGATGACGCCGAGCAGGATCGCGAGCGCTGCCACCGCGACAACGCGATCGGTCCGGAGATCCTGGCGCGCGGGTGCGCCCGCCACCGGGTCGCGCTGGTCTCGTTCTCGTCGGATCTGGTGTTCGATGGCCGCAAGTACGCGCCGTACGAGGAGCACGATGTCCCGGCGCCGCTCGGGATCTACGGCCGCACCAAGCTCGAGGCCGAGCACCGCGTGCTCGACGCCCACCCGCGCTCGCTGGTGATCCGGACCAGCGCGTTCTTCGGGCCGTGGGACACCCGCAACTTCGTGACCCGCGCGCTGCGCGAGCTCGCCGCCGGGCGCGAGGTGCGCGCCGCCTCGGACATGGTGGTCTCGCCGACCTACGTCCCGGACCTCGCGAACGCGGCGCTCGATCTCGCGATCG
>JBQCJR010000811.1:0-18033 GCA_051952595.1 Kofleriaceae bacterium
GTCTCGTCCACGCGCGCGCGAGGCGGACGGGGTGGGTCCCGAGCGAGTAAGGCCGTCCGCCGGCGCAGTCAGGCCGGCGCCGCCTCTCGCAGGCGGCCGAGCGACGGGGCCCACCCCGCCGCCGTCAGCGCGCGTGTTCGCGTTCTCCCCACCGTGCTTCGAGGCGTCACTCATCAGCCCGCCGTGGCACGTGGCCCGTGCGTTCGCGCTCCGGCGCCACGCGTGGTGTGCTCCCGCACCCGGGCGAGCGCTGGGCCGGGTGCGGTCCAGCGCAAACGGTGGTAATCACGCCGTGATGTCATCCTTGGACAAGCTCGTCGAAGCCCTGGACCGCCGCATCGTCGTCCTCGACGGGGCGATGGGTACGATGATCCAGACGCTCGGGTTCGTGGACGAGGAGACCTGGCGCGGCGAGCGGTTCGCGAACCACCCGAGCGCGCTCAAGGGCTGCAGCGACCTGCTCGCCCTGACCCAGCCCGCCGCCATCGAGGACATCCACCTCCAGTTCCTGCGCGCCGGCGCCGATATCGTCGAGACCAACACGTTCACCGGCACGTCGATCGCGCTCGCGGACTACGGGCTCGAGCACGTCGTGCGCGACATCAACGTCGCCGGGGCGCAGTGCGCGGTGCGCGCCGCCCGCCGCGCCGAGCAGGAGGACGGCCGGCCCCGCTGGGTCGCCGGCTCGATCGGCCCGACGACCAAGACCGCGTCGCTGTCGCCCGACGTCAACGATCCCGGCGCCCGCGCCGTCACGTTCCGCCAGCTCGTCGACGCGTTCTCCGAGCAGGCGCGCTCGCTGATCGAGGGCGGCGTCGACCTGCTGCTCACCGAGACCCACATCGACACGCTCAACTGCAAGGCCGCGCTGTTCGCGTTCGAGGAGCTGTTCGCGCAGGGCGTCCGCCGCGTCCCCGTGATCGCGTCGGTCACGATCCCGGACCGCTCCGGCCGCACGCTCTCCGGGCAGACCGTCGAGGCGTTCTTCAACTCGGTGTCGCACGCGAACCTGTTCGCCGTGTCGATCAACTGCGCGCTCGGCGCCGACGACATGCGCCCGCACGTCGCGGATCTCGCGCGGATCGCCGGGATCCGCACCGCGTGTTACCCCAACGCCGGGCTGCCCAACGAGTTCGGCGGCTACGACGACACGCCCGAGCACATGGCCGGCGTGCTCGGCGGGTTCGCCCGCGACGGCCTGCTCAACCTGGTCGGTGGCTGCTGCGGCACCCGCCCCGAGCACATCGCGGCGATCCGCGCCGCGGTCGATGGCGTCGCGCGGCGCACCCTCCCGGCGCCGGCGAAGCACATGCGGCTGGCCGGCCTCGAGCCGCTCACGATCACCCCCGAGACCAACTTCGTCGTGGTCGGCGAGCGCACCAACGTGACCGGCTCGGCCGCGTTCCGCCGGCTGATCAAGGAGGACAAGTACGACGAGGCGGTCGCGGTGGCGCGCCAGCAGGTCGAAGGCGGCGCCAACATCCTCGACGTGTGCATGGACGAGGGCATGCTCGACGGGGTCGCCGCGATGAGGCGGTTCCTCAACCTGATCGCCGCCGAGCCCGACATCGCGCGGATCCCGGTGATGGTCGACTCCTCGAAGTTCTCGGTGATCGAGGCCGGGCTCGAGTGCCTGCAGGGCAAGGGCGTCGTCAACTCGATCTCGCTCAAGGAGGGCGAGGAGGCGTTCGTGCGCCAGGCCCTGATCGTGCGGCGGTTCGGCGCGGCGGTCGTGGTGATGGCGTTCGACGAGACCGGCCAGGCGACCACGGTCGAGCACCGGCTCGCGATCGCGCACCGCGCGTACAAGATCCTGACCGAGCAGGTCGGGTTCCCGCCCGAGGACATCATCTTCGATCCGAACATCCTCACGATCGGCACCGGGATCGAGGAACACGATCCGTACGCGGTGTCGTTCATCGACGCGGTCGCCCGGATCAAGGCCGAGCTGCCCGGCGCGAAGGTCTCGGGCGGCGTGTCGAACCTGAGCTTCTCGTTCCGCACCTCGCCGCGGGTCCGCGAGGCGATGCACGCGGTGTTCTTGTTCCACGCGATCAAGGCGGGGCTCGACATGGCGATCGTCAACGCCGGTCAGCTCGCGGTCTACGAGCAGCTCGATCCCGAGCTGCGCGAGCGCGTCGAGGACCTGGTGCTGAACCGGCGGCCGGACGCGACCGAGCGGATGCTCGCGTTCGCCGCGACGCTGTCCGGCGAGACGGCCAAGCAGGAGGACGAGCTGGAGTGGCGCAAGCTGTCGCTCCAGCAGCGGATCGCCCACGCGCTGGTCAACGGCATCACCGACTTCATCGATCCGGACGTCGCCGAGGCGCTGACCGTGTACGCCAAGCCGCTCGACATCATCGAGGGGCCGCTGATGGATGGCATGAACGTCGTCGGCGAGCTGTTCGGCTCGGGCAAGATGTTCCTGCCGCAGGTCGTGAAGTCGGCGCGCGTGATGAAGAAGGCGGTCGCGATCCTCGAGCCGCTGATGGAGGCGGAGCGCGAGCGCACCGGCGCGCGATCCTCCAAGGGCAAGATGGTGATCGCCACGGTCAAGGGCGACGTGCACGACATCGGCAAGAACATCGTCGGCGTGGTGCTGCGCTGCAACGGCTACGAGGTGACCGACCTCGGCGTGATGGTGCCGCAGCACAAGATCCTCGACACCGCCGTCGAGCTCGGCGCGGATCTGGTCGGGTTGTCCGGGCTGATCACGCCGACGCTCGACGAGATGATCTCGGTCGCGTCCGAGATGACCCGCCGCGGGATGACGCTGCCGCTGCTGATCGGCGGCGCGACCACCTCGGGCAAGCACACCGCGGTCAAGGTCGCGCCGGCGTACGCGGGCCCGACGATCCACGTGCCGGACGCGTCGCTCGCGGTCGGCGTGATGGGCAAGCTGCTGTCGTCGGACCGCGACGCGTACATCGCCGAGATCCGCGCCAGGCAGGAGACGGTGCGCTCGACCCACGCGTCGCAGCAGAAGCGCCCGATGATCTCGCTCGGCGAGGCGCGCCGCCGCCGATTCCAGCTCGCGTTCGACGCCAAGACCTCGCCCCGCCCCGCGTTCCTCGGCACGCACAACGTCGCGCCGCCGCTCGCCGAGCTGGTGCCGTGGATCGACTGGTCGCCGTTCTTCCACACCTGGGAGCTCAGCGGGCGGTACCCGGCGATCCTCGACGATCCGAAGAAGGGCGAGGCCGCGCGCAAGCTGTTCGCCGATGGCCAGGCGCTGCTCGCCAAGATCGTCGAGGGCGGGCTGCTGCGCGCGCGTGGCACCTACGGGTTCTTCCCCGCCGCGTCGACCGAGACCGACGACCTGATCGTCTACGATCCCGCGGAGCGCGGGCTCGAGATCGCGCGGTTCCCGATGCTGCGCCAGCAGGAGGACAAGGAGGTCGCGCACTCGCTCGCGGACTTCATCGCGCCGCTCGGCGGCGGCGTGCCGGACTACCTCGGCGCGTTCGTGGTGACCGCGGGGCTCGGCGTCGACGAGCTGGCCGGCCGGTACGAGCGCGATCACGACGACTACAACGCGATCCTGGTCAAGGCGCTCGCCGACCGGCTCGCCGAGGCGTTCGCCGAGTACCTGCACCACCAGGTTCGCCGCGACTGGGGCTACGGCGCGACCGAGAACCTGACCCGCGAGCAGATCCTCGCCGAGACGTACCGCGGGATCCGCCCGGCGTTTGGCTACCCGGCCTGCCCGGACCACACGCCGAAGCGCGCGCTGTTCGCCCTGCTCGACCACGCCGACCACCACGGCGTGACCCTCACCGAGAGCTACGCGATGTACCCGACGGCCTCGGTCAGCGGGCTGTACTTCGCGCACCCCGACGCGCGGTACTTCGCGATCGGCCGGATGACGCGCGAGCAGCTGGACGACTACGCGGCGCGGATCGCGCTGCCGGTGGTCGAGATCGAGCGGATGATCCCGGCGGCGAACCTGGCGTCGTAGCGCGCGTAAACGCGTCGAACGCGTCAGAAACGTGCGCGGGGTGTGAAGACGTTCACAGCGGCCGCTCCGCGCGCTGCGTAGCGTGTGTCCGCATGACCGTTCCGAGCAACGCGTTCGACAAGCTCGACATCCAGCTCAACATCGCCACCGATGATCCGCGCAACCTGGACAGCCAGGGCGGCGCTGGCGTCGCCATCCAGCACGGCGCGCACATCCTCTACGCCATGCCCGATGGCGGCAGCTACGTCACCCTGCTGCTCAACAATCTCTCCGAGTATCAGCGCACCGGTCGCTTCGAGGCCCTCAACAACTGGATCAAGGTCTCGGTCAAGGATCAGGTCCCCGCCTCGATGCGCGACGCCTGCAAGGCCGAGTGCGCGCTGTCGATCGCCGCGCTCGGCGACTACGTCTACGTGTTCTGGCGCTCGGCCGGCAACCAGCATCGGGTGCTACGCACCCGGCCCGACCAGATCACGCACATCGAGATCGCGACCATCTCGGTGGCCAAGACCAGCGAGAACGGCAACGCGACCATCAGCAGCAACCTGGCCGCCTTCCCCTTGCCGACCGCGCGGCCATCGCTGGCCGGCAAGATCGGCGTGGTGGCGCTGGTGAACCTGCCCGACTCGAGAACCGATCTGATCGCCCGCGTCCTCGATCCCGCCACCTTCTCGGCCCGCTCGACGTGGCACGCCACGGCCCCGAGCGACACGGCGATCGCGTTGGGCAGCCTCACGAACTACAAACACCTGACCGCCGGCTGGATCGATCAGGGCCGTGCCACGCTCGCGCCGAACGAGGTGCCGACGCCGGCGGTGTCGCTGGTGATCAACGCCCACAACATCGTCGGCGAGTCCCCGTCGATCCTCTCGTACGGCATGGATCTCCTGGCCACGTTCGATCCGACCTTCCGCTCCGAGACCGGCGCCATCGCCAGAGCGTCGAACATCCCGGGGCTGGAGTCGGCCGGCAGCCTGGGCGCGACCCTCTACAACACGCCCGACGGCCAGCTCTGGACCAAGTTTACCAAGGACTGCAAGACCAGGTCGGCGAAGCTCGCGCTCGATACCACGCCGGCCTCGGACCCCGCGCACGGCAAGCCCGGGCTGCACAACCCGCGCTGGCAGCCCACGGACGACTACCAGGGCCACCAGATCCAGGCCAAGGCCTACAACACGCCGTTCACGGTGTTCCTGCCGCTGACGCCGACGGTGGGCTCGTCGCCCTGCAAGGTGCTGCCGCCGCGCGACAAGAACGGCACCACCGGGCCGTCGAGGACCTACAACAACTGCACCATCCAGACCTTCATCGAATGCGTGCTGGCGTCCGACGAGAACCACATGCCACGCATGTCGACGTTCATGTGGGGCCAGACCTTCCGCATCCCCGACTACATCTCCACGACCCTGGTGCCGGAGAAGCAGGGCATCGTGCAGCTCACGATGGTCGCCGATACCTTTCCGGTGCCGGTGCCCTCGACCGACCTCTGGGGCTCCGACAGCCCCTCGGGCATGGTCAACTGGGCGATCACCTCCTACGAGTACCTGGTGGGCAACGAGACCGCGGTCGAGCTCGACTACGAGCTCTCGACCTCCTTCGGCAACAAGTCGAGCGGCAACCTCAACATCTTCGGCATCGGCGTGCAGAACGAGGCGTCACTCGCCGCCGGCTTCTCGACGCTGGCGTCGGAGGTCCAGCAGACCTGCCGCGCCTCCTCGTTGACCGTCACCACCAAGGGCACTCCGCCCGCGCTCGCGGCGGGCCCCGACGACCAGCGCCTCAACATCGCCTTCGAAGGTGCGTATTTCGGCATGACGCCGCCGACCCGCGTCGGCGTCGACGCGTACCTCGTGTTGCCCCGCGGCGCCACCGAGCCCGGCGACGTGGTGGAGGTTGGGGTCCACCCCGACCTCACCGACACCGCGAGCGTCACCCGCAACGGCGACTACCCCACGTACTGCTACACCCCTGGCAACCTGCTGACCTATGATCCGGGCGCCATCAACAACCGGATGAGGTCCCTCTTCGAGGGGCTGAGCGCCTCGGTCAAGCAGCGCTTCGTGATCGATGGCAAGGACCTCGGGCGGTTGTACACGCGCGGTCACTACATCGACGACATCGTCAAGAACTTCGGCAGCAACAGCTTCGGTCCGAGCGGCGGTCAGCCTTACCTCGAGTTCTCGTTCTCCGAGACCGCGATCCGCCGCACCGAGTTCCAGTCGACCTCCAGCTTCACCGAGGGCGGCACCACCTTCGTCGACGCCTCCTGGTATACCGGGCTGGGCTGGAACCAGACGCTCAGCCACACGTTCGTCATCCCCGGGATCGTCGAGTTCTCGGCCGACGTGTTCAGCTCGAGCGGCTTTATCATGTACGGCACCCAGTTCAGCTCGAGGGTGGGATCGCGCGACACCGCGTCGAGCACCTGGGGGCTCAGGCTCGGCGAGTACCTCAACCCGCTGGCGCCGGGCGAGAGCTACACCGTGCGCATGTACCTGCTCAAGCCCAGCCCGCTGTGGGCGCTGGAGATGGCGCTGTTCGGCGGCGCCTCGCCCGAGATCGACGTCGCCAACAGCGCGCCAGTCCGCATCCTGTTCACGGTGCCACACATCTCGGATGCGTTGCGCCAGCGGCTGACCAAGACGCTACGGCTCTGAATCACCGAGTCGCGGCGCTCTGATAGGCACGCCCCCCGCCCGGGGCGCTATGCTGCCGCATGGGTGAGGTCTCGCTGCTCGCCATGCGGGCACTGCCACTGTTCCAGGGCCTCGAGCCGCCGCTGCTCGAGCGCCTCGCCGCGGCCAGCAGCGTGCGCGTGGCCAAGGCGCGCGCCGCGATCGTCGCGGCCTACGAGCCGGTGACGGCCATCATCGTGGTGCTGCGTGGCATGGCCGAGGTCTCGCTCCCCGCCGAGGATGGCCGCCTCACCCTGATCGGCTTCCTCATGCCCGGTGGCCTCGCCGGCGATGCCGCCGCGCTCGATCGCGGCCCCTATGGCGTCAGCCTGGCCGGCGGCCCCCACTGCGACTACCTGCGCATCGAGGTCGCCGCCTTCGTGCACGCCATGCGCGAGAGCACCACGTTCGCCTTCAACGTCGCCGTCGCCCTGTCGCGCCGCCTGCGCATGATGTTCCGCCGCCACGAGTGGATCAGCAAGCCCTCGGTATCGCGCAAGCTGGCCGCGTTCGTGGTCTGGCTACACGAGCAGCGCGATCCACACATGCCCGCGGTGCGCATCACCCAGGAGCAGCTCGGCGCGCTGGTCGGCGTCAGCCGCGAGACCGCCAACAAGCACCTCCGGCGCTGGGTACAGCTCGGCTGGATCCAGCAGCGCGCCGGCGCCATCCACGTGATGGCCCCCGAGCAGCTGCTCGCCGACGTCGGCGTGGACGACTGAGCCGAGGTCGGATTCTACGCACGTGGCGCGCGTGGCTCGCGCGGGCCGGTGGTAGCTTCTCGCCTCGTTGCGCAGCGGTCGGATCGCGCAAAACAGGGGGGATTCGAGGCGAGATGACGGACGGCGAGACCATCGCGCTGGTCGCGGCGCTGGCCGACCCGGAGGCCCGCGCGGCCGGGGCCGCCGCGCTCGCCGCACGCGTGGGCGCCCGCGCGCTGCTGATCTTCGTCGAGGACGCCGCCGTCGACGCGCTGGTCCCGGCGCCCGGGCTGCCGCAGACGCTCGCCGGCGGGCCGACCTGGCGGGAGTTCCTGCCGGCGTGCCGCCGCCCCGGGCTGCACCACGGCTCGGTCGCACATCCGATCGCCGAGGCGGTGCTGCCCGCGGTCGCGTGTGCCGGCGATGGGGTCGCGCTGGTGTTCGTCGGCGACGCGATCGATGACGCGGAGCTCGCCCCGCTCGCCGCGCTGCTGCCGCTGGTCGGGGCGATGCTGCGCGCCGAGCTCGCGGTCCGCGCCAAGGACGAGTTCCTCGCGATGCTCTCCCACGAGCTGCGCAACCCGCTCGCGCCGATCGTCACCGCGCTCCAGCTGCTGCGGCTCGACGGGCACAGCTCGCACGAGCAGGAGGTGATCGAGCGCCAGGTCGGCCACCTGCGCCGGCTGGTCGACGCACTGCTGGACGTCGCGGGGATCAAGCGGTGAAGAGCGCGCGCGCCCGCGGCTACTCCCCGACGACGACGTAGCGCTCCGGGACCGGGTAGCGGGGATGCAGCCGCTGCGCCGTCGCGACGAGCTCGATCTCCGGCAGCGCCTCCCGCAACATCGAGATCCCACGCGCGCTCAGGTAGCTCTCGCTGACGTCGAGCTTGCGGAGCTGCCGCAGCCCCGCGGCGTGCGTCGCGATCGCCCGCGCGCCGTCGTCCGAGAGTGTGCCGCGCGAGAGATCGAGCTCCTCGAGCTGCGCGACCAGCGGCGAGCTGTGCAGCGACTGGCACAGCTCGTCGGCCAGCTCGGTGTTGCGCAGCCCGAGGTGGCGCAGCCGCGGGAACCGATCGCTGCGCAGCAGCCCCTCGAGGTCGGCGCGCGCGAGGTCGCAGCCGTAGCGCGCGGTCCCGAGGTGCAGCGAGAGCCGCTCGAGCGACGGCAGCTGGGCGCGCTTGATCGAGCGCAGCGCCTCGCGGTTCAGCCCGCCGGTGACGATCTCGAGCCGGCGCAGCCGCGGCAGGACGAGCCACCCGAGCTGCAGGTTTCCGCAGCGCAGGATCAGCTCCTCGAGATTTGCGAGCGCGCCGTACATCGCCTCCGCGCGCCAGAGATAGCTCGCGCTGATCATGGATTCACGGGGCGCGAAGTCGCCCAGGTACAGGAAGCGAAGCGCCGGCCGCGCCGCCCTGCCGATCTCGTGGACCACCTCGTCGTACACCATCGTTCCAGGCGCCACCGCGCCGACGGTCAACCGCTGCAGGAACCGCGCGGCGGGCTCGTCGAGCAACATGCGGATCACGCGATGCACCGCGAGGTCGTTGGCTCTCGCGACCCGCGCGCCGTACACGAAGCCCCACCGCCACGCGAGCGTCACCGCCGCGCCGGCATCGGCCCGACCGCGTCCCGCGAGCGAGCCGAGCAGCGGCGCGCGGTGGCGCTCGAGGTGCGCCGCGGCGTCCTCGTCGCGCCCCGCGGCCTGCAGCGCGATCAGCTCGCCGCGCGGATCCTGGCGCGCCTGGAGCAGGTCGCCATAGACCCGATACGCGTCGAGGTGGTCGATCTCGTCCTCGATCGCCGCCACGAGCGCGGCCTCGACGGGATCGCTCGGGAGGACGCGCGGCGCGAGCTTGCCGGCGAGCGCGCCGTGCGCGGCGAGCGCGGCGCGGCGCAGCTCGGCGTGGCGCGCGTCGCGGCGGCCCCCGGTCGGCACGGTCGAGACGATCGGGCGCGGCACGGCGGTACGCTACCGAAGCCCCATCGCGCCGGCTCACCGCGCCGCGGCGACCGTGAGCGTGCCCACAGGCACCACGATCGAGCCCTGCGCATCCCGCGGCAGCGCGGTCATCCCGGGGCTCGCGGAGCACGTCGAGGCCGCCCCCCGCGCGCGATAGCGGCTCCACGCACACTGCTCGGCGGCGCCGATCCGCAGGTCGATCGTCTGCTGCGCGAACTGGAGCAGCAGCGGGCCGCTCGGCGCCGCCATCCAGTCGTCGAGCGCGACCTCGCCGACCTCGCCGATCCGGCCGGCGGCGTCGACCGGGAAGCTATCGCCGCCGATCACGAGCACGAGGCCCTCGGGGCAGTCGGAGCGCACCTGGGTCGTCGTCGCGCGGGCGTCCTTGCGGTAGACCTCGCGGCGCGGCGCGAAGAACAGCGCGGCGGTCCCGATCGCGTCGAGCGCGAAGAACGCACCGTAGATCGGCTCGGCCGACTCGCGCTTGCCGGCCAGCAGGAGCGCGGTCGCGGCCGCGCCCTCGGCGAGGAACATCACCGCGGTGCCGGTCTTCCACCGCTTCCCGTAGCGGAACGCCGAGTGATAGACGTCGTCGCTCGCGCGCTGCTCCGAGACGCAGCGGAGCGCGAACGGCAGCTCGGCCCGAGGCGTCGCCGCGGCGGCCTGCGCCCCCGACTGCCCGTTCGCCGTCGCTGTTGCCGGCGCCGGCGCGAGCTGCGGGGCGAGCGGCATCGTCACGGTGAGCCGCTCCTCGACTCCCGGCCGCGGCACGACCTGCTCGCGCACGCTCTCGTCCCACAGCCGCGTCGAGTCGGTGGCGTGGGTGACCAGCCAGGTGGTCGCACATCCCGAGCCCGCGACCGCGAACGCCACGAGCGCCGCCAGCGTCGGGGTCTTCGCCTTCATCGACTTCGTCGCCATCATCGTCTTCATCGACGTCCTCCGATCCCGCCGCTCACCCAGGCGCCGGGGATCAACACGTGCACGCCGCCGCGCGCCCGCCACTCCGGGGCGCGCCAGGTCGCGCGCGCCTCGGGCCGCAGCTGCCACGAGCCGGCGATCCACACCCAGGTGGTGCCGTTCCACTGCCAGAACCCCGGGATCCACACCGCGGCGCGGATCTGCCGCGGCGGCGGCTCCTCGGTGCGCGGCGGCGGCGGTGGAGCCGGTGCACGCGTCGTCTGCTCCGCGACGATGTCGCTCTCGGGGACCCGCCACATCCCGGCGAGCCACGCCCACGCGCCGTCGGCCCAGTGCCAGTAGCCGGGGCGCCACTCGGCGTGCACGCTGAGCCGCGGCGGGATCTCCTCGGCGCGCGGCGCCGGCGGAGGTCCGTCCGGTGGCCGCGGCGGTGCGAGCGCCGTCGAGAGCCGCTGGTCCCACGCCGACCGGCGGCGCCGCCACTCGTCGCTCGTCCAGCACCGCGCGTCCTCGGCGTGCTGCGCGCAGTACTCGTCGCGCTGGCGCCGCCGCAGCTCCAGATCGAGGTGGACACGCATGCCGCCCGCGCCCCAGCAATCGCGGTCCTCGGGGTGCGCGTCGCAGAACTCCTTGCGGCGCTGCCGGCGCTCCGCCTCGAGCGCCGCCTCGACGGCGCGCCGGTTGCGCTCGGCCTCGTGCCGGCGGAGCTCGGCCTCGCGGCGGCGGAGCTCGGCCTCGCGCCGCTTGCGCTCGGCCTCGGGATCGACCGGCCGCGGCGGCGCGGCGACCACCTCGCGAGTCTCCACCCGGCGCGGCGGTGCCGCCCGGTAGCGCGCGCGCGCCCGCTCCGCCTCGGCGGCGAGGAACGCCGCGTACTCCGCGTCCGACACGTTGGGCCGCCACTCGATGCGCGCCACGCCGAACAACACGCCGGCGAGATCGTTCGGCTCCACCGACCACAACCGGATCCGGACCCGCGGCAGCGGCCCATCGGCGGGGCGCTCGCGCACGTGGAACCGCACCACCACCGTCGACGAGGTCACCAGGCTGGTGTCCAGCTCGAGCTGCGCCACCGCGGTGGGCGGCGGTGGCAGCGGCGCGCCCGGCGTCCCCGGGCCTCCCGGGGCTCCTGGCGAGCCCGGATCATCGACGCGACCGCCGCCCGCGCGGCCGAGCGCCAGCCGCTCGCGCGCATCCGCGATGCACCGCGTGTTGTCCGGCCTGCCGCCCTGGCGCCCGGTCTCGTCGAACACGCCCTCGGCGCGCCCTACCTCCGCGCCATCGGCGACCATCTCGGCGTGCAGCGCGATCCGGCGCGGCGTGCGCACGCGCAGCTCGAAGTCCTGCCCCCACCGCGTGGTGCCCGCCGGCAGCTCGAGCTCGTACGGCCCCTGCGCGCAATCCACCGGCGAGCGGTACCAGCTCTGGAGCGCCACCACCGGCCGGATCCCGATGTCCGGGCCGTTCGCTCGCTTGCTCGCGCCACCACACGCACCCAGCGAGGCCATCACCACGAGCGAACCGAACCGGCGAGTCATCATCCGGCATTCTATCCAGCAGCCCGCGTGCCAGGCGCCGCGGCGCCTCAGATGACTCGCGCGCGTGAACGGAACGTCTCGCTCGCGCCGTGAATGTTCACGCCGCCGCGTTCACAGCCGCCGGACCTGGTAGCCCTCCGACTCGAGGCGCGCGACCAGCCCGTAGGGCCCGAGCAGGTGCGTCACGCCGATCGCGACGAACGCGCGGCGGCCACCCTGCAGGTAGTCGTCGACCCGGGTCGTCCCCGCGAGCTTGGCCGGCGTCACCGAGAGCTCGAGGAAGTGCGCCTGCTGCGCCCAGTCCTCGAGGAGCTCGGTGGACATCCCGCGCTCGCGCGCGCGCTCGACCAGCGCCCGGCTGATGTTGTGTGATGGGAACGGATACGCCCGGGCCGCGAGCGCGATCATCGCGACCCACGGCTTGAGCCGCACCACCTGCTCGCGCGGTAGGTCGAGGCGCCACTCGAGCTCGGCCAGATCGTCCGGCGAGATCATCCGCGCGAGCGACTCGCCCTGCGGCAACAGGAACATCTCGGCGTCGAACCGCGTGCCCTCGGGCACCTCGGCCGCCTCCGCGACGAACACCTGGGATCCGTCGAGCGCGGCCCACGCGGCGGGCGCGACGTCGCCCTCGCCGGCCGCGTGGTACGTCGCGTACAGGACGACCGAGCCCTTGGGGCCTCTGACCTCCCACAGGAACGGCCGATCCGCGACCGACTGGACCGGGGCCGGTCCGATCACCCTACGCCGCCACGGGTCACGGGTGGCGGAGGATCTTGGACGGTTCACGATTCGCAACTTGCCGCTGGCAATCGACGGCAACGCGTTGAGCGAGCCCGCTCGATTCGCGTAGCGTCGATCCTGGTCGTCATGTGGAGGTGTCCGTGATCCGTTCTCTGGTTGGCCTTTCGATCCTGGTCCCGTCTCTCGCGCTCGCGCAGCCCACCGCTCCCGAGCCCCCGCCCCCGCCCCCGTCCCCACCGCGCGAGGCACCGCCTCCCCCGCCGGAACAGCCGCCCGCGGCACCGGCGCCCGCGCCCGTGTACTACGCCCCCGCGCCCACCCCGTCCTATCAGCCACCTCCTCCGCCGCCGACCGAGCAGCTCCGCCGAGGCCTCACGTTCGAGGCCAACATCGGGCTCGGCTTCCTGTGGTTCACCCTCGGCAACGACTCGAGCGACACCGAGGTCTCGCTCGCCGGCCTCAACCTCGGCGTCGGCGGCTGGCTATCGTCCCAGGCGGCGCTGACGCTCCGGGTCGCCGGCGTGACCTACGTCGAGGACGGCGGGCAGCTCAGCGCCGGGTTCTTCGGCCCGAGCCTGCAGTACTGGCTCGGCGAGCAAGGGTGGATCGGCGGCGGCATCGGCCTGGCGTTCGCCGCCCTCGACGTGGATGGCCGGGGCAGCAGCAGCGAGACCGGGGTCGCCTTCGATCTGCGCGCCGGGTACACCCTGTCGCGCAACACCGAGAGCACGTGGAACGTCTCGCTCGAGCTGACGCCCGGCTACTACGACAATGACGTCGGCATCCACGGGTTCGGGATCCTGCTCGGCTACCAGCACCTGTGACCCGCAAGGCCTACCGCGCGACGATCGTCCGGGATGGCGCGACGTGCTTCATCCCGCTGACGTTCGACCCCGTGCCGGTGTTCGGCAAGGTGCGCGCGCCGGTCAAGGTCACCCTCAACGGCTACACCTATCGCAGCACGATCGCCGCGATGGGTGGGCCGCCGTGTATCCCGCTCCGCCGCAGCCACCGCGAGGCCGCCGGGCTCGAGGGCGGAGAGACCCTGTTGGTCACCCTCGAGCTCGATACCCAGCCGCGCACGATCGAGCCGCCCGCTGACTTCGCGAAGGCGATGAAGGCCACCCGGCCCGCGTGGGCGCGGTGGGGCGAGCTGAGCTACAGCCACCAGCGCGAGCACGTCGAGGCGATCGAGCAGGCCAAGAAGCCCGAGACCCGCGCGCGCCGGATCGAGCAGGCGGTGCGCGCGCTCGCCGAGCAACCGGCGAAGCCGCGCCGCGCTACGGCAGCTCGACGATCAGATCGCCGAGCTCGGTGACCACGCCCGGCCGGATCTCGACGTCGAGCTCGCCCGACGCCGAACCGCGGTGGCCCACCATGATGCTGTACCGGACCTGCGTGCCCGCGGCGACCGGGCCCTCGAACCGGCCGTTCGCGTCGACCGGGAACGCCCTCGTCTGCCGCGCCGAGCTGAAGTAGATCGAGGCCCCCACCGCAGGCTGACCGGTCGCGCGAGACACCAGCCGGCCGCGCACCGTGCCATTCGCGCTCGTGGTGATCACCAGTCCACGCTGCTGCTGACCCTGCGCGAGCACGAACGGCTCGATCGAGCCGGTGCGGCCATCCGCCGTCTCGACCGACAGAGACAGCTCCTCCGTCGGCTCCAGCCCCGCGAGCTCGAACCGCCCCTCGGGGTGATCGAACATGCGCCACTGGCTCGACCAAGCTCGGCCGCCATCGAGCGACCGCTGGAGCGTCCTCCACGCGAGCCGGAACGACCGGATCGCCTGGCCGTCCACCGCGACCACACGACCCGCCACCGAGGCGCGCGCGCGGAGCGTCACGAGCACGCCCTGGGCCCCGGCGGCCACCGCGGTGGCCGACCCGGTCGCGAGATCCGGATGCGAGGCGTAGATCGCGAACGTGCCACGCGGCAGCTCTTCGAGCACGAAGCTGCCATCGCTCCAGCTGTACGAGGTCACCTCGTCCGGCACGACGCCCGACGACAGGAACCCGCTCTCGCGCTCGGCCCACACCGCCGCACCGGACACCGGGCGACCTCGCTCGTCGACGACCTGGCCGCGGATCGCCTCGCGACCGCCCGGCACGACCAGCTCGATCCGCTGCGGCGCGCCCGGACGCGTCTCGACGTTCGCGTACGATCGGCTGTCCGCGGTGACCTGGAACGGCACCGACGCCGGCGGCTCCGCCGAGACGCTGTACTGCCCGCTCGGCAGCGCGCCCACCGAGAACCGCCCGAGGTCGTCGGCGATCGCCGTCCACTGCGCCGGGAAGTCGAGCGGCGCGATCGAGAGCCGCGCCCCGCGCGCCGGCGCGCCATCGTCGTAGCGGACCACGCCCTCGATGGATGCCGCCGCGCCGAACACCAGCTCGACCGGCGCCTGCGCCCGCCCCGCGATCTCGACCCGGAGCGCCTCCGTCGCGCCGTGCGACGGATGGTGCGCCATCAGCCGAACCTGTCCGGCCGGTAGCGGGCCCAGCGAGAACCGGCCCTGCTCGTCCGTCTGCACATCGAGCCGCGGATCTTCGAGCGTGACCGCGGTCGACCCCACGCTCGCGCCCGCCACCGGCTCGCCCGCCGCCGTCCGGACCACGCCCGCGATCATCGCACCGCGCGGGACCACCAGCTCGACCGAGGTCTGGCCATCGATGATCCGGCGCACCGTGGTGCGCACCCGGCCCTCCGCGCTCGCGGCGATCCGGTACTCGTCCGCGACCAGCCCGCCGATCGAGAACCTGCCGTCGGCGCCGGTGTGGGCCACGCGCGAGATCGGCCCGCGCAGCTCCACCCGCGCGCCCGCGATCGGCTGCTGCTGCTCGTCGAGCACGCGGCCGTCGAGCGCCGCGCGGCTCTCCACCAGCACCAGATCGATCCGCTCGGTGCTGCCGAACGCGACCCGCACCGGCCGCGGCGCCGCGACCCGCGTGCCCGCGGTCGCCAGCACGTCGAACGTGCCCGGCCGCAGCCCCTCGAGCATGAACTCGCCGTCCGGGCCCGACTGCGTCGCGCTCAGGTCCTGCTGCGCGCCGAGCACCGAGACCATCGCGCCCGCCACCGGCTGGTGCTGCTCGTCGACCACGCGGCCGGCGATCGCCGACGCCGCGACCAGCTTCGCGTCGAGCCGCTGGTCGCCGCGCACCTCGAGGTAGTACCGGCGCGCCGCGTAGCCGTCGCCGCGGAACGAGATCTGGTACCAGCCCGGCGCAAGGCCCAGCTCGTAGCCACCGTCGTCGCCGCCACGCACCGCAGTGAGCTCGTCGAGCTGCGGATAGCGCTGGGCCACCACCTGCGGCTGCGCGATCGCGCCGCCGTCCGCATCGCGCACCATGCCGAACAGGCGCACCGTGCGCGGTGCCAGCACGATGTCGCGCTCTACCCGCTCGCCCGCGCTTACCGCGATGTCGCACGCGCTGCCAGTTGCCAGCCCCGAGGTCGCGACGATGCAGTAGCTGCCCGCGCCGAGCGCGTTGAACTCGAACTGCGCACCCGCGCCTGTGCGCTCGCCGCGCTCGACCGGCCGTCCGTCGATCAGCTCGAACAGCGTGATCCGCACCGGCGCGCCCGTGGCATCGGTCGCGCTCGTGGATCCCCGCGCGTCTGTCGCAAACCGGACCCGTCCGTGGATCGCTCCGCGGCGGTCCGCCGGGTCGCGCGATGCTGCGCGATCGAAGCGCAGGTGCGCGCCCGCGGCCGGGCCGCTCGGCGCGGGCGCAGCCGGCCGGGCGCTCGATGGCCACGCGAACCACACCGCGGCCGCGAGCGCGAGCGCGATTGCGCCGATCACGAGCTTCTTCATCAACAAACCTCCTGCGACCAGCGCGGTCGCGTGTGACGGCGGTGTCGCGAGCGGCGCCAGCGCGGCGACCCACGCACCGCGCCCCCCGGCCCGTTCGTCCAGCCGCGCGCGTAGCCGGTCCAGCGCTTGCCGGTGTCGCCAGCGCGCCGTCGCCTCCGGGATGCCCTCGCGTCGCGCGATCTCCGCCAGCGCCAAACCATCGTGGTAGTGGAGCACCAGCGTCGTGCGGTACGGCTCGTCGAGCGCCAGCACCATCTCGGTCACCAGACGGTGGCCCTCCAACCGCTGCACGATCTCGTCCGGCCGCGTCGGCCCCACCGCTGCGATCGCCGTCACCTCCTCGCGCCGCGCTCTGCGCGCATCTCCGCGATGGCGCATCCGCGCCACGTTGCGCAGCACCCGCGCCAGCCACGGCCGCGGCGGCCGATCCACATCCGGCGGCGACCGCATCGCCGCGATCCAGGTCTCCTGCACCACGTCGTCCGCCGCCGCCGCACCCACCAGCCGCCGCGCCAGCGCGCGCAACCAGTCCCCATGCGCGAGCAGCTGTTCGACGTGTACCGGCTCCCGAACCACGCCCGCACTATGCCGCCCGCGCTCCGACCGTTGGTTCGATCCGAAAAGGTTGACCCGCCACCGTCCATCCTGTACTGAACAGGTGTTCAATGCCAGCTCCCACGATGTCCATTGTCCCGTCGGAACCCGTCGCTTCGGCGAGCGAAGACCCCGTGCCCGCCGAGCTGCGGTCCGTGATCGAGCTATTCGCCACCCAGCTCGCCAAGGTCGCCTTCCCCGAGGTCGACGTCGCCCTGCTCCGCCGCCAGGCCGACGATCTCCGCGCCGAGGCCGCCGCCGTCGCCCGCGCGCGCTCCGCCCTCGAGGCCGCCCAGCACGCCCTCGCCGCCCGTACCGCCACGCTCACCGAAACCGCAGCCCGCGGCGTCGCCTACGCCCGCATCTACGCCGAGGCGCACCCAGATCGCGCCGAGCTCACCGCGGCGCTCGCCGCTCTGGTCGAGGCGCGCCCAACTGCGCCGAGCGTTGCGCCCATGCCGAAGCGCCGCGGCCGCCCGCCGAAGCAGAGCGCCGAGCTATTTGCGGCAACGGCGACGGAGGGGACGGCGACATGATTGCGGAGGGTGTGGAGAGGAGCCCGAAACCGCGCTCAGCCTTGCACTTCCGATAGCGTGCTCGGCAACACGAGTCGAGCACCATACTCGAGCGCATCTCACAACCTCCTCCAGAGGATCTGGGCGCTAGCTAGCTGACGGAGAGACCGAGGTAGTTCTCGGCCTTCTCCTCGTAGCGTGTGACCAGGCGCCTGAAGCGGAAGGTCCAGGCGAAAGAGGCGCTCGACCTTCCATCGACGTCTGTAGCGGCGGCGCTTGCGGCCGTCTTGCGTCTTGCGGCGACGACGCGGATGGTGGGGAGCGATCATCTCGATGTCCATCGCAGCGAGCTCTGTGTCCAAAGGATCGCTGTCGTACGCCCTGTCGCCGATGAGGATCTTCGGGAGCTGCTTGCGCAGGAAGCTCTTCTTCAGGGTGCCGACGACGAGCTTCTGTTCATTTCGCTGACCACATTCAATCCCCACGGCGAGAGGAAGACCAGAGCGGTCTGCCACCGCCATGACCTTGGTCGCTTTGCCGCGTCGAGTGTTCCCAACAAGAGGGCCCCCCTTTAGCCCCCGCATGGGAGCCATCGATGTAGGCCTCA
>JBQCJR010000812.1:0-3882 GCA_051952595.1 Kofleriaceae bacterium
CGCGATCGGTCCGCGCGCCGGGGCGCCATCGCGCAGCTCGCCGGGGCGCCCCTCGTCGAGCGCGCGGTGCTCGTCGATCAGGCGCCACGGATCGGCCGGGTACAGCAGCGCCGGGATCCGCTGGTACAGGTTCCAGTCGCCGCCGCTCGCGGCGAGCAGCGCCGGCTCGAACGCCGCGGCGAGGCCACCGGGCCCCGCGGCCCAGCGCAGGCGCTCGTGGGGCTCGGGCATCGCCGCGGCGGCGAGGCGCGCGTGGATCGCGGCGAAGATTTCGCGCTGGTGCACGCTGAAGTAGGTCGACGCCCGGTGCGGCCCCGGGTATCGCTGCTCGATCGCCGCGCGAGAGCTGCTTGCCGCGCTCGCCGCGCGTGGCGCCACGGGGGCGATGGTGCGCCCCGCGCCCGGGCTCGCATCGTCGAACCCGAACATCGCGCGCAGGCTCGACGGGTCGGGCGCGCTGGCCGGCGCCGCGCCGCTGGGCGCCGTTGCCGCGGCACCGCGCGGCGCGACCTCCTCGTCGGTCGATGTATCGATCGACGCGGCGGCGGTGGAGAACGCGGTGGTCGCCGCGGGTGGTTGGTGGTCGAGCTCGCTCATCGGCCGCGGAGCGCCGTGGCTCCACGTCCGGTCCTTACGGGCGCGACCTCCTCGACCTGCCGGCCCCGCGCTCGAATGAAACCTCCGGCGCGTCGGTGCCGAAAAGGTTACGAGTGTGCAGGCCTCGCGCGGTGAGCCCCATCACCCGCATCCACCCGGTGCGGCTTCGTGTTCCCCGAGGCACCGAGCGAGCTCGTCGGGCTATCCGGCGACGCGTGTGCCCGGTGGCGGTTCGAGCGCGCGCGCCTCGAAGCGATCTATCGCTAGAGCACGAGATCGAGCAGCGTCAGCGCGTGCTCCCAGTGTGGCGTGGTGATCCGCGTCGCCTCGGGATCGAGGATCTTGAACGCGCGTGCGATCGCGATGCTGATCCCGCCGATCACCTCCGGGAGCACCACGTAGGTCGACTCGTCGTACTCGAGCTCGAGCTGCGGCTTCTCGGCGAGCCGCTCGAGCACCGCGATCAGATCGATCTCCTGGTCGAGCTCGCGGAACTCCTCGATGCAGTGGGACAGCCCGGCGGTGATCGGGAGATCGACCGGCAGGATCGCCTTGCGTCCGTTGTCCTTGGCGACCTCGCAGCCGCGATCGAGGAGATCGTAGATCTTTTCGTCGACGAACTCCTCGTAGCGTGGGAGATCCGCCGGGTCGACCTCAAGGCCGGCGGCGGCGAGAAAGAAGCGTTCGAAGCGGGCGATGTGGCTGGCGCGGACCTGTCGCTCGGGCGGCGAGGGTTCGATGACTGTCATGGGGCCTCTCGTTCGATGGCGCCGGTGGGCACGGCGATCTCGCAGCGCCGGCCGGCGCGATGGGATCAAGGTGGGATCGCGCGCCGGATCATCAAGAGCGCCGCGCGACGACGGAACCGCTCGGAGATGATCGCCGGAGGCGCCCGCGGTAGTGTCCCCGGGTGACCGCTTCGCTCTGGAGATTCGCGACCCCGCCAGCGGCGCCTTGCCACGCGCAGGTCGTTCTCGCAGCGTTCGGACGGGGCGTGCGGGCGACCCCGAGCGAGGTCGAGGCCGGCGAGCTGGCGCGGTTCGGCGTGCCTTCGGAGGCGGCGGGCGCGGCGTGCACCGTGCGGACGATCGCGCGGGAGGCCGACCCGGCGTGGTTCGATGCGTGGCGCTCCGGGGCGCTGCGCGCGATCGCGGAGCGCGATCTCGGCGCGCGGCTGGCCGAGCTCGACGCCGCCGACCACCTGCACCTGATCGTCGCGGACGTCGAGGCGCCCGCGGATCTCGGCTACCTCCAGGCCGCGTGGGGGTTCGCGCGCGCCGCGGTGGCCGCGGGAGCGTCGATCGTGCTCGACGTGCACGCCGCGACGTTCCACGCCGGTGAGGCGCTCCCGCCGGCCGACGCGGCGCTCGACGTGTCGCACGAGGTGCGCACGGTCTTCGAGACCAGCGCGGGGCGAGCCCGGCATCCGCACGCACTGCACACCCGCGGGATGCGCAAGTTCGGGGCGCCGGACCTGATCGCGCTGTGCAGCGATGCCGACGCGCCGCTGGTCGGCCACGCGCTCGCGGAGCTCGCCGGGCTGGTCGCCGGGGGCACCGAGCTCGCGCTGCCGCGCCACGCGATCGAGCTGGCCGCGGGAGTCACGTGGTACGCCGTCGAGGACGAGCACCGGCTCGCCGATCTGTTGCAGCTCGACAACCGCGCGCGGGTGGTGGTCGACGGCGCCGGCCACGATCTCGTCGGCGTGATCGGCCGGCTGCCTCGCGCCACCGCGAGGAGCTAGCCATGGCGAATCCGATCCGGGTGCCCGTCGACGATCCACGCGCGCGGCGGCTGATCGCCGCGATCCGGGGCGGCGATCTCGAAGCGCTCCGCCGCGAGCTGGCGAGCGATCCGGAGCTCGCGACGAGCCGGATCGTCGCGCCGAACGGCGAGCGCACGCTGCTCCACATCGCGACCGACTGGCCGGGACACCCTCCGCGGGTCGGCGAGACGATCCACGCGCTGCTCGCCGGCGGCGCCGCGGTGGACGCGCCGTTCGTCGGCACGCACGCCGAGACCGCGCTGCACTGGGCGGCCAGCTGCGACGACCTCGACGCGATCGAGGCGCTGCTCGCCGGCGGCGCGGCGATCGACGCGCGGGGCGGGGTGATCGCCGGAGGCACGCCGCTCGACGACGCGGTCGCGTTCGGCCAGTGGCGCGCCGCGCACCGGCTGGTCGAGTCCGGCGCGCAGACCACGCTGTGGACCGCGGCCGGGCTCGGTCACGTCGAGCGCGTCGAGGCGCTGCTGTCGCGGTCGTCGCTCACCGATCTCGCGCCGATCACGAGCGCGTTCTGGTGCGCCTGCCACGGCGGCCAGCGCGCGACCGCCGAGCTGCTGCGCTCGTACGGCGCCGAGCTCGACTGGATCGGCTACGGCGAGCAGACGCCGCTCGACGCGGCGATCGCGCACGGTGGCGCGGACGAGCTGGTCGGCTGGCTGCGCTCGCTGGGTGCCCACACCGCCGCCGAGCTGCGATGAGCGCCCGCGGCGCCGTCGCCCTGCGCGCCGCGGCGCGCTGGCTGGCCCCTGGCGTCGCGATCGCCGGGATCGCCGCGATCGCCGGCGCGCTCGTCGAGGCGGTCGCCCACGGCGCCTCGGCGGCGGTCGCGGCGATCGGGGCCGGGGAGGGCGCCGCGGTGATCGCGCCGCTCGCCGCGCTCGTGATCTCGTTCGCGCGCTCTCTCTGGCGCGGCTGGCGCTCGGCGATCGCCGCGCCGTCGAGCGGCCCGCTCGTCGTGGCCGGCCTGGGCTACGCCGCGCTCGCGACCGCCGCGGTGTTTGGCGCCGGCTACCTGGCCGCGCAGCTCGGCGCGCGCGCGACGAAGCTCGGCTGGCTCGCGGCGGTGATCGCGGGTGCCGGCGCGGCCGGCGCGGCGCTGTGCGCGCTCGCGCTCGCGCGGCCCCTGGTGCGCGGCGGCGCGTGGTTGGTCGGTCGCGCCTGGCCCGGGGCGACGCCGCGGCGCGCCCTGGCCGCGTGTGGGATCGGGCTCGTGGTCGCGCTCGTCGCCGCGTGGGTGGCCGCGCGGCCGCTGCTGGTCCGCTATGACCTCGGGCTCGCCGCATACGGCGGTGGGTTCGCCGCCGGCGCGGGGGCGGCGGGGCTCGCGATCGCGCGGTGGCCCGCGGCGCGTGGTTGGCTCGCCACCGGCGCGATCGTCGCCACCGCGGCGCTGTGGATCGCGGCGCGTGCCCTCGCCGCCGCAGATCCGACCGCGCTGCTCGATGCGTGGAGCCAGCTCCCGGTGAGCGGACGCGCGATCGAGGCGCGCCGCGACATCG
>JBQCJR010000813.1:0-9847 GCA_051952595.1 Kofleriaceae bacterium
ATCGTGAGCGACGACAACTTCGCGCTCTCCGCGCCGTACCTGCACATGGGCATCGCGGTGGGCGGCGGCGCGACCGACTTCGAGATCGAGTACGTCGAGGTCACGCGCAGCGGGTTCGCCGGGATCCGGCTGCTCAATCCGCCGTCGGAGGGCGTCGACAAGCCGATGGCGAACGTGCGGGTGCACGACACGTACGTGCATGACGTCGCCGGCGAGGGCTTCTACTTCGGGTGGACCGGCGGCGCGCCCTCGAACCAGTTCCCCGGGCTCCAGATCTACAACAACCGGATCCTGCGCACCGGCAACGAGGCGCTCCAGATCCAGGACGTCGGCGACGGCTCGCGGATCCACCACAACACGTTCGTCTCGGGAGGCCTGCACTGGCTCGACAACGGGCTCGGCCGGTACCAGGACAACCTCTCGCAGATCTCGGTGCGCGAGGGCGAGATCGAGCTCGATCACAACGTGTTCATCGATGGCGCCGGCGCGCTGGTCAGCTTCTTCAGCCAGCCGCAGACCGGCGACGGCGCTCGCCACGTCACGTTCCACGACAACTACTTCGCCGGTGCGCTCTCGGTCGGCAGCTACCTCGGTGGCACCTCGGCCGCCGGCTCGTCGTTCACGTTCGCGAGCAACACGTTCCGCGACGCGATCTTCGGCTACACGCCGGTGGATCCCGCGGCCACCGATCCCGGGCACTGGCTGGCGCCCGGCGCCGAGTTCCGCGCCCCGATCGTGCTCCAGGGCAATCACTGGCAGGCTGGCAAGCAGCTGATCCGCGGGCTCGACGGCGGAGACGGCACCGTGGGCAGCGCGACCGCGAGCGGCAACGTCGCGGGCGAGCCAGCGGCGATCGAGCTGCGCGACCACTGGCACCGCCCCGGCCACCACCTGACGGCGTGGGCCGAGAAGGCGACCGTGGCCCCGGGGAGCCCGACGGTGACCTACCGCGCCGGTGACCTCGTCATGCACGGCGCGCGGCCGGACTTCTACGAGGCCACCGCCGAGATCTCCGGCGCGGCGCCCGGCACCAGCTCGGCGTGGTCGATGATGGTGCCGCCCGGCGACGACGTGCGCGTCATCGAGGGCACCACGTACGCCGAGCTCGGCGTGCGCTGAGCCGGCGCTGAGCCGCCGGGGAGCGGGGAGCAGCGGCGGGCAGCGGGCGGCGAGCGGCGAGCGGCGACCGAATCTAGCGGTCGTCTGGCTCGGGTGGCTCGTAGCTCGCGAGCTGCTCGGCGAGCTGGGTCGCGCTGTCGCGTTGCACCTTGCCGGCCCCGGCGACCAGGCGCTTGCTCGCCGAGCGCAGCCGCTGGAGCTGGAGGTCCGAGAGCGGGACGCGCGCCAGGAACCTCCGGGTCGCGCTGTAGTGCGCGACGTTGAACGCGCGGGCGAGCATGTCGGCCTCGATCGCATCGACCGCCAGCGGGATCTCGGCGGTGCACGCCGCGCCGAACCGCGCGAGGGTCTCGACGGCGGCCGGCCACTCGGTGCGGGCGCGGATCAGCTCGCCGAGCACCGCACACACCTCCGGCTTGCGATCCACGAGCAGGCCCACGAGCTCGATCGCGCGGGCGCGGCCCGCCCACGACCGCCTCGCGAGCGCGAGCGCGAGATCGCCGGCGGCGCGCGACGGCGGCCCCGGCTGGCCGATCAGGTACTGCGGGAACATCGAGCCGAGCAGCGAGCGCGCCGCGTCCTGGCCGGCCGGATCGGTGGAGAGCTTGTCGACGAGCGCGATCACCCGCGGCTCGACGCCGGACTCGCGCGCGTCGCCCTGCGAGAACGCCCACGCGATCGCCGCGCGCAGCTTCGGATCCTGCTCGGCCTCGAACGCATCGAGCCCGGCCGCGAGCAGCGGGATCCGCGCGCTGTTGTTGAACCCGCGCATACACGCCGCCGCGAGGCCGCGGGTGGTCGGCGTCAGATCGCGCAGCGCCGCCGCGCAGCTCGCCGCGAGCTTGCGGTCGCCCTGGTGCGCGAACGCCAGCCGCTCGATCTGCGTGGCCGCGTCACACGTCGTCAGGCCGGCGCTGTTCCAGGTGCAGTCGATGCCCGCGGCGAACAGCTCGGCGATCCGCGGATCCCGAGGCGCGGGAGGTGGCGGTGGCGCCGGGCGCTGCGCCGTGGCCTCCGGCTTCGGCGCGACCGGCGGTGAGGGGGCCTGGTCTGCGTCCTTGCCCGTGCAGCTCGCGAGCGCGAGCGCGATCCCGACGCCGATCGAGCGATGCATGGCCAATCAGTCCGCGTCGCCGCCCTTGAGGCCGTGGCGCTTGAGCAACTCGCGGAGGTGATAACGCGTCAGCCCGGCCTCCTGCGCCGACCGGGTGATGTTGCCGTCGTTGCGCTGCATCAGCGCGGTCAGGTACGCGATCTCGAACGCGTCGACGACCGACTGCTTCGCGCCCTTGAACCCGAGGCCCGCCTTGAGCAGCGCGGCATCGAAGATCGCCGGGCCGCTCTGCTGCGGCAGATCGACGCCCGCCATCTGGGCCGCCGCGCGCTGCGCCGCGTGGGCTCCCGCCTGCGCCAGATCGTGCGAGACCACCACGCTCGGGCCCATCTCGCGGCCGAACACCAGATCCGGCCGCGTGATCACCGGCCCGTCGCTGAGCGCCGCGGCGCGCTCGACCACGTTGCGCATCTCGCGGACGTTGCCCGGCCACGAGTGGCTCATCAGCGCCGCCATCGCGTCCTGGGCGAACGACATCGACATCCCGCGGCGCGCCCCGATCTCGCGCAGGAAGTGGTTCGCGAGCCCCGGGATGTCCTCGCGCCGCTCGCGCATCGGCGGCAGCTCGACGTGCACCACGCTGAGCCGGAAGTAGAGGTCCTCGCGGAAGGTGCCCCGGTTGACCTCCTCGCGCAGGTCGCGGTTGGTCGCCGCGAGCACGCGGACATCGACCCGGTGGGTGCGATCGCCGCCCACCCGCTTGATCTCGCGCTGCTCGAGCACGCGCAGCAGCTTGGGCTGGAGCGAGATGTCGAGCTCGCCGATCTCGTCGAGGAAGATCGTGCCGCCGTTGGCCTGCTCGAAGCACCCGACGTGCTGCGAGACCGCGCCGGTGAAGCTGCCCCTCTCGTGGCCGAACAGCGTGGATTCGATCAGCTCGCGCGGGATCGAGCCGCAGTCGAGCACGACGAATGGCCGCGACCGCCGCTGCGAGGCGTTGTGGAGCGCGCGCGCGACCATCTCCTTGCCCGTACCGGTCTCGCCGGTGATCAGGCAGGTCAGCTCGCTCGGCGCGACCTTCTCGAGGTGCGCGAAGATCTCGCGCATCGCCGGGGACGCGCCCAGCATCATGTCGAAGCGGTCCTTCTTGGACAGCTCGATCTCGACGACGTCGTCGGTGGACTGGAACTGGATGTTGGTATGGCCGATCCGGAACACGTTGCCCGGCCGGAGGTACGCCTCGCGCACCCGCAGATCGCCGACGAAGATGCCGTTGCGCGAGTTGAGGTCGCGCAGCCGGTAGCCGTCGTCGCGCGCCGAGACTTCGAAGTGGGTGCCCGAGACCGCCTTGTCCTGGATCACCAGGTCGCTGATGATGCTGCGCCCGCCGGTCACCCGCGGCTTGAGCATCTCGAGCTGCTTGCCTTGGTCCGGCCCGTTGAGGACGACGAGCTTGCCCTTGCGAAGCCGCCGGACGGTTGCCCACTCGCCCTCGAACAGTGTGGTCAAGCCCGTCCCGGACTCGAACTGTGCCCCATCGTCTTCCATCTCGCTCGACGATAACACGGCCGGTCGCGGGTCTCCCCCCAGGCTCGGTATCGGGCCGGGTACCGGCGCGTCAATTAAGCCACTTCTTGTCGTCGCGCTTGCGGGCCTGGCCGCCATCCATCACCGAGAGCTTCGCCCTCGCGCGCGCGAGCCGCCACCGCTTCCACGCGAGGCCCGGCGACAGCCGCTTCGAGGT
Organism: Kofleriaceae bacterium; assembly: GCA_051952595.1. Lineage (GTDB taxonomy): Bacteria > Myxococcota_A > Polyangia > Haliangiales > Haliangiaceae > JABFXX01. The sequence goes on from JBQCJR010000813.1 coordinate 3,918, forward strand.
CATCACCGCTGCCGCCAGCATCGACGCCGAGAACGCCGCACCCAGCTCCCAGAACTGCTGGAGCGCGATGAACAGGACCAGGAAGCCGAGGAACCCGTACATCATCTGACGGCCGGTCAGCGGCAGAACGCCGAACACCTGGACCGGCTGGCGCGCGTAGATGATGCCGAACGCGATCACGGTCGCCCAGATGAACGGATCGAGGCCGCTGATCGGCATGCCCATCCGCCCGGTGATCAGGCCCATCGCGCAGCCCGCCAGGGTGCCCACCAGCGCGGTGATCGCGAAGAACCTGTAGAACCGCGCCGTGCCCCAGAACCGCTCGAGCGTCGGCACGAACGCCCACATGATCAGGCCGTGGAGCAACAGGCCGAGGAACTGATCTTCGAGGAACACGCTGGTCGCCAGCGTCCACACCCGCCCGTGCTCGAACACGTTCGCCGGCGTGGCCACCAGGTACTCGATCATCCACGCCTTGGCCTCGCGGTTCGCGAGCAGCCACACCAGCGAAAGCCCGAGCTCGAGCCCGAACACGACCATCGCACCGCGCGTGATCCGCAGGTTCTGGAACCGACCTCGTCGACGAACGTTCACCATCCGACCTTAGCATACGGGGCTCGCGCAGCCCCGCACCCGCTCAGGGCGCCTCGTCGGCCCCGAGGTCGAACCGCGCGCCGCGCGGCCGCGGATCTCCCTCGAAATCGAGCGGCGGGCCGCTGTCCACCGCGTCGCGAGCGGGGCTGCCGACCTCGAGGTGGTAGTCGCGCGCCGACGGATTCACGAACCGAGGATCCACGTTCATCGCGCCAGGCGTCGGCCCGTTCGACACGATCGACGACTGGAACGTGCATGGCCCCGCGGCATCGCCCGGCCCGCTCGCGCACGACGGCTGCCACACGATGCTCGAGGTGACCCGCACGTTCGGGTTGCAGCTCATCGCGCACGGCGGGCTCGCCGTGGTCGCCCCCGCATCCGCGATCGTCGAGAACGACACCTCGCCGATCGCCTGCGACAGCTCGAGCGCCCGCTGGCTGGTGCCCCAGATCAGCACGTTCTTCAGGTCGATCTTGGCGTTGGTCTGCGCCTCGATGCCGACCTTCCCACCGGAGATCACCGCGCCGTCGATCACGAGCTCGCCGCCGGGCTCCACGAGGATCGCGCTGGGGTCGAGGGCGTACGAGAACCGCAACTTGCGCGCCGTGAGGCCGCCTGTTCCGAGGATGCGTAGGTGCCGCGCGCGATCGAACGACACGTTCTCGAACACCACGCCCTTCCTCCGAACGACGATGGTGGTGCCTCCGTTGGGCGGAGAACGAACCGTCACGTCTTTGACCAGCACCGACGCCGAGAGCGTCCAGGGGGCCGCGCCCGGCAGCTCCTCCAGCAGCGAACCGTTGCCGTGTACGACGAGCCCGTTCAAGCCGACGCCCATCGTCGCGTAGTACAGGCTCGGCTCGAGCACGACGTGATTGCGGGTCTCCGATGTCTGCGCGAGGGCCAAGTGGAGATTCCTGCACGGTTCGAGTCTCGTACACGGGCCGCCGTCATCTCCGTCGGGCGACACCCACACGATCGCTGCCTCGTCCACGCAGCGACCATCCTCCCCACACGCGCGCGTGTCACACTCGGAGTCTCGCTCGCAGACGCGACAGGAGCCACTCGCGCAAACGGGCGCGTCCGGCGCACACTGCGCAGAGGAGGCGCACTCGAAGCAACCCCCGTTGAAGCAGTAGGGCGCGTCCGGCCGGTCCGCGCAGTCCGCGTCCCCGCTGCACAGCCCACATGTCTTGGCCGGGAGATCGCACACCGGCTCGCTGTCCCCGCAGCGGTGGGTCTCGTCGCAATCGACGCAGAACCCGTCGCTGCACGCCGGATGGCTAACAAAAACGCCCGCCGCGGCGAGGCCGGGCGGGCGCTATCGAACGGAGCAGCGGGCGAGGATCAGTCGAGCTCCACGATCACGGTGCCGAGGTCCGTCACCTTGTTCGGCGCGCGGATCACCTGGTTGGAGATGTTGGTGCTCGGCCCGATGCGGCCACCGGCACCCGCATCGGTGAACGCGTCGATCGAGAGCTGGTACGTGCCCTCGATCAGCGCGTCCGTCACGCCGTAGCCGTCGTCGCAGTTGAACTTGTCGACCTTGAAGCTCGTCTCGCCGCTCAGCGTGCTGATGATCTCGATGCCGTCGAGATCCGGGTCCGCCCCGCAGGTCAGCGGCTGGTTGGTCGTCGAGTCGCGGAGATCCCAGTCGAACGCGAAGTAGCCGCCGTCGTCGGCGATCATCGCCTTGAAGGTCTTGTCGCTGTCGACCACGTCGACGTACGCGGAGAGCGAGTCGGCGTAGACCGAGCCGCCGCTGCCCGAGGTGACCGAGATCCAGGTCCGGTAGACGTCGGCCGGAAGCGGCGCGCTGTCGTGGCGGAAGTCACTGCAGTCGAACAGGTCGATGATCGGCTGCCCCACCGGCCGGTTGTCGAGATCGACCGGCTGGTTGTAGAGCGCGACGGTGTTGAAGCCCTCCGGGCACGACAGGTTGCTGTTGGTGGCGAGCTCGCGGAACGACCACTCCGCCGTGATGACCGCATCCTCTTCGTCGGACATGATGCAGCCAGTGGCCTGGGACGCGACGCCGATCAGCAGCAGGCTTTCTAGGACAAGTTTCTTCATTTGATTCCCCTGGGGTCTTGGTGCTGCGTCTTGGACGAAGCAGCAACAGGTTGCTTCACACGGGGCAGCAGAGGCAATTGCTGCGCCACCCTCGTGCCGGGCGCTGTGACCAACCCGATGCTACTCGCAAATGCACGGCTGGTCGTCGCAATAGGACACCAACAACACGAGCTCGACCGCACCCAAGCTCACGGTATCACCTCGGATCACGGTGCGGCGTTCCGGGGCGGGGGCGATGTAGGACGCCGGCAGCGCGGGCTCGGCCCCACACATCGGCGTCACCGAGAGGAGCGCCTCGCCCTCGGGGAGGTCGAAACCGGTTACACCGTGATTGTCGCTGCAAAGCCACGTATCGGACCCGCTCGTCGAGCCCATGTCCCAGTCGAGCCGAATGTGGGTCACCGGGTTGGTGCCGGGCTTACCGGACGCGCAGTCCACGAACTTGTCCTCGAGCGAGCTGCTCGCCGGGCGCAGCTTCCACGACAGCTCGACCGCCCCGCCGTTCACGCTCTCGCAGCCGTGAACGGCCAGACACAGCGCTGTCGCGATCATCATACGGGTGCGGCGGGAGACGTGGAGGGTATCGAGCTTCATCATGCACACATGTGGCATCTGCGACGGACTCCGATTTGACCGCCACGGAACGCGCGTGTTATCGCCGTCATCATGCCAGGGTTTTCGACGGCGCTCGCTGCGAACCTCGACATCGCGCGGCTGTTCCAGTCGGCCCACTGGATCGTCAAGTTCGTGATGATCCTGTTGGCGGTGATGTTTGTCATCGGCCTGTACATCATCATCTACAAGACGATGTACCTCCGGCGCGCGTCGGGCGAGTCGAGCCGGTTCAACGAATCGTTCTGGCGCTCGCGGGACATCGAGCAGATCTACAAGCAGGCGCAGGTGCTGCGGAACAGCCCGCTCTCGCAGATGTTCGTCGCCGGCTACACCGAGCTGGCCAAGCTGGCGTCGGACGAGAACCTCAAGGACGACCGCGAGGGCAACCTCGCGAACATCGAGCGCGCGCTGCGCCGCGCCCAGACGGTCGAGACCACCAAGCTGGAGTCGATGGTGCCGTTCCTGGCGACCACCGGCTCGGCGGCGCCGTTCATCGGGCTGTTCGGCACGGTGATCGGCATCCTGTTCGCATTCCTCGAGATCTCCGATACCCAGGGCGCCGCGACGCTCAAGGTCGTCGGCCCGCACATCGCCGAGGCGCTGTTCGCCACCGCGATCGGCCTGGTGGCCGCGATCCCGGCCGTGATGGCCTACAACTTCTTCATGCGGCGGATCCGCGTGTTGCGCTCGGAGATGGAGACCTTCGAGCACGACTACCTGAACATCATCAAGCGCCACTTCCTACGGTGAGGCAGCCATGGGAATGAGCACCGGGGGCAACGACGACCTCAACGCGGAGATCAACGTCACACCGCTGGTCGACGTGATGCTGGTGCTGCTGATCATCTTCATGATCACGGCGCCGATGATGAACACCGGAGTGGACATCGACCTCCCGCAGGTCCCGGCGAAGAACATCGACGATCCCGAGGGCAAGCTCATCATGTCGATCGGGCTCGACAAGAAGATCCACCTCGGCGGCACGGTGGTCGCCTGGAGCGAGCTCGAGGCCAAGCTGAAGGCCAACGAGCGGGTCCAGCGGGAGAGCGAGCTCTACATCGAGGCCGATACCGCCCTGCCCTACGGAGTGGTCGTCACGGCGATGGCGGTTGCCAAGAGCGCGGGGGTTGCCAAAGTCATGATGCTCACGGATCCCAGCGAGACCTTGGAGCTGAAGACCCTGGATCAGACCGCCGGCCGGTGAGCCGCGTCCAAAGAACATGAGCCTCAAAGACGGCGAGATGCACACGGTGGCGGCGGTGGGAGCAGCGCTCCTGTCGGCCGCGCTGTCGCTGCCGACGCTCTACTTCTCCGCCTCGCGCGGCGAGAGCGGCCCGCCGCCGCTCGAGGACATGGAGGCGATCGAGGCCTCGATCGCGGTGCGCAAGAAGCCGGCGAAGCAGCCGCAGAAGAAGTTCCAGCCACCCCCGCCGGAGGTCAAGCCGGAGGGCGTGTCGCGCGACGAGAACAAGAAGCCGGACGAGAAGAAGCCGGACGAGAAGAAGCCCACGCCGGCGGCCCAGACCGATCCGCTGGCCAAGTTCCGCCGGCCGGTCGACGATGACGCCCCGGTGGGCAAGCCGACCGAGGACGTCGGCAACTTCAACGACAACGATCGCGGCTTCGCCGAGGAGACCAAGGGCGATCCGTTCTTCCAGCGGATCGCACGCGACATCAACGAGAGCTGGGAGTTCCCCAAGATCCTCGATGCAAAGGGCGCGGCGATTGGTTGCCTGCACATCCAGGCCGACGGCAAGATCGCGAAGTGGAAGCTGGATCAACGGAGTGGCGACAACTCGCTCGACGATTCGGTCGAACGGGCCCTGAAGAAGGTGGAGCAGCTTCGCAACGCCAACCCCGAGCCCGTGCCTACACACCTGCTCAAGAAGGCGACCACCCGGTGGACATGCTTCAAGTTCAACCCACAGCAGCCAACCGACTAGCGATCGCGACGGCGATCGTCGCGATCCTCTCCGGCAGCGCGCTCGTCTCGACGGCGTACGCCCAGCCGGAGCCGAAGTCGGGAGTCGTCATCGACGTCAACGCGCCCAAGCGCACGCTGTACCCGATCGCGGTACCGATCAGCCCGGACGGAGATCCGGCGATCGCGCGCGAGATCGCCGCGGTCGCCTCGTTCGACCTGTCGGTCGCGGGCGTGTTCAAGGTGCTCGATCCGGCCGGCTTCCTCGCCAACCTGAAGGCCGAGGGGCTCAACATCGACCAGCAGAAGTGGAAGGACGTCGGCGCGTACGGCGTGATCAAGTACCGCGCCACCGCCACCGACGTCGAGTTCCGGCTCTACGAGGTCTCGAAGGGCATCAACGCGGTGCTCACCAAGACCTATCCGCGCAGCGGCGACGTGCGCGCGCTGGTCCACCGGTGGTGCAACGAGGTCGTGAAGTACTACACCGGCGAGACGGGGTTCTTCGGCTCGAAGATCGCGTTCACCGCCAAGGCCAAGGGCGCCAACGCGATCTACGCGATGGATTTCGACGGCGCCAACGCCTACAAGGTCTCGAACAACAGCTCGACGAACATCCTGCCGGCGTGGTCGCCGAACGGCGCGCAGATCGCCTACACGTCGTTCATGCGCAACAACCCGGACCTCTACGTGACCGGGGCGGGCGGCGGACGGCCGAGGAAGCTGT
>JBQCJR010000814.1:0-6569 GCA_051952595.1 Kofleriaceae bacterium
CGTCACCGCCGTCACCGCCGCTCGAAGCGGCTGTCGCCCGACTGTCTCGCGCAGATGCTCGCGTATCCGTGGCCGGGCAACGTCCGCGAGCTCGAGAACGAGGTCGAGCGGCTGGTCGTGCTCGCCGGCGACGCGACGACGATCTCCGCGGCGCTGCTCTCGCCGCGGATCCGGCTGTGGATGCCGAGCCCGGACCACGAGCCGGCGATCCCCGAGACCGGCTCGCTGCCGGCGGCGATCGAGGCGCTCGAGCGCCGGATGATCGGCGCCGCGATGCGCCGCCACAACGGCAACAAGACCCGCGCCGCCGAGGACCTCAAGGTCTCGCGGCGGAACCTGATCCGGCTGGTGCAGAAATACCAGCTCGGCTGACCGCCGACGCGAGCGCCTCGTCGAGCTCGGGGTGCCGCCACGCGAAGCCGAGCTCGCGCAGCTTGCCGGGCGCGACCCGGCGACCGTGCAGCATGTACTCGGAGAGCTCGCCCGCGGCGGCCTTGATCGCGAGCGCGGGCACCGGCACCAGGCTCGGCCGGTGCAACGCGCGGCCGAGCGCCGCGGAGATCTCGCGGTTGCGCGCCGACGAGGTGACCAGGTTGATCGGCCCGCGGTAGCGCGCGTCGTGCACGGCGGCGACGTACGCGGCCACGGCGTCGTCGCGGTGGATCCACGACATCCACTGCCGGCCGTTGCCGAGCCGCCCGCCGAGGAACCACCGGAACGGCTGGGCGAGCTTCGCCAGCGCCCCGCCGGGCCCGAGCACCACCCCGGTGCGCATCGCGACGACCCGCACGCCGAGCTTGTCGGCCTCGAACGCCTCGGCCTCCCAGTCGCGGCACACCCGCGCGAGGAACGAATCGCCCGGCTCGTCGCGCTCGAGCACCTCGTCGTCGTCCCAGTCGACGTCGGGCGCGAACGGATAGTAGTCGGCGCCGGACGCCGTGATCAGCGCGCCCGGCCGGTCCGCGGGCGGCAGCGCGGCGATCGCCTCGACGATCACGCGCGTCGACTCGACCCGGCTGTCGCGCAGGATCTGCTTCTGCCGCGCGCTCCACCGCCGCGCGGCGATCGGCTCGCCGGCGAGGTGCACGATCGCGCCCGCACCGGCGAGCGCCGCGGTCCACGCGCCCGTCGACTCGAGATCCGCGGTCACGCCGGTCACGTCACCGAGCTGTTGCCGAGCGCGCGCGCCGTCGCGCGACAGCGCGGTGACCTGATCGCCCCGCGCGAGCAGCGCCGGCACGAGCGCGCTGCCGATGAACCCGGTCGCCCCGGTGATCACGACCTTCATGGCGACCAGGCTACCAGGTCACACCACGGCTGCCGCGCCGCGACCCGGCCGAACGGGAGCTGCGATCCGCGCCGCGACGTACTGCTTCGCCGCGCGGCACGCCTCGGCCAGCGGCGCGCGGTGGGCGAGGTGAACCGCGATCGCCGTCGACAGCGCGCAGCCGGTGGCGTGCACGTGCTCTCCGCCGGCGACCCACGGCCCCGCGAGCGGCGTGCGCTGATCGCCCTCGATCAGCACGTCGAGCGCTCCCGCGACCGGATCGCCGAAGTGGCCTCCCTTGACCAGCACCGCGGCGCCGGCCCGCGCGGCGAGTGCCTGGCCGGCGTCGAGCGCCGCGTCGAACCCGGAGATCGGCGCTCCGGCGAGCGCCGCGAGCTCGTGGCGGTTCGGCGTGATCAGCGCCAGGTGCGGCGAGAGCTCGCGCAGGATCTCGCCGAAGTCGCCGCGATCGAACCGGACCTGTCCGAGGCTCGGCGCGCCGACCGGGTCCCACACCACCGGCGCGGCGGTCTGGTGCAGCGCGCGGCCGAGCGCACGCGCCACCTCGAGCGAGCCGATCAGGCCGATCTTGACCGCGTGGACCTCGACGTCGCTCAGCAATGCGGCGAGCTGCTCGCCGGCGACCTCCGGATCGATCGGATGGCTCGCCGCCACGCCCTGGGTGTTCTGCACGGTCAGCGCCGTCGCGATCCCGACCGGGCGCGCGGCGAGCTCGCTGGCGATCCGCACGTCGGCGATCAGCCCCGCGCCGCCCGAGGGATCGAGGCCGGCGCAGACCAGGATCGCCGGCGCGCTCACGAGTCGAACGCCGACAGGCCGGTCACGTCCTGACCGACCACCAGGGTGTGGATGTCATGCGTGCCCTCGTAGGTGTAGACCGACTCGAGGTTCAGCATGTGCCGGCCGCACTGATAGTCATCCGTGACGCCGTTCGCGCCGAGGATGTCGCGCGCGTCGCGGGCGATGTCGCGGGCGATCGCGACGTTGTTGCGCTTGGCGAGCGAGATCTGGCCGGGAGTCAGCTGGTCGGCCTCCTTGAGCCGGCCGAGCCGCAGGCACAGCAGCTGCGCCTTGGTGATCTCGCTGACCATGTCGACCAGCTTGCGCTGGACCAGCTGGTACCCGGCGATCGGCCGGCTGAACTGCACGCGATCCTTGGCGTACGACAGCGCCTCGTCGTAGCAGGCCATCGCCGCTCCGACCGCGCCGTAGCAGATCCCGAACCGCGCCTGCGACAGGCACGACAGCGGCCCGCGCATTCCGGACACGCCGGGCAGCAGCGCGTCCTCGCCGACCTCGCAATCCTCGAGGATCAGCTCGCTGGTCACGCTCGCGCGCAGCGACCACTTGCCGTGGATGTCGCGCGCGGTGAACCCCTTGGTGTTCGTCGGTACCAGGAAGCCGCGGACCTTGCCGTCGAGCTTGGCCCACACCAGCGCGACCTGCGCCACCGAGCCGTTGGTGATCCACCGCTTGGTGCCGGTGATCCGGTAGCCCCCGCCGACGCGGGTCGCGGTGGTCAGCATCCCGGACGGATTGGAGCCGAAGTCCGGCTCGGTCAGCCCGAAGCAGCCGATCGTGCGCCCGGCGGCCATCTCCGGCAGGTAGCGCTGCTTCTGCTCCTCGGAGCCGTACGCCCAGATCGGGAACATCACGAGCGAGCTCTGCACCGATACGAACGAGCGAATTCCCGAGTCGCCGCGCTCGAGCTCCTGGCAGATCAGGCCGTACGCGGTGGGCGAGATGCCGGCGCAGCCATAGCCGGTCAGAGAAGGCCCGAGCAGGCCGAGCTCGCCGAACTGCGGCACCAGCTCGTGGGGGAAGGTGCCCGCCGACCAGTGCTTACCGATCGACGGCATCACGCGCGCCGAGACCAGCTCGCGGACGGTGTCGCGCACCATCCGCTCCTCGTGGGTATAGAGCTCGTCGATGCCGTAGTAGTCGAGCGCTGCGTACGCCATGGCCTGGGGCCGGTATACTTCGGCGGTGCCTCGTGCGGCAACCCGCGTCCTCCTCGCGCTCGCCGCGTCGCTCGCTGCCGCTCCCGCCTCGGCGGAGCCGGCGGCCAAGGACCTCGGCGACGCGTTCCGCGCCTACGATCAGGGCGACCTCGAGCGCGCCCGACAGCTGGCCTTCCGGATCGACGACAAGGCGATCCGGAACCAGGACTACCTGCTGTGGCTGCGCGGCATGGTCGGGCTGCGCACCGGCGCGCTCGACGACGCGCGGACCGCGTTCGATCGGCTCGCCAAGGTCCGCGGCTCGCGGTTCGCGCGCGAGGTGCCGTGGCGGCTCGCCGACGTGGCGTGGGCGCGCGGCGATCGCGCCGCGGCGGCCAAGGCGTACGCCAAGCTGATCGCGGCCGCGGGCGCCGGGGACATCGGCGACGTGGGGACGGCGCGGTTCCGGATCGCCGAGTCGCGCACCGGCAAGGGAGCGGCCACCGCGTACCGCGACTTCGTGATCGCGCACCCCGCGCACCCGATGGCGGCGCGCGCCGAGCAGAAGCTGATCGAGCTGCGCGCCGCGCCGCTCTCGCCGGCCGAGCGGATCGAGCGCGCCAAGCAGCTCACCGCGGCCCACCTGTGGGACGACGCGGTCGCCGAGCTGTCGCTGCTCGGCGGCGACCAGCCCGAGGAGCTCGCCCGCCAGCGCGACTACTGGCTCGGCACGACGCTGTTCAAGATGCGCCGCCGCTACGGCGATGCCGGCGCGCTGCTGCTCGGCGTGCACAGCAAGCTCGGCGGCTCGGCGGCCGAGGCGATGTTCCACGGCGCGCGGGCGCTCTCGCGCGCCGATCTCGACGATCAGGCGATCGACTGGTACCGCAAGGTCGTCGCGAGCTACCCGCGCACGGCGTACGCCGAGGAGGCGCAGTTCCTGTCCGGCTGGCTCGAGTTCAACCGCGGCAACTACCGGGCCGCGATCGGGCCGCTCGAGCAGTCGCTCCAGCGCTACCCGCGGTCGAAGTGGGTGGACGACGCGCTGTGGTTCCTCGGCATGTCCCACTACTTCCTCGGGGAGTGGGACGCCGCGCGGGCCCGGCTCGACGCGCTCTCGCGCCACCGCGGCGCGCTCGAGGGCGGCAAGGGCATGTACTGGCTCGCCCGGATCGACGAGAAGCTGCGCGCCAAGGACGCCGCGGTCGCCGGCTACACCCGCACCGTCCAGCGCTATCCGTTCTCCTGGTACGCGCTGCTCGCCCGCGCGCGGCTCGCCGCGCTGGGCGTCGCGATCGGGCCATTCGGCGCCGACGCCCCGGCGCCGCGCGGGCCCAAGCTGGCCGCCACCGTCGACGAATCACTCGCGCGCGACGAGCTGATCGCACGCGCCGACGAGCTGACCGCGGCCGGGCTCGAGGTCGATGCCGGCCAGGAGCTCGCGCGCGGCGAACGCGCGTTCCTCGGGCGCCACGATCGCGCCGCGGCGTTCGCGATCCTGCTCGATCGCTATCGCAAGGCCGGCAACTTCAACCGTCCATGGATGCTCGGGATCAGCTACAGCGGCACCGCGCTGTCCGGTCCCGCCGTCGACGACGCGCGCCGCTGGTGGGAGAACGCGTATCCGCGCGCGTACCAAGCCCTGATCGAGAAGCACCAGCACCTCGGCAAGAACCCCGAGGGCTACCTCTATTCGATCATGCGCAAGGAGAGCGGCTTCGACCCGCACATCCTCTCCTACGCCGACGCGCAGGGCCTCTTGCAGATGATCCCCGCCACCACGATCCGCGTCGCCAAGGAGCTCAAGCTCCCGTACGACGCCGGCAGCCTCTACGACCCCGAGTACAACATCCAGACCGCGAGCTGGTACATCGGCCGGCTGCTCCAGAAGTTCAAAGGCCAGATCCCGCTCGGCGCGGGCTCCTTCAACAGCGGGCCGCGCCCCGTGATGAAGTGGCTCGATCAACACGGCGATCGCGAGATCGACGAGCTCGTCGAGCTGGTCCCCTACACCCAGACCCGCGAGTACATGAAGAAGGTGACCGAGAACTACGCCCGCTACCGCTACCTCTACCAGGGCGAGATCTACGACCAGCCGCTCACCGTCGACAAGCACTACGTGCAGAACCGCCTGACCTACTGAGCGCCACTGAGCGAACGCGACCAGCCGCTCATCGTCGACAAGCACCACTTGCAGAATTGCCTGACCTACTGAGCGCCAGCGGCGAACGCGACCCGCCGCGCCGCTTCCGTTTGGCGTGGGCACCTCAGGAGAACGCGAGCCCGCGTCGCCTTCGATCCAGCGCGTGCGCTTCGGGAGAACGCCAACACGCGCGCTGACGGCGGCGGGATGGGCCCCGTCGCTCGACCGCCTGCGTGAACTCGGCGCCGGCCTGACAACACCGACGAAGGGCCTTACTCGCTCGGGACCCACCCCGTCCGCCTTGCGCGCGCGTTGACGAGGCCAGAGGCGTCCACGCAAGTCCTAGCGGCTTCGACGCGGGCCGGTCTCCGGGCTCGCTCGCCGCATGCGCGAGCGCCACCGCCGAGGCCGCGTGCGGCCTCGTGACCCTCGAGCCTCGCGAGCCCGTCGAGAGCGTGCGCCCCGAACTCGAACCCGCACACCTTCGAGTGCTGGAATCGAACGCGGACCCGCGTGGATCCAACGCGTGCGAGCGGGAGAACGCGAACACGCGCGCTGACGGCGGCGGGATGGGCCCCGTCGCTCGGCCGCCTGCGTGAACTCGGCGCCGGCCTGACCGCGCCGACGAAGGGCCTTACTCGCTCGGGACCCACCCCGTCCGCCTCGCGCGCGCTTTGGCGAGACTAGAAGATCCAGGAAAGTGCTAGAGCGCATCTCACAACCTCCTCCAGAGGATCTGGGCGCAAGCTAGCTGGAGGAGACCGAGGTAGTTCGCGGCCTTCTCCTCGTAGCGTGTGACCAGGCACCTATGCGGAAGATCCAGGCGAAGAGGCGCTCGACCTTCCATCGACGTCTGTAGCGGCGGAGCTTGCGACCGTCTTGCGTCTTGCGGCGACGACGCGGATGGTGGGGAGCGATCATCTCGATGCCCATCGCAGCGAGCTCTGCGTCCAACGGATCGCTGTCGTACGCCCTGTCGCCGATGAGGATCTTCGGGAGTTGCTTGCGCAGGAAGCTCTTCTTCAGGGTGCCGACGACGAGCTTCTGTTCATTTCGCTGACCACATTCAATCCCACGGCGAGAGGAAGACCAGAGCGGTCTGCCACCGCCATGACCTTGGTCGCTTTGCCGCGTCGAGTGTTCCCAACAAGAGGGCCCCCCTTTAGCCCCCGCATGGGAGCCATCGATGTAGGCCTCA
>JBQCJR010000815.1:0-11500 GCA_051952595.1 Kofleriaceae bacterium
CCCACGATCGCGATCACCATGCGCACGCGCTCGAGCAGGCGATCGATGCCCGGCGTCGCGAGCGGCTCGGCGTACGCGTCTTCGTTGGTCGAGCCGGCGTGCATCCGCACGAACCCGCCGAACACCGAGCGCGCGGCCGAGCCGGAGCCGCGGCGCGCCAGGATCGAGAGCTCGCGATCCGAGAGCGCGAGCCCGGCGGCGCGCGAGGCGGCGAGCGCGAGCGCGGCGTAGCCCGAGGCGGACGACGCGAGCCCCGACGCGGTGGGGAACTCGTTGTGGCTGGTGACCCGGGCGTGGATCGGGATCCCGGCGCGCGCGCGCACCAGATCGAGGAAGCCGCTGATCCGGCGCAGGTCGCCGGGGGAGGCGGGCGCGCCATCGAGGATCAGCTCGTCCTGCGAGAGCTCCGGATCGAACCGGACGGTGGTCTCGGTGACCAGCGCGGCCAGCGTCAGCGACAGGCTGCCCGCGGCCGGCAAGTTGAGCAGCGCGTCGCGCTTGCCCCAGTACTTGACGAGCGCGATGTTCGCGCACGCGCGCGCGGTGACGGCGTCCATCGCCTGGACGATAGCGGGTTTGGGCTGCCGCGTCATGCCCGGGCCTCGCCCGGGATCAGGCGGCGCAGGTGTCTTCGTCGAACGAGCCGATCGGCCGCGCCCGCGAGCCCGGCAGGTTCACAGGCTCTGCGCGCCGACGACCGCGGGGAAGCCGTGCACGTTGGCGTTGCGCCACGCGGCGATCACCGCCTGCTCCTTGTCGCGCGGCGCGATCGCGATCACCGCGCCGCCGCCGCCCGCGCCGGTCAGCTTGGCGCCGAGCGCGCCGGCCGCGCGCGCGGCCTCGCACAGGACATCCAGCTGCTCGGTCGAGACGTCGATCGCGCGGAGCACGGCCTGCGCGCGGTTCATCGCCGCGCCGAGACCCGCGAGATCGCCCGCGAGCAGCGCGCTGGTGCCGGCATCGGTGAGCTCGCCGAGCTCGACCAGGCGCGGATCGCCGGCCTGGCCATCGGTCGCCTGGCGCACGCGCTCGACCATCCTCGCCGTCGAGCGCGGCGCGCCGCTCGGCCCGATCAACACGCGCAGCGGCGGGGCCGCCGAGGGCGCGAGCCGGCGGAACCCGCTGCTCTTCCGGAACACGCCGATCCCGCCGGCCGCGGCGATCGCGACATCGACCCCGCTCGGCCGACCGTGCAGCAGCTGCTCGCTGGCCGCCGCCGCCTCGGTCAGCGTGGCGAGATCCGGCTTGCGCTTGGCGTGGGCGAGCAGGGCGCGCGCGACCGCGATCGCCATCGCCGCCGACGAGCCGAGCCCCGCACCGGGCGGGATCTGCGCGTCGCCGACCAGCGACACCGCCGGGAACCCGACGCCGAGCGCGTCGGCGATCGCGGCGAGCGCGCGGCCGACCTCGTGGTGATCCTCGTGGTGGTTCGCGGTGACCGCGAGGTCCCACGCCGGGATATCGAGGCGCAGCGGGCCGCCGGCGGGCGTCGGCACCGGCGCGATCGTGACGCCGCGATCGAGCGCGCCGGCGAGCGCGGGGTATCCGTACACCACGGCGTGCTCGCCGAGCAGGATCACCTTGCCCCAGCCGACGAACGTCATCGCGGCTCGGAGCCCCCGGGCCCGCCGAGCCCGAGATCGTCGAGGAACGCGCGCAGCGGCGCGCCGAGGTGGCGAGGGGCGCGGGCGAGGTCGGAGGCGCTGCGGCACCCGGCGAGCAGGCACACGCTGCGGATCGAGCCGACGACCCGCGCGATCTGCTCGGCGACCGCGTCGCTGCCGCCGGCGCGCTGGGCGCGCAGCATCGGCGCGGCCATCCCGCCGGCCACCGCGCCGAGCGCGAGCGCGCGCGCGACATCGAGCCCGCTGCGCAGCCCGCCCGACGCGATCGCGGTGAGCCGCGCGCGCACGCACGCGACGATCGAGACCGCGGTCGGCACGCCCCAGTCGCGCAGCTCGGTGCCGAGCGACGCGGCGGCCGAGCCCTCGGAGGCGCGCACCGCCTCGACGGCGACCCAGCTGGTGCCGCCGGCGCCCGAGACGTCGACGACCTGCACGCCGGCGCGCGCGAGCGCCTGCGCGGCCTGCGCCGACAGCCCGCAGCCGGTCTCCTTGACCAGCACCGGGATCGGCGACGCCTCGATCACGCGCCGGATCGCGTCGATCACGCCGCGGAAGTCGCGATCGCCGTGGGCCTGGATCAGCTCCTGGCCGGGGTTGAGGTGCAGGGCGAGCGCGTCGGCCTCGATCTGGCGGGCGAGCTCGACGACCCGGGCCGGGCCCATCGCGAGCGCCTGGACGCCGCCGAGGTTGCCGATCAGCACGACGTCCGGCGCGACGTCGCGGACCCGGTAGGTATCGACGAGCTCGGGGTGCTCGTCCATCGCGCGCTGCGAGCCGACGCCGAACGCCACCCCGGCGGCCTGGGCGGCGCGCGCGATGTCGCGGTTGACCGCGGCGGCCTCCGGCGTGCCGCCGGTCATGCCGGTGATCACGAGCGGCGCGCGCAGCTGCTTGTCGAGCAGCTCGGTCGCGAGGTCGATCTCGTCCACCGCCAGCTCCGGGAGCGCCTGGTGGACCAGGTGCACGTGCTCGAGCAGGGTGGTCTTCGCGAAGTCGGCGCGGCCCGACGCCGCGATCTCCAGGTGGTCGGCTTTCCGCTGCGCGATCGCCGGCTGGTGGCTCGACATATTCCCTTCTTACACCATCGTAGAACCGGGTGCCGGCCGGTGCGTTGGAAGCTCCATGCGCCATCGCCGCACCACCGCCGCGCTCGCTGTCTCCCTCTGTGCGTTGACCTCGCAGTCGCTCGCCGCGCCGCGCGGGTACGAGCGTGTGGTCCAACGGGTCGCCGGCATGGTCAGCGACGACAGCGCGAACGAGGCGGCCAGCGCCCAGGGGCTCCAGCTGCTCGACGTGTTGTGGGAGGACACCGGACGGTGGGAGGGCAGCTCGGTCGGGCCGAACATCAGCGACGTGACGATCGAGGTCGAGGGCTGGCGGGCGGGGCAGCGCCACCGCAGCTACCTGATGCCGGTGCTGCGCCACGACAACTTCACCGACAAGACCGCCGACGTGCCGCTCGACAAGATCCTGATCCCGGTCGGCAATCAGCGCGCCGGCGGCCTCCAGATCGTCTCCTTGCGCGAGCTGCTGGCCAACCCCGGCCAGTACATGAGCGCGTCGGATCGCGGCAAGATCAAGAGCGGCAGCCTGCTCGCGCCGCGCGACAGCCACGCGCTGGTCAGCGCACAACACGCGTTCCTGCCGGTGCCCAAGGAGGGCCAGGCGACGTTCTGGCCGGTGGTCTTCAACTACCAGTCGACCCGCAACAACCCGGCGGTGCTGACCATCCTGGTCACCCGCCAGGGCACCAGCATGACGGTGATCGACAACACGCGCGACGCGGTCAACTCCCAGGGCATGGGCGGCCAGCGGCTGTTCTTCAACAAGGAGGGCAAGAAGGCGCCGCTGATCGCCGAGCGGCTCGCCGACGTGCAGGCCGCGGGCACCACCGCGAACGGCGAGCAGGCGGCGAGCCTCGGCGAGGACGCGAACGTGCTGATGCTGATCCAGGTGCCGCTGGTGCACCGCGGCGCGGCGCGGATGACCGCCGCGAGCGGTGGCGCGATGCCGCCGGCGCCGCCCGACGCGGCGCCCCTGTCCGCCACGGCGAACGGCGCGCGCGGGCGCTCGGACGTCGACGTCGCGGTGCTCGGCCACGTCATGACCGAGGGCCCGTTAATCGAGCTCGCCGGCCGGACGATCGAGCGCGATCGCCGGTTCCCGGTCCGCGTGACCCTGCAGTTCTACCAGGCGACCTCGAACGGCGTGGTGTCGCGCGGCGACGTGCGGCGGATGGCGGCGCAGATCAAGAAGGTCTACGGCAAGGGCGACTACGTCGGCTCGCTGGTGGTGCCTTCGGGCGTGGATCGCCAGCGGCCGACCAACTGGGACGGCGTGCGGCGCGCGTTCGTGTACTCGTGGAACGAGTTCCCCGGGCTGGTCGAGCGCGCGGCGCGCCAGGCGACCCAGCGCCCGACGATCGGCGTGCAGTAGCCGCGCGCTACGCGTAGATCGCGTAGAGCACCGCGGCCGCGGCGCCGGCCAGGATCGAGAGGAACCACGGATCCTTGAGCATCGCCTCGGTCGGGCTGTCGTCGGTCGGGCGCCACAGCGCGAGGATCAGGAACCGCACGATGCCGAGGCCCACGAACGGCGCCGAGTAGACCAGCCGCTCGGTGCCGAAGAACCGCAGGGTCCGCTCGTCGAGGGTGTACGCGACGTAGGCGGCGCAGGTGAGCGCGGCGAGCACGAGCATCGCGACGCGCAGCACGCCGAGCCGGTAGCCGGCGAGCGCGGCGCGGGTGGCCGCGGCGCGGCCGGTGCGCTCGGCCCACGCGAGCTCGTGGGCGCGCTTGCCGAAGCCGAGGAACAGCGCGAGCAGCACGGTGCAGCCGAGCAGCCACGGCGAGGCGGGGACATCGATCGCGGTGGTGCCGGCGAGCACGCGGAGCAGGAACCCGCTCGCGATCAGCCCGACATCGACGAACGCGACCTGCTTGAGCTTGACGCTGTACAGCACGTTCTGGACCAGGTACGCCGCCGCGAACACGCCGCACCGCCAGTCGAGCGCGGCGCACGTCGCGATCCCGGCCGCGGCGAGCACGCCGGCCCAGATCATCGCCGCGCGCTCGGACAGCCGGCCGGCCGCGATCGGGCGATGGCGCTTGGTCGGATGGACGCGATCCGCCTCGACGTCGCGCACGTCGTTGAACGCGTAGACCGCGCCCGATAGCGCGCAGAACGCCAGCACCGCGAGCGCGGTGTGGACCACGTACGCCGGATCGAGCAGGTGCCGCGAGAACACCAGCGGCGCCGCCACGAACAGGTTCTTCACCCACTGGTGCGGCCGCAGCGTCCGGATCAGCGCGCCGGACGCGCTCATCCGGTCACTCGCGCTGCGCGTCGTCCGGGAAGCTCTCGACCCACGAGGCGATCTTGTCCTTCGCGCACGCGTCGTACGCCTCGGTGCGGCACGCCGCCGTGCGCTCCTTGGTGCACGCCTCGAGCGCGTCCGCCGGGCAGTCCTTGGTCTTCTCTGCGATGCATTCGCTGTGGTCGGGGGGCTCGATCTTGCAGCTCGATACCTCGACGAACAGGCTGCGGCAATTCTCCCGGTGCGTGCCGGTGAGCGGCTGGCACGCCGCCACCTTCTTCACGATCGGCTTGCCGCCCGGCGCGATCGGCGCGCCCTCGGCGTCGATCAGCGCGACCTCCTCGACCACGAGGATCGCCTTCTCCTGATCGAGCGCGTCGCCGTTCATGTTCGAGACCGTCCACTTCGCGATCGCGGCGTTCGCGCACGCGGTCTGCTGGGCGTCGACCTTCTTGGCGTCCGGGATGCAGTCGGTCACGTCGAAGAACAGCTGCTGGCACACCGTGGCCTTCTCCTGCTCGGCCTGGGTCAGCTCGACGCCGGCGGGCTTCTTCGGCACGCACTCGACGAACTTCATCACGATCGGCTTCTTGTTGGGCCCGGGCAGCTCCGCGCCGGCCGAGTCGACCAGCGTGATCTCCTTGACCGAGACCCGGCTCTCCTCGATCCCGGTCTCGACCACCGCGACCAGGTTGCTGATCGGCGACCGCCGCTCGGCCTCGGGGACCACGGTGATCGCCGGCACGTACGTGATGATCAGCAGCGCGACGATCATCGTGCCGAGGAACGGCACGGTCGCCCACATCACCTCGGTGATCGGGCGCTTGAACTTCACGCTGGTGAGGAACAGGTTGAGCCCGACCGGCGGGTGGAGGTAGCCGACCTCGAGGTTGAGCAGGAAGATCACGCCGAGGTGGTACGGGTCGATCCCGTACGCCTTCGAGATCGGGGCGATCAGCGGCAGCACGACCACGATCGCCGAGAAGATGTCCATCACCGTGCCGACGATCAGCAGGATCACGTTGATCGCGAGCAGGAACACGATCTTCGAGTCGACGTGCGACTGGGTCCACGCCACCAGCTTCTTCGGGACCTCGGCGTTGATCATGAAGTCGGTGAACGCCGTCGACGCGAAGATGATGACGAAGATCGCGCCGATCATCGCCATCGCCTCGAAGCTGATCCCCCACAGCACGCGCAGGCCGATCGTGCGGAACACGCCGACCTCGAGGATGAACACGTAGACCACGGTGAGCGCCGCGATCTCGGGGAGGCCGAAGCCCGAGGCGAGCCCCAGGATCACGCCGAACGGGATGAACAGCTCGGGCAGCGCGGCCACGAAGCTGCGGCCGAGCTCGCCGAGCGAGAACTTCTGGCGCGGCAGCTTCTTGATCACCGCGACGGCGACCGCGACCGCCGACAGCATGCCGACCAGCAGCAGGCCCGGGACCACGCCGGCGAACAGGAACCGCTGGGTGTCCCAGTTCTCGGGATCGAGGTTGGTGAGCCCGTAGACGGTGCCGTAGATGAACAGCGGCAGGGCAGGGGGGAACAGCAGGCCGACCGAGCCGGTGCCGGCGATCAGGCCGAGCGAGAACCGCTCCGGGTAGCCGGTGCGGACCAGCGCCGGCATCAACACGCCGCCGAGCGCGATGATCGTCACGCCGGACGCGCCGGTGAACACCGTGAACAGCGTGCAGGTGCCGATCGTGACGATCGCGAGGCCGCCGGGCACCCAGCCGAGCATCGCGTTCGCGAACCGGACCAGCCGGTCGGCGGTCTTGGCCTCCGCGAGCATGTAGCCGGCGTAGATGAACAGCGGGATCGTCGAGAGCACCTCGATCTCGTCGCGGCCGCTGATCCCGAACAGCTTGTTGATCGCGCCGTCGAAGCCGATGTCGAAGCCGCGGGCGGAGAACAGCGCTCCGAGGCCGGTACCGGCGAGCATGATCGTGAACAGCGGCGCACCGCTGATGAACACGACCCCGAGCAGGACGATGAGTAGCGTGGTCATCTCAGTGCCCCGATCGCATCCGCTCGGGCGGCGTCTTGCGCCGAGCGATGTAGTCGATGTCGATGATCATGTGCAGCAGGGTGTGGAAGATGATCAGGAACCCGCCGATCGGGATCAGCCACGCCACGCGCACGCGCGTGATCAGCTTGTCCTCGGCGGCGAAGCCCTTCTCGTTTGCGATGTTGTGGAACCCTGCGCGGATCAGCAGGGCGACCACGAGCATGATGAACAGCGCGAGCGCGACCTTGAGGAACAGCCGCGCGCGCGGCGATAGCCGGCGCGAGATCAGGTCCATCGAGAGGTGGCGCGCCTGGTGGCTCGCGAACGCGCCGCCGAGCATCGCGATCGCGAACGTGCCGGCGCGGATCACGTCGTCCTTGAACGGGAGGCGGATGTGCGCGAACCGTTCGAGCAGCGCGTGGCCGGCGCCGGTCAGCACCACGATCGCGAGCAGCGCGACGAGCACGACCTGCTCGATCTGCCCGACCGCGGTGTCGACGCGGCGCAGCCGTTGCGACAGCGGGCCGTCATCGGGGTAGACCAGCTTGCCGCCCATCTCCAGCTGGCTCTCGCGGACCGGCGGCTCGCTATCAGACGCTGATGGTTCGCTCACCGTCGAATCGTAGGAGGAGCGTCGTTCAGCTTTCAATCCGAACTGCCCGAAAAGGCCGCCCGAAACGACCAACGGCGGCCCGAGGGCCGCCGCTCGATCCACTCCGCGAGAGCGGGAGCGCGACTACTTCTTGCCCTTCTTCGCGCGGAACTCGTCGCGGTACTTGAGCACCATGTCGAGCTCCTCCTTCGAGTAGACCTTGCCGACCAGCTCCTGCTGGACCTGGGCCGCGGCCTTGGTGAACTCGTCGACGAGACCGACCGGCGACTGCACCACCGTGACGCCCTTGCGGGTCATCGTGCCCTTGGCGTCCTCGTTCGACTTGCGGAGCACCTTGCGCAGCTTCTTCGAGCCCGCCTTGCTGATCTCCTCGACGGACTTGAGGTCCTCGGGGGCGATCTTCTTGACCGCGTCGAGCGAGACCACCGTCGCGCCGATCGAGTACGCCATCGGCATCGAGGTCATGAACTTGACCTTCGTGTACCACTGCAGCGAGACCGCCGCGACCGGCGAGCCGTAACAGGCGGTGATCCGGCCCGAGGTCAGGCCGGCGTCGACCTCCGGTACGCCCAGCGGCACGCCGTTGAGCGACAGCTTCTTGAACAGCGCGCCGACCAGCGCGTCATCGCCCCACTGCCAGATCTTCTGGCCCTTGAGGTCCGCGAGCGACTCGACCTTCGACTTCGACAGGAAGTACGCCCAGCCGACCTCGCCGCGGTCGTTGAGCTTGAAGCCCTTCTTCTCGAACTTCTTCTGGAAGTACGGCCACATCTTGTCCGCGACGTAGTCGACCTCCTCGACGGTCTGGAACATCATCGGGACCTCGAGCACCCGGATCGACTCGTCGATCATCGACAGGCCGATCGCGGTGACCGCGGCGCCATCGAGCTGGCCGAGCTTGATCTTGCGCACGAAGTCGCGCTCGTCGCCCTGCTGGCCGCCCTCGAAGTACTTGAGGGTCACCCGACCGCCCGTCTTCTCCTTGATCTCGGCGCTCGCCTTGTCGAGCACGGACATCCACGGGCTGCCCGAGGGGGCCAGCGTCGCGATCCGTAGCTCGACGTTCTCGGCGGCCGCGGGGGCCGCCATCGCCGAGAGTGCCAGCGCTGCGCCGGCCCACAGTCCCAGTAGCTTCGTCGGGCTCATCATCAGAACAGCTCCTTTTCTTTCGAGAGATATCGGCGCGCCTTCCGATGAGCGACCTCGTTGGCCAGGCGCTGCTCCGGCCACACCGACGGTGCGGTCTCGAGCACTTGCTTCAGCTGATCGTGGAAGAAGTGGCGGTCGTTGTTCGCGAGCCCGACGCGGTAGCCGAGCATGGTGCGCGCGAGCAGGAACCTGCCGTTGGTGAGCTCGAGCGCCTTCTCGAACGCCTCCTTGGCGAGATCCGGCCGGCCGCCCATCGCCTTGGGGCGGCCCGAGTGGATCATGCCGAGCACGATGTACGGCAGCGCGCGGTGCTGCAGGCTCGGCGGCGGGTTCTTGTTATCGAGCTCGATCACGTGCCGGATGATCGCCTCGACCGTGGGCAGATAACCGATCATCTCGACGTTGGTGAGGTTGTGATTGATGATCGAGCCGAGCGCGACGCCGGCGTACATCATCGAGAACCGCTGGCTCGGGCTGGTGTCCTTGAGCAGCTTGGCGACCTGCTCCGGAGTGCCGAAGAGCTCCTTCTGCCACCGCGAGCCGAGCGTCTTGAGCGCGTAGTTGAGACAGCGCGTGAAGATCTTGGTCGAGCGGTCGTTGTGATACGCGATCGCGTCGATGTCCTTGTTGAACTTCGCGACCTCCCAGTCGTCCTCGACGAACGCGGTGCCGTACTGGCAGTAGCCTTCGGTCAGGATGCGGATCAGCCGCCAGTTGTCCGGGTCGACGACCCAGAAGCCCTCGACGGTCTTGAGCGCGCCGGGGATCGCGGTGCGCGCGAGCTCGTAGTCCGACTCCATCTGGAGACTGGGCTGGGCGCGCAACAGCACCTTCGACGTGGTGTTCACGGTGAACTTCCCCATGTCGCAGGCGGTGGCCAGGGTCACGACGGTTGCGAGTGCAAGGACAAGGCGCATGGACGGATGGGCTCCCCGTTCGACGTTGGAAGCGGTCGGTGATTCACTGCTGTCACCGCGTTACGACCAGACCGACCGCCGGTGTCGTCGAACGCTAAGTCAGCGAAAGCTGCAAAGTCAATCGCGGCGCGATGATAGAGTTTCCAGCGGATGCGCGGCCGAGTCGTGACCTCGCCGGGCCCGGCGCTCGCCGCGGTCGTGCTGATTGCGGTGATGGCCTGTGATAACGGCCGCGCCCCGTTGCATCGCCGCCGCGATCCACACGCGCTGGTCGTCGCGCAGGCCGCCGACGTGCTGGCGCTCGATCCTGTCAGGGTGACCGACAGCGAGTCGATCGAGGTCGGCGAGCTGCTGTTCGAGGGCCTGGTGCGCTGGAAGCCAGGCACCACCGATCTCGAGCCCGGGCTCGCCACGTCGTGGCAGGCGTCGCCCGATGGCCGGGTGTGGACGTTCCAGCTGCGCGAGGGCGTGGTGTTCCACGACGGCACGCCGCTCGACGCGGCGGCGGTCGCGTTCTCGTTCGAGCGGCTGCTCGAGCCGACCCACCCGAGCTACCTGGCCGGCGAGGACGCCGCGTACTGGCGCTCGCAGATGCGCGACGTCACCCGCGTGGTGCCGGTCGCGGCGCGCACCGTGGAGATCCACGTCGCGCGGCCGTACGCGCCGCTGCTCCGCAACCTGGCGATGTTCCCGATCGTGTCGCCGGTCGCGGCGAGCCGGTGGGGCGATGCGTTCAAGCTCCACCCGGTGGGCACCGGGCCGTTCTCGTTCGAGTCGTGGAAGCCGGGCGACTCGGTCGTGGTGCGCCGGTTCGCGCGCTACTGGGGCGCCGCGCCGCTGCTCGCGACGATCGTGTTCCGGGTGGTGGTCGACGCGCGCCAGCGGCTGGTCGAGCTCGAGTCCGGCTCGGTCGACCTCGCGACCGCGATCCTCCCCGACGAGCAATCGTTCGTCGAGCTGCACCCCGAGCTCGAGCTGCACCACACGCCGGGCAACGACGTCAGCTACCTCGCGTTCAACCTGAAGCGCGCGCCGTTCGACCAGCGCGAGATCCGCCGCGCGGCGAGCTACGCGATCAACAAGGAGCCGATCGTGAAGCTCGCGTTCCAGGGCCGCGCGATCGCCGCCGATGGCCCGCTGCCGCCGACCCAGTGGGGCTACCACCGCCCGGCGATCCGCTACGGGTTCGATCCGGTGCAGGCGCGCGGGCTGCTCGACGGCGCGATCGCGGCGCACGCGTTCGATCCCGCGGTCACCTACAAGCTGTACGCGCCGACCACGCCGCGGCCGTACATGCCGTCTCCGGAGCGGGTCGCGCGGTTCCTCCAGGCGGCGCTCGCCCAGGTCGGGATGCGCACCGAGCTGGTGCTCCAGCCGTACGCCCAGCACCGCGCGTCGCTCGAGGCAGGCGAGCACGATCTCGCGCTGTTCGGGTGGATCGGCGACACCGGCGATCCGGACAACTTCCTCTACGTGCTGTTCCACTCGGCCAACAGCACCGAGGGCGCCGCGAACAACATCGCGTTCTATCGCGAGCCGGTGGTCGACGAGCTGCTGGTCGAGGCGCAGGCGGCGAGCGACGAGCCGACGCGCGCCGCGCTGTACCACGCGGCGGTCGATCGGATCGCGGCCGACGCGCCTTGGGTGCCGATCGCGCACAGCGAGTACGTGGTCGCGGCGCGCAAGGAGCTCGAGGGCGTGGTGCTGTCGCCGCTCGGCCATCCGGTGTACTCGCGGATCAAGCGGCAGGAGGCGCCGTGAGCGACGCCGCGGAGGGCAAGCCGGAGACCGGCCGGTCGCGGCGGTTCCGGATCTCGAGCGGGATCCGCGCGGTCCCACACGGGCCGGCGCCCGAGCTGCGGCTGC
>JBQCJR010000816.1:0-2338 GCA_051952595.1 Kofleriaceae bacterium
CTGCGCTACCTCGGCCACCATATCAGCGGCCAGGTCCTGCTCGCCGGCAAGCAGGCCCGCCGCGCCGGCGCCGAGCAGGCCCCGATGCGCCGGCCGGTCGGCTTCGATCCGAACGCCCGCAACCGCCGGCTCGCCGCGTGGTTCGCGCCCCACGTGCGCCGCGAGCTCGAGCTGATCGCCGGGCACCTCGACGAGCTGCGCCCGCGCGATCCGGAGCTCGCCGACGTGCTGACCGCGTGTCTGTCGGCGATCCTCTACAAGGTCTCGTCGCGGACCAGCGACACCGACGGGACCTGGGTCGATCGCAACATCGCGCGCGGCGCGCCGGCCCGGCTGTTCTCGCAGCGGGTCGAGCTGCTGGTCGCCGGCCTGGCCGACCTCGCGCCCGGCGATCCCGGCCGGGTGTTCGAGATCGACGCGCGCCGGCTCCACGAGGTGGTGCCCGACGGCAGCGCCGCGGCGATCGTGACCTCGCCGCCGTACGCCGGCACCTACGACTACGCCGAGCACCAGCGGCTGCGGTTCGACTTCCTCGGCCTGCGCCACCGCGAGCTCGATGCCGGCGAGATCGGCTCGCGCCGCAGCTTCGAGGCGGATCAGCGCGGCGAGGCCACCGTGGCGTGGCGGTCCGCGCTCGCCGATAGCCTGACCTCGATCGCGCGCGCGCTCGAGCCCGGCTGTCGCGCCGCGATCGTGATCGGCGACTCGGTCGCGCGGGGCGTCGCGCACCACGCCCTCGACGACGTCCGCGACGCGCTCACAGATGATCTGTTCCTCGAGGCGTGGGCGTCGCAGGAGCGCCCGATGCTCGGCGGCGTCGAGCGCCGGGCGTTCGGCGACCGGCCCAAGTCCGAGCACGCGATCCTGCTGCGCCGACGCTAGGCGGGCTGGAAGTTCGCCGTGGAACTTCGCGGCGAATGGGTGTACGACCCTCCGCCATGGGGAATCTTCGTAGGCACCTCCTGGTGGCCGCGGGCGCGACGCTCGCTGCGTGTGGTGGCAACGACAACAAGCCGGACGCGCTGATCATCATTCCGGACGCGGCGATCGATGCGCCGCCGCCGATCGACGCGCCGCCGGATGCGCCGAGCTACGATTTCTCGTGCGCGGGGAACTCCGCCCCCACGACCGCACCGGCGCAGCTCATGGTGTCGGGCAGCGCGTACGACCTGAACCCGATCAACCTGAACCCGGTGCCTGTCGCGGACGCGCAGGTCGAGGCGTTCCGGGTGGGCAACGCGAACGCGATCGCGACGACCACCACCGACGCGGCGGGCGCGTGGTCGGTCAGCCTCACCTCGGGCGGCGCGCCGGTCGATGGCTACATCCGCGCTCGCAAGCAGGGCCACCGCACCACGCTGCTGTACCCGCCCGCTCCGCTCCACGCGGACCTCGCGATGGCACCGCTACTCGCGCTGTCGAACACCACGTTCGCGGGGCTCAACGTGGCAGTCGGTGGCAACCAGATGGCGGGCAACGGCGTGGTGCTGGTCGCCGCGGTGGACTGCGCCAACAACCCCGTCGACGGCGCGATGATCCGGGTGCAGCAGAGCGGCAGTGATGTCGGCAACCAGGTCGACCTCTCGCAAGTCCAGGGTGGCGTGGTCTTCGTGTTCAACGTGCCGCCGGGCGCGACCGAGGTCAGCGCCACGTACAACGGCATGGCGTTCCGGGCGCACACCGTGCAGAGCCTCGCGGATGGCACGACGATGACCGTCGTCTCTCCCGGCTTCTGACGGCCCACGCGTCGTTGTGTGGTAGATGAGGGCGGTCGTGGAGACTGCCCCGGCCGACGGCCAGACCGTGATGTTCGAGACCACCGGCGAGCGCCATGGGCTGCTCGTCGGCGGCGTCTCGGCGCTCGAGCGCAAGGTGCGGGAGGTCGCGAAGCAAGGCGCGACCCGCGCGATCGTCGCCGGGCCGCCGGTGGCGTTGCCGCGCCCGCTGCCGATCCCGGTCGAGTTCGTGACGCCGGGTACACCGGCGCCGGCCGGTGCGCGGGTCGAGCGCGCCGACGTGATCGCCGGGATCGAGCTGGTCGATGACGAGGCGCGGCGGCGCGCCGAGTGGGCGCTGATCCGGCGGATGAACAAGTCGTTCGAGGGGCCGGTCGACGCGCTGATCAACTGGCGGTTCTCGATGCGGATCACCCGCGTGCTGTCGCGGCGCTCGCTCGCCGTGACGCCGAACCAGGTCACGATCGCCGCGATCCTCGTGGGCCTCGCCGCCTCGTTCGTGGTGAGCCGCGGCAGCCACCTCGCGGTCGCGATCGCCGGCGTGATGCTCGATCTCAACTCGATCCTCGACTCGGTCGACGGCGAGCTCGCGCGGCTGCGCT
>JBQCJR010000817.1:0-4444 GCA_051952595.1 Kofleriaceae bacterium
CCTGATCGTCGTGTGGGCGCCCGACCACGACGTGACGCCGATCGCCGCCGCGGCCCGCGAGCTGGGCGCCGCGCTGATCGACCGATCGCCGGCCACGTCCGCCGGCCCCTCGATCGACGCGTCGATCGAGCGCGCGATCGAGGCCTACGACGCGCTCCAGCTCGACGCCGCGTGGACCACGCTCGAGGAGGCGCGCCGGTCGCTGGACCACGGCGGCCACCTCGCGATCTCGAACGCCCGGCTGTCCGACCTGTTCGTGTACCGCGGGCTGATCCGCACCCAGCGCGCCGATGCCGAGGGCGCGTGGGAGGAGCTCGCCGCCGCGATCGCGGTCGCGCCGGCCCGCGTGCTCGATCCGGCGCGGTTCTCGCCGCGCACGATCGAGGAGGTCGAGCGCACGCGCAAGGTGGTCACCGCGCGGCCGCGCGCCGCGCTCTCGATCGAGGCGCCGCCGGACTGCGCGATCGAGCTCGACGGCGCCGCCGCGCCGAGCCGCGAGCTCGCGGTGATCGCCGGCAGCCACTGGGTGAGCGCCGCGTGTGCCGGCGCCGCGCCGTGGAGCGCGCGGATCGACGTCGCGGATCCGGGCGCGCGGCTGCGCGTGACCCCGGCGCCGCTCGAGCCGCCCACGGATGCCGAGGTGCTGGTCCAGGCGCGCACCGCGGCCGCGCGCGGCGTCGTGGTCGCGGAGGTGCGCGGTGCGATCGCCACCGTGCGCTGGTTCGGGCTCGATGGGCGCGAGCGCGATCGCCGCAGCGTCGCCGTGGCGTCGCACGCGCGCGGCGCACTCGAGCCGGTCGCCGATGCGATGCGGGCGCTGCTTCGGCCGCGCCCGACCGAGCGGTGGTACCAGTCGCGTTGGGTGTGGGCCGCCGGCGCCGCGGGGCTCGTCGCGGCGATCTTCGTGCCGCTCACGATCTCGCTGTCGAACACCCGGCCGAGCGGGGTCGACGTCGTCGGCCCGGGGCGGCTGCCATGACCCGGTGGATGCGCGCCGCTGCGTGGCTGGCGGCCGTCGCAGCGCCGGCGTGCACCGACGACACCGTCCAGGTCGCGCCGGTGTTCGAGCTGCCGACCGCCGACGAGGACGCGATGCCGGTCGGGCTCGATGGCCTGGTGCTCTCGGTCGCCCACGCCGGCGACGACCAGGACCTCGCGTCCCAGAGCTTCGCGCCCGGCGAGCGGGTCGTGCTCACCACCGTGCCGTTCGCGAATGATTTGGTCGTGCACCTGACCGGCCAGATCGGCGGCAGCCCGGTCGCCTACGGCCGCACCTGCGCGTTCGCCGTGACGCCCGACGGCGCCCCGCCCGCCCCGCGGCTGTGGTTCGCGCGCAACGTGAAGTTCGCGACGCTGTCGATCGAGCCGCTCGTGCGTACCCGCGGCGTCGCGATCGAGGTGCCCGAGGGCGCGCTCGTGCTCGGCGGCGATGGCGCCTCGGCCGGCGCGCTCGAGTGGTTCGATCCACGGCTCAACCGGCTGACCGAGATCGCGTCGCTCGCCCCGCGCACCGGCGCGTTCGCCGCCGGGATCGGCAGCGGCAGCGCGGGGCGGATCGCGATCATCGGCGGCGCGCTCCCCACCGGCGGGCCCGCCGGCGTGCTCGAGCTGGTCGCGCTCGTCGATCACGCCGCTCCCGGCGAGGAGGCGCGGATCGATCGGATCGACGACGAGCGGCTCGCCCGCACCGACGCCACCGCGACCACGCTCACCGACGGCCGGGTGGTCGTGATCGGCGGCCGGCTCGCCGGGCACGTCGAATCGAGCCAGCTGATCCTGATCTCGACCGGCGCCGCCGGCACCGAGATCGCCACCACGCGCGCCACGCTCGCGCACCGCCGGGCCGAGCACACCGCGACCCGGCTCGGCGACGATGTCGGCGCGCCGGTGCTGGTCGCCGGCGGCATCGATGGCGACCAGCTGGTCGCCATCGCCGAGCTGTGGAAGCCGCTGTCCGGATCCTTCGCGACGATCGCTCCCGCGATGATCCACCCCCGCCGCCGCCACCGCGCCGAGCTGATGCCCGATGGCAGCGTGCTGATGATCGGCGGCGTCGATGCCACCGGCGCCGCGGTGCGCACGCTCGAGCGGTTCACGATCGACGAGGGCTTCGAGGAGGTCGGCGAGCTACCGCCGAGCGCCGGCGTGGTCGAGCTGACCACCACGCGGCTGCCCGACGGCCGGATCCTGATCGCCGGCGGGCGCGGCGCGCTCGGCGAGCCCGCGGTCGACACCGCGATGATCGCCCGGCTCGACGTCGTCGACGGATCGGTCGACGTCGTGCAGACCGATCGGCTCGCGGTGCCACGCGCCGGCCACCACGCCGCGTTGCTGTGCGACGGCACCGTGCTGGTCGGCGGCGGCACGCCCGCGGCTTCGCCCGCCGAGCGTTACAATCCTCCACCGCTCGGCCGGCGCTGACGCGGCGAGCGCCGACGCGTGCGCGCGCGTCCCAGGCTCAGGCCTTCTTCACGAAGCACGCCTTGAGCGCCATCGCGCTCCCATCGATCTTGCAGTCGATCTCGTGGTCCCCATCGACCAGGCGGATGTTCTTCACCTTGGTGCCCTGCTTGAGCACCTCCGACGAGCCGCGCAGCTTCAGGTCCTTGATCAACGTGACCGTGTCGCCGTCGGCCAGCACGTTCCCGTTGGCATCCTTGACCACGCGCGGCGCGTCGGATTCCTCGAGCTCGGCGGGCGCATCGCGAGGCCACTCGTGGCCACACGTCGCGCACTCGTACGCGGCAGCGCGGACCAACACATCTTCCATCGAACAGATCGGACAGGCAGAGGCGGACATCTTGGCCGCCATCATACCGCGGGGGACGACCGCTGCTCGATCGTCTCGATCTGCACGTCCGTCGTGGTCAGCAGCTTGTGGATCGGACACGCCGCGATCGCGCGATACAGCGCGGTGCGCTGGTCGTCGGTGAGCGGGCCGTGGAACGCGATCGCCACGCGGATGCGATAGATCCCGGCGCGCTCCTGGCTGTCGTCGCTCTCGAGGTGGGTCTCGACGCGCTCGAGCGGGATGCCGTGGCGCTTCGCGTACCACATCGCCGTCAGCGCCTTGCACGAGGCCAGCGCCGCATCGAGATAGTCGTGCGGACTGGGCGCCGAATCCGCCCCGCCCGAGATCGGGCCGACATCGGCGGTCAGCTCGTGGGTACGCACGCGGAGCTGCTGCGGGTACTCCCCCGCGCGCACGGTGTGTGAATCGATCGAGGTCATCGTCGTGGCAGTACCACGCGGCTGCGTCACACGCCGCTGGGAGCCGACGACTCGCATGCTCGGCCGCAAAGCGGAGTATGGTCGACGCCATGTCGAGTGGGGGTGCCTGGGGCGAGCGCAACCGTGTGTACCTGTGGGCCGAGATCGAGCGCGTGCGCGATCACCTCGCCGGAACGACCAGCGCGCCGACGCCCTGGGACGACGAGCGCGAGCCGGCGATCGTCACTTTGCGCAGACTGTTCCGGCTGTCCTCGTTCGA
This sequence comes from Kofleriaceae bacterium, assembly GCA_051952595.1. GTDB lineage: Bacteria > Myxococcota_A > Polyangia > Haliangiales > Haliangiaceae > JABFXX01. The sequence continues at coordinate 3,491 of JBQCJR010000817.1, forward strand.
ATACGACGTCGTGGTGCTATGTGCGGGGCACGCACTCGAGCCGACCTTCGCGGCCGCCGTCGAGCCACCGACGTTCTCGTTCGCACTCGCGAGGCTCGCCGCCGGTCACCTCGATGCGTCGAGCGCGACCGCGGCACTGCGGCTCTATCGCCTGGTCCGGCTGCGCGGCGGCGGGGAGGTGCTGCACGCACCACTCTCCCTCGACGACCGTGTCGTTCACTTCCTGCTCGGCATCGACAGCATCGACGAGCTGCTGCTCCCCTACCTGCTGCCGCTGCCGGCACAGCCAGGCACACCCACGGCTGCCCAGCAGCGGCTCGCCGATCGGATCGCGAGCGGCCTGCGCCGCGCCGAGAGCGGCACCGTGCTGCAGCTCACCGGAGCCCACCCGCTCACCCGGCTGGCCGTGCTGCGCTCCGCCGCAGAGACCGCCGGCATCCACGTGCTGCGTCTGCGCGCGAGCGCACTGGCGCTGCCGCCGCTCGAGCTCGATAACCTGCGGCGGACGATCGAGCGCGAGATGCTGCTCGGCCGGGCGCTGCCCGTGATCGAGCTCGACGCGTTCGATGGCGCGGAGGTCGCGCGCGCCGCGCGCACCTTCGCGATCGGCATCTCGGGGCTGATCGCGATCTCGGCCGACGAGCCGGTTCCGGTGCCGCAGGCGAGCGGCATGCAGTTCGAGGTGTCGCACGCGACAGCGGCCGAGCGCCGCGATGCCTGGCAGCGGACGCTCGGTGCACGCGCGGACGCGCTCGGGCCTCCACTCGATCGCATCGCGCACCAGTTCCGCCTCGATGTCTCCGAGATCGCCGACGTCGTGCGGGCCGCCGATCCCGAAGCGACCGGCACGCAGCTCGCCGCTCAGTGCTGGCAACTCTGCCGCGAGCGCTCGCGGCATCGCATCGACGATCTCGCACGACGCATCGAGCCGGCCGCGGCGTGGGAGGACCTCGT
>JBQCJR010000818.1:0-7391 GCA_051952595.1 Kofleriaceae bacterium
GGAGCGGGCCGGGCGCGTGACCGAGAAGGCGCGCGATGCCCAGCGCGCTGAGCGGGCCGCGACGCCGGACCTGGACCGCGCGGCCGAGGCGCTGGTGTTCGCGCTCTACATCTACGGCGGCTACAGGCTCAACAGCCGTGGACCGATCGGCTGCATCCTGAAGGCGCTCGACGTGATCGCCCCGCCGATCGCCGCCGAACTCCGCGAGGGTGACGCGAGCGACGTCTATCGGAGTCACTGGGGCGACGACGCCGAGGACGCCAGGGAGGCCGACCGATGAAGGAGCGCCCCATCCTGTTCAGCGGGCCGATGGTTCGCGCGCTGCTCGACGGCACCAAGACCCAGACGCGGCGGCTCATCGGCCTCGATACGCTGCGATGGTCCACGACGCCCGGCTACGACTGGACGTGGCGAGGGCAGGCACCCACCCGCTCGATCGCGCAACAGCGCCGCCGTCCAGGTGGGCTGCTCGACGAGGTCGAGATCTGCCGAGCGGCGAAGCTCGCCGGCTGTGGCATCGAGGACTCGCGCGGCTGGTTCGCGGGGCTGTGGGAGCACATCCACGGCGAAGGGGCCTGGAAGCGCAACGACTGGGTCTGGGCGCTGACCTTCAAGCGCGTGGAGGATCAACGATGATCCGCCCGCCCATCCTGCGCGCCTGGACCGGCGCGATCGTCGACAACTTCGCGGGCGGCGGCGGGGCGTCGACAGGAATCGAGATGGCGCTCGGCCGCTCGCCCGACGTCGCGATCAACCACAACCCGATCGCGCTTGGGGTCCATGCCGCGAACCATCCGACGACGCGACACCTCGTCGAGAGCGTGTGGCTGGTTGATCCGGTACGCGCCACCGAAGGTCAGCCGGTCGACCTCGCGTGGTTCTCTCCAGACTGTCGCCACTTCTCACGCGCGAAGGGGGCACCACTGCGCGACCAGAAGATCCGCGGTCTGGCGTGGAGCGCGGTGCGATGGGCGGCGAGCTCGGCGCGACCACGCGTGATCGTGCTCGAGAACGTGCCCGAGTTCGCGACGTGGGGCCCTCTGGTCGATGGCATGCCGTGCGAGCGGCGCCGCGGTCAGACGTTCCGCGCCTTCGTGCGTCGGCTGGTCCGCCTCGGATACGTCGTCGACTGGACGACGCTTCGCGCGTCTGACTTCGGAGCCGCAACCTCGCGCAAGCGGCTATTCCTCGTCGCCAGACGCGACGGCGCACCCGTCCGCTGGCCGGTCGGTGACCCGCGTAGCGCCCTGCCAGCCTCGTCCGTGATCGACTGGTCGACCCCGCTGCCGAGCATCTTCGAGCGGTCGGCGCCGTACAGCGCGCCGACGCTAGCGCGCATCGTCGAGGGGTATCGCAGGTTCGCCGGTCCGTACCTTATTCACCGCGGCAACGGTGAGCGCGTCGGACAGGCGCCTCGGATCTACTCGCTCGAGCAGCCGCTCGGCACCATCGTCGCGCAGGGCATCAAACATGGGCTGGTCGTGCCGTTCGTGGTGAAGCACTACAGCGCGCGCGGATCGGGTGGTCCGAACACGAGCGCGAGCGTCAACGCGCCGCTCGGCGCCATCACGACGCGTGACCACCACGCGATCGCAGCGGCGTACTGCGACGGCCTGAGCCGCCGCGATCACCGAGCCGAGATCGCGGCGCTCCTCGGGGCCGAGGCGGTCGCGGCCGGCGTCGTCGATATCGGCATGCGCTACCTGATGCCGGTCGAACTGTTCCGTGCGCAGGGATTCCCGCCCGACTTCGTGTTCGATCGCGACGCCGCCGGGCGTTCGATCGGTAAGACCGATCAGGTCCGGCTCGTCGGCAACAGCGTGAGCCCGCCCGTTGCCGCCGCGGTGGTGCGCGCACAGCTGGAGGCGGCTTGACCACCACCCGCAACATCCTGCTCACCGCCGCGGCGGCCGTCGTGGTCGCTGCGATCTGGTGGTGGGCGAGGCCGAGCACAGGAAAACCCCGATGACCAACGCGGCATCCGCCATCCAGCGCCCCTTCCTGACGACAAAGGAGGCGGCTATCTATCTCGGTTTCACGACCGAGGCAGCGGTGCGCGGTTGCGTGTACCGCGGCGAGCTCGAGCCGTACGGACGAGGCGCGCGCAACAGCTACGTGTTCACGCGCGAGCAACTGGACAGGTTCTTCCAGCAGCGACAGGAGCGACGGAATGGCGAAGGCCGACGACACGGGGATCAAGGATCTGGGGGGCGGACGGTTTCAGGTGCGGGTGAAGCGACTGGAGGCTCGGACGGGCCTCGTGACCAACCGCAAGGAGATCGTGAGCGGAAGCCGCGCCGACGCCCGACGCGTCCGCGACCGACTTCGAGAGGAACTGGCGTCGACGGTGCTGCGGCGCCCTCGGACCCGCTTGGGCGAGTACGCCGCTTCTTGGCTCGAGCGACGAGTCGCTGACGGCGAGATCGCCGACACGACCGCTCGCAAGTACGGCTATGGGCTGAGCCACATCATTCCTGCGATCGGCGATCTGTACCTCGACGCGATCACACGCGTCGACGTTAAGAGCTACGTCGCGGATCGCGTCGCGAAGGTTGGACTCAAGGGTGGCAACACCGTGCGCGCGGAGCTTCGGCTCCTTCGCACCATCGCCCGAGATAGCGTCGCCGAGGGGTACGCGGAAGCGGACTGGGCTGACCGCGTGAAGCCGCCGAAGGTGCGCCGCTATAGCAAGGACCGCCCGAATCGGTTCACCGCCGAGCAGGGCAGGCGAGTGCTGGCGGCCGTGCCGAGTCGATGGAAGGGGATCGTGATGCTCATGTTCACGACCGGGTTGCGCTGGGGCGAGGCGAGCGCTCTCCACTGGGAGGACATCGATCCTCGAACCCGCGAGGCGACTATCAAGTACGGCAACCGCCGCGGCGTCCTAGCTCGCGTCAAGACCGACTCGAGCTACCGCACCGTCCCGATCCTGCCCGAGGTACTGGAGTTGTTCGGCTTGCGCCGGCCGAGCGGGCTTGTCTTCACGAGCCGCAGTCGGAAGCAGCCCGGTCGTCTCACAGCGTTCGTCGGCAACCCGCTCGTGAAGGTGTTTCGCCTGCTCTGCACGAAACTGGGTGTGCCGTACACGACCCCGCACGGTCTGCGTCGCACCTTCACGAACCTCGGACGAGGGGAAGCTGCGCAGGAGGTTCGCAAGGCGATCAGCGGCCAGAGCACCGACGAGATGGTCGAGCACTACAGCCACATCGAGCTCGACGAGAAGGAGCAGCTCGCGCGTGCCGTGGCCTCCAAGCTCGGCATCACCGCCGACAAGCCGAAGCAGTCCAGGGAGGAGATCCTTGGCCGGATCGCGGACCTCGAGGCCGAGATCGACGAATTGAAAACGCTCCTGGACGACTGAGGCGCGGGACACCTTTGGGACACCTGGCGCGTTGCTTTCGGTTTCGCTGTGGTTCGGCGCCATGCGTGTTTCCGGCAACTTGGGCTGCCTGTTCAGTCCCTGTGTTCAGTATCCATAGACCTGCAAAACCACCATTCCCCAGTTCAAATCTGGGTGGCACCTCCAAAGTTACGGATAGTTAGGGATGGAGGCCGGAAGGCCTGAAGTGCGGTCCCGATTGGTCAACGACTGGTCCACGGTGGACCGGGTGGACCAGGGAGGAACGGGCTCAAGCCGGCTAGAGCCGGCTCGCTCCGGCTAGACCTGGGAGCGATCTCGGGCTCATTGCCGTTTGTCCGGGGCGGGGAGTTCACGTCGCCGCTTTCGCCGCTCGATAGCCTTCCGGCGATACCGAAGTCGGAACGCGCTCGACTCCACGGTCAGATCCGAGCCAGGACCGAGAAACGAGAGCGCGAGAACGATCGCGAGGACAAGACCTAGGATCGCAATGGGGTCGTACATGAGGGGCTCCGCGTGGACAGATCGGCTCATTGCCGATGTCCGCGAGCCCCTTTCCCCTAAGTCTGTCTCTACGTGACCTGACCCCAAATCGCGGGGCAATTTTCTAGAAGAACATTCGACTCAGGATCCGCCGATTTTTCGAACGGGAACCGATCCCCCTCCGCCGCCGTCAGAGCGTGCAGCTACCGTGGACCGGATGACCAAGTACGCAGAGCTACAGAGGGCGCTGGCGGAAGCGGGCGCTCGCGACACCTGGATCTATGACCAAAAGAAGCCCACGGCGCGGTTGCTGATCGCGCTCGTGGCTCACCTCCGCAGCTATCTCAGCGTGGGCGAGCGTGGGCCGGAACTCGTCTACCTGTCGAAGCCGGAGACCGACAAGGATGGGAAGGCGGGAGACCGGCTCCAAGAGGGCGATGTTCTCTACAGCCTCCATCCTGATCGCCGAACGCGAACCTTCGATGTACGTCTCGACGTAACCGTGACGCTGCCGGAGGAAGGCGGTCACGGCCTTTGGGCGCTTCTCTTGGTTCGTCCGCTCAAGTGCGGGCGGTTCGAGGTGAGCTTTGAGGGCATACGAGGCGACGCGTTGAGGGTTGAGGTTGACCCTAACGATCCGGGCACCTTCGAGCGCTTCTCGGAAGTCGTCTTCAATGCCGTGCGGGACTACTACGAGGCTTGGGCGTCTGACGATCGCCCGAGCGCAATGGTCGGATTCATTCGACCTAAGGACGAATAGGCACCGTCGCCTAATCCTCCTCAGTCATGCACACCCAGCACGTTGCTCGCGTGGCTTCTGGGTCGGCAAACGGGATCCAACGTGGCGGAGCGAGTTCGCATGCTCCGGCATCGAGATAGGGCTCGCCTCCGGCTGGCCGCCCGGGGCTCGGGCGAACGCCTTCTCTTGGGTCATGTGGCGACCGTAGGAGGGGGATGATGAGGGCGAAGGATTACAACTGCCGATCACGGCCCCAAATCTCTAAGCATCCAAGGTCAGCGCCGGCCGAAATACGCTCGCTCGCGTCTCCGGTCAGCCGAGGTTCGCGAGCTGGGGATCGGACGTGATCACCATAGACGTGATCCGCATGCTCGGGACCGTGCCCCTTCGTGTCAGGGCGTGGGGCTACCGTGATCGCCATGGCGAAGAGCGACGAGGAGACCATCATCGAGCAAATCCAGCGTGCGCACAAAGAAACCAGGGAGTTTGAGGCTTCCTTGTTTCAGCTCGCACTCGTTCACGAGTTCAGGCATTGGCGCGGGTACGTGGATCGGATGCCGGATGCCGCGAACCTTCCATTGGCATCGAAGGATCGCGTTGCCGCAAAGACCGCCGTCGATATGGTCAACAAGTTCTTTCACGGCAAGACGCGAGAGGACTTGGAAGCCGTGCGCGATGAGAGCGTGGAACGCCTTCTCACGTGGGTTGGCGAACGTGAAACGACCGCGCCCACGATCGTGAACTAGGTAGCGTGGAGCACCGGGTAGGCTCTCGCGCCAACCCATGTCAGAGCCCATCCCTACCGTTGGGGCATGGCTGATCACTTCAGGGTCATCGTTAAGGAACTTGGGTTCGGATCCAACGGCTGGAAGCTGCGCGCCTACGCGGAACCGTCTGGGGTGACGTTCGAGGTTGTGAGCGACGTGGAGGCCAAGATGGTTCCGGTGGACGCTGAAACGGCTCGCGCATTGGTCGCGATGGTTGACGCCAAGCACGCCATCCACCGAGGCGGCTAGCCCTTCGGGAAGTACGTCCTAGCGCGCTTCTTACCCTTCTTTGAGATCACCTTGGACGCGAGCAACTGACGCACCGGCAACGCCAGCTCCTTGGTTGGTAGTCCGAGGCCTTCCCGATCTCCTCGATGCGCTTCCCTGGGTTCGCTTCGATCGTCTTCGTGAGCTTCGTGCGGATCGCTTCGAGCTGGTCCTGATCGCGCTTGGCTCCCTTGGAGCGGACGATCACGTTGCTCGCTTTGTTCTTGGTCGTGACGCCAAAGGCTCCGCTTAGCGCCTCACGCGCAGCTAGCAGGGAGAGCGCTGTCACCGGAAAAGCGAAGGTCTGCAAAACCACCATTCCCCAGTTCAAATCTGGGTGGCACCTCCAAGGTTTCAGCTGGTTGAGGGGCTCTGTCGTCGGTAGAACCGGCGCGGCGAGGCAGCGCTCAACGAGCGGCACCGGCGAGCACGTCGACGGGATCACTCGAGCTCGTCGGGGGAGAAGACGACCTCGGGCCGGCCGCCGTGACGAGTCGCGATCATCTCCCGCACCTGCGCCTCGTCGAGATCGTTGTGGCCGAGGCCGAGGCGCTCCAGTCGCGCGAAGCCGTCCGCGGCGACGAGCGTGCGGACGCCCGCGTCGTCGAGGCCGAGAGCGCGGAGATCCAGCGAGCGCAGCGCTCCGAGGTGCGGCGAGGTGACGATCGCGAGCGCGCCCTCGAGGTCGATCAACGAACCCGCCACGTTGAGCGCGCGGACGTTACGCAGCGATGCAGCGCCCGCGAGCGCCTTGGCTCCAGCGGGGCCGAGGTCGTTGTACGCCAGCGAGAGCGAGGCGAGCCGATCCAGGTTGCGCGCGGCGGCGAGGGCTTGCACGCCAGCGGGGCCGAGCTTGTTGTCCGATAGGTTGAGCTCGGTGAACGAGGCCGCGGCGTTCGCGATCGCCGCGGCGCCGCGATAACCGGTGTGGTTGATCCGGAGGACCAGGACCTCGAGCCCGCGCAGGTGCTCCGAGGCGCAGAGCGCTTCGACCCCGCGTGGACCGATGTCGTTGTAGGTCAGGTAGAGCGCGCGGAGCTGGCCGAGGAGCGGAGCTCCCCCCAGCGCGGCAAGGCCGTCGTCTCCGATCTCGTTCTCGACGAGCCCGAGCTTGGAGAGCCGGGGCAGCTGCGCGCTCGCGCAGAGCTGCGCGAGGCCCGGATCGCCGAGCTGGTCTCTCGTCAGATACAGCGTGGACAGCTCCGGGAACGCGGGCGAGCGGGCCAGGGTTCCCAGGGACTCCTCGGTGAACTCCGCGGCTCCGACCTCCAGCGCGCGCAGCTTACCGAAGCATCGCGCCTCCGCGAGCGCCTCGATCCCCTGAGGGCCGAGATTGTTGTTGTAGAGGCACAGCTCGCGGAGCTCGTCGAGGTGGCCGCAGCTCACCAGCTCCCGCACGTCCTCGACGGTCAGCCTGCGGTTCGTGACCTCGAGCTTGCGCGCGAGCCGCCACATAGGCGGGCAGCTCGGCAAGGGCTTGCCTCGGTAGCGCTGCGTCTCCCAGGTGCGCTGCACCGCCCGCAGCTCGTCCGGCCAACCTTCGAGAGCGCGATCGAGGACGCCGATCTCGTCGGCGTTCAGGCCAGGCGCGAGGCGGCAGATGCGCTGCCACCCCGCGGAGGTGGGGGCCTGCGTCGCGAGCCGGAGGGCCCGCTCGAGGAGCGTACCGGGCGTTGGACCCTTGGGACGCGAGCTCCGTCGTGGCTTGCCGGTGCTGGTCATGGCGCACCAGTGTAGCGAGATGGCTCTGCGACGCTCCGCCGCGAGCGGGCGGGCG
>JBQCJR010000819.1:0-6475 GCA_051952595.1 Kofleriaceae bacterium
GCGCTCGGCCGCGGCCTTCACCGAGTCGGTCGCCTTGCGGCACGCCGCGGCGATCGTGCGCTGGGCGTTCGCCTCGGGGCTCGCCTTCCGGCTCTCCGAGAACGCGCTGTTCGCGTCCTCGGTCCACGCATCGAGATCCTGGCGATCCTCGTCCACGAGGTTCGGACAGGCCTTGTACACGCCGAGCGCGGCGATCAGCGCGTCGCACTCGGCCTGCATCGAACCGAGCGCGACCTCGGGGTCGGCGGGCAGCGGGCGGGCCGGGGCGACCGCAGGGGCGTCCTTGCGGGGACAACCGGTCGAGGCGACGAGCGCGAGGACTGCGACGGAGAACCGGGCGAGCACGGAGAGCCGAACAGTGGCACGAGCGGTGGCCGGAGGCGCGCCGTGGCGGCCGATTTGCACCACTGCCCGGAGGCGAAAACTGCGAGGAAAACCGCCCGGGTCGCCTCGGGAGTGCCCCGAGGATCGGCTAGATCTGGCGGACCGCGGGCGATCGTCAGATCCCGAGCGGATAGTCCGGGTGTCCCATGTCGCAGTTCACGCATCTTCACCTGCACACCCAGTACAGCCTGCTCGATGGGGCGATCCGGGTGAAGGACCTGTTCGCCAAGGTCAAGGACCTCGGCATGAAGTCGGTCGCGGTGACCGACCACGGCAACATGTTCGGCGCGATCGACCTCTACGGAGAGGCCAAGGCGAACGACGTCAAGCTGATCTTCGGCTGCGAGACGTACGTCGCCGCGACGGATCGCCACGACCGCACGAACCGCCGCAACTACCACCTGATCCTGCTGGCCAAGGACGACGTCGGGTACAAGAACCTCGCGTTCCTCAACTCGAAGGGCTACCTCGAGGGCTTCTACTACAACCCGCGGATCGACAAGCAGATCCTGCGCGACCACAGCGAGGGGCTGATCGGCCTGTCGGCGTGTCTCGGCGGCGAGGTCGCGCAGACGCTCGAGAAGAACGGCGTCGCGGCGGCCGAGGAGACGGCGCGCGAGTACGCGAGCATGTTCGCGCCGGGCGACTTCTACCTCGAGCTGATGCCAACGCCGACGCCGGAGCAGGAGACCCTGAACGGCGAGCTGGTGCGGATGAGCAAGAAGCTCGACATCCCGCTGGTCGCGACCAACGACTGCCACTACGTCAACCGCACCGACGCCCAGGCGCACGACGTGCTGATGGCGATCCAGACCGGCAAGAGCCTCAAGGACGAGAAGCGGCTCAAGCACGTCGTCGACAGCTACTACATGAAGTCGCCGGCCGAGATGGACGCGGCGTTCAAGGACGTGCCGTCGGCGATCGAGAACACCGCGGCGATCGCCGCGCGCTGCAACGTCAAGCTCAAGCTCGACCAGACCTACCTGCCCAACTACAAGGTCCCCGAGGGCGAGACGCTCGATACGTACATCTCCCAGCTGATCGACAAGGGGCTCGAGCGCCGGTTCCGCGAGCTCTCGGGGCGCGGGGTCTCGTTCGATCCGGACCAGTACCGAGAGCGCTGCCGCATCGAGCTCGGCGTGATCCAGAAGATGGGGTTCTCGGGCTACTTCCTCATCGTCTGGGACTTCATCAACTGGGCCAAGGAGCACGGCATCCCGGTCGGTCCGGGCCGCGGCTCCGGCGCGGGCTCGGCGGTCGCGTGGGCGCTGCGGATCACCGACATCGACCCGCTCGAGTTCAAGCTGCTGTTCGAGCGCTTCCTCAACCCCGAGCGCGTGTCGATGCCGGACTTCGACGTCGACTTCTGCATGAACCGGCGCGGCGAGGTGATCAAGTACGTCCAGGAGAAGTACGGCCGCGAGCAGGTCGGCCAGATCGCCACGTTCCACCAGCTCAAGGCGCGCGGCGTGATCCGCGACATCGCGCGCGCGATGGAGATCCCGTTCGCCGAGGCGGACAAGCTCGCCAAGCTGGTGCCCGAGCCGGTCGCCGGCAAGTCGCCGCCGGTCCGCGAGGCGATCGAGCAGACCCCCGAGCTCAAGCAGCTCTACAACGAGAGCCCGCTACACCGCGAGCTGCTCGATCTCGCGGCCTCGCTCGAGGGACTCAACCGCAACGCCGGCATGCACGCCGCCGGCGTCGTGATCGCCGAGAAGCCGCTGTGGGAGTACGTGCCGTGCTTCCGCGGCCAGAACGACGAGATCGTCACCCAGTTCGCGATGAAGGAGGTCGAGAAGGCGGGCCTCGTCAAGTTCGACTTCCTGGGCCTCAAGACGCTCACGGTGATCCAGACCGCGGTCAAGCTGATCAACCAGCAGCGGCCGCCCGGCGAGGAGCTGGACATCGACACGATCCCGAAGGGCGACGCCGAGGTCTACAAGATGATCTCGCGCGGCGACACGACGGGCGTGTTCCAGCTCGAATCGAGCGGCTTTCGCGAGATCCTGAAGAAGCTCAAGCCGGACTGCCTCGAAGACATCGTCGCGGCGGTCGCCCTGTACCGCCCGGGGCCGCTCGAAGGCGGCATGGTCGATGACTTCATCGATCGCAAGCACGGCCGCAAGAAGGTCGAGTACCCGCACCCGTGGCTCGCGGAGGTGCTCGCCGACACCTATGGCGTGATCGTGTACCAGGAGCAGGTGATGCAGATCGCCCAGGTGCTGGGCGGCTACTCGCTGGGCGGCGCCGACCTGCTGCGCCGCGCGATGGGCAAGAAGAAGCCCGAGGAGATGGCCAAGCAGAAGGAGCTGTTCCTCGCCGGGGCCAAGCAGAAGGGCGTGGACCTCAAGATCGCCGATCAGGTGTTCGAGCTGATGGCGTTCTTCGCCGGGTACGGCTTCAACCGGTCGCACTCGGCGGCGTACGGCTGGATCACGTACCAGACGGCGTACCTCAAGCATCACTTCCCGCACGAGTTTATGGCGGGCCTGATGTCGTGTGATGCCGACAACATCGACAACATCGTGAAGTTCATCGCCGAGGCGCGGTCGATGGGCCTCACCGTCGAGCGGCCGGACATCAACGAGTCGGCGTCCGACTTCACGGTGACCGCGCGCGAGGGCGGCACGGGCGTCGACGCGAAGGTGATCCGGTTCGGGCTCGGCGCGGTCAAGGGCGTCGGCGCCACCGCGGTCGACGCGATCCTCGAGGCGCGCGCCGCCGAGGGCAAGTTCGAGACGATCTTCGAGGTGTGCCGGCGGGTCGATACCCAGAAGTGCAACCGCCGCGTGCTCGAGCAGCTGATCAAGTCCGGCGCGATCGATGGGCTGCCGGGCAAGCACCACCGCGCGCAGTTGCTCGGCGCGCTCGATCCCGCGCTCGAGCGGGGCGCGGCGGACCAGCGCGATCGGCGGAGCGGCCAGACCTCGTTGTTCGGCCTGCTGACCGCGGCGCCGATGCCGACTCCGGACGCCAAGCCGGCGCCGGCGTTTGGCCAGGCGGACACGTACCCGGACATCGAGATGTGGAGCCCCAAGCAGCTGCTGGCGTTCGAGAAGGAGGCGCTCGGCTTCTACGTCTCGGGCCACCCGCTCGATCGGTACCGCGGCGATCTCCAGCGCTACGCGAGCGCGGGCACCGCGGACTTCGCGGCGGGCCGGCGCGGCGTCGGCGAGCAGTCGATCGGCGGGATCGTCAGCCAGTACCGCGAGATGATCACCAAGAAGGGCGACAAGATGGCGCGCTTCATGCTCGAGGACTCCGAGGGCACGCTCGAGGTGATCGCGTTCCCGAAGACGTTCGAGAAGGTGCGCCACGTGTTGGTCAGCGACGAGCCGATCCTGTGCAGCGGCGCGGTCAAGAACGAGGGCAACGCCGAGTCGCCGGAGTGGAAGATGCTGCTCGAGTCGGCGGCGCCGCTGTCCGAGCTGCGCCAGCAGAAGACGTCGCGGGTCGACATCCACCTCAACGCCGACGTCGTCACCCACGACCTGATCGACGAGCTGAAGACGCTGCTCGCCAACGCGACCCGCGGGAACTGCCAGGCGATCGTGCGGCTCAAGATCCCGCAGCGCTCCGAGACGGTGGTCGCGCTGCCGGACGCGTGGGCGGTCTCGCCGACCGACGACCTGCTGACTCGGCTCGAGCGGCTGTTCGGCGATCGGGTCGCGACCCTGGGCTGACCGCGGCCGGCTGCACTTGGTGTGCATTTTTCTCGGGCGCGTCGCCGTCCCGCGAAAAAGCCGTTGAATGGCGGATCGCCAGGGATAGGATGGCCGGCGAGGGGGGTACTGATGTCTGTTGCGATCCGAAGCCTGCTCTGCTGCGCCGTGCTCGCCACGTCGGCCACGTGTGCGAAGGGCGGCAGCGTGGGCGGTGACGACGAGCCGCGGCGCGATGCACCGGGGGTGGTGGTCGACGCGCCGAACGGCCAGCCGGACGCGCCGCCGATGATCGACGCCCCCCCGGTCGTGATCGATGCGCCGCCGTCGCCGGATGCACCTCCGCCGGATGCGCCCCCCGGGTCGATCTTCTGTGCCTCGAACGCGCAGTGCACGAACGCGGGCGAGTGCTGCCTGTTGCTGGGCGCGCCGCAGGGGTTCTGCGTGCCGGGCACGGTCGTGCTCGGCCAGTGCTTCCCGATCAACTAGCCCGCGCGCGTATACTCGGACCGGTGAGCGAGAGGCTTCGCGTCCCGGTGGTCGACGATCCCGACTTCGTGGTCGAGATGTCGTACGCCGACGGCGCGGTGCTGCGGATGTTCGGCAGCGCGGATACAGGCGCGACCGGGCCGCTCGCCACGCTGCTCGACCAGCTGCACGTCGAGTTGCTCCAGCGCCGTACCAGGGTCGTGGTGGTCGATCTGCACGAGGTCGAAGTGATGGTGGCCGCGTGCTTCAAGGAGCTGCTGGCATGGGTGGGAAAGCTGCAGGAGACCGCTCCCGCGGAGCGCTACAAGATCCGGTTCCGGACCAACTCGGCGATCCCGTGGCAGCAGCACAGCCTCGCGGCGCTGACCTGCTTCGATACCGAGAGCCTGACGATCTTGCCGGACGAGGCCGCGCGCCGCGAGGGCTGACGTGACGCCCCCGGACGAGCTGGTCCAGCAGTTCCGGGGGCTCGCGTTGGAGCGGATCGCGCGGGTCGAGGCGGCGTGGATGCAGGTGCTGTCGAGCCTCGACGTCGAGGCCTCGACGCTGATCCACCGCGAGATCCACACCCTCAAGGCCGAGTCGCGGGTGGTCGGGTTCGCCGATGTGAACGTGGTGTGCCACAAGCTCGAGGACCTGATCGAGGCGGCGCGCGCCCGCGGCTACGCGGTCGACGACGATCTGGATCTCGCGGTCACGATGGCGCTGCGGTTCATCGCGATGCTGATCGGGAAGCGGGAGGGCGACCCGCGGACCTCGATCGACCTGCCGGGGTTCATCCGCCAGCTCGAGCTGACGCTCGAGCGCCACCAGCACACCGGGCGGAGCCGTCCGGGCAGCGTGCCGCCGGCGCTGCGCGCGACCGCGCCGACCCGGGTGCCGAGCGCGCTGCGGGCCCAGCTCGGGCCGCCCGCCGTCGACGCGTTCATCGAGTACGCGGTGGCCAAGGGGACCCGCCGCGAGCGGCTGCGCGGCTCGTGGCACCAGCTGCGCGACCTGATCGGGATCCAGCGCGCGGTGATCAGCGCCGAGCAGCTGCGCAAGTACAAGCCGAGCGTCGGCTCGCTCGCGCGCGAGCTCGGCAAGCAGATCGAGCTCGGCTTCGAGGTGTCGACCGCGGAGGTGGCGACCGAGGCGTTCCACGCCCTCGACGCCGCGGCGCTCCACCTCGTGCGCAACGCGGTCGACCACGGCATCGAGGCGCCGGCCGTGCGCACCGCGGCCGGCAAGCCGTCGACCGGCGCGATCCGGCTGCGCGGCCGGATGTCCGACGGCGCGTTCGTGCTCACCGTCGAGGACGACGGCCGCGGCATCGACTTCGAGCGCGTGGAGGCCCGCGCGATCGAGCTCGGCCTGGTGGCCGCCGGCGGCGCCGTGCCGCGCGAGCGGTTGATCGACCTGATGTGCCACCCCGGCTTCTCGACGCGGACCGAGGCGAACGAGGTCTCCGGCCGCGGCGTCGGGCTCGACGTGGTGCGCGGGAGCGTCGTCGATCTCGGGGGCACGCTGACCGCCACGTCGGCCCACGGCGCCGGCACCACCTGGACAGTCTCGATCCCCGTCGAGCCGATCACCGTGACCGGCACCGCGATCCGCGCTCCCGGGCTGCGGTTTCCCGTGGTGATCGGCCCCGGCTGGCGCGTGCTCGACAAGGGCCTCGTGCCCGTGATCGTCGATCTGTGTCTCGCGCTCGGCCTCCAGCCGACCCACAGCATCAGCTCGAGCGTGTGGGGCTTCTCGAACGGGCCGCTCGAGCTCGGCTTCCTCGTCGGCGAAACGCCCGCCGCCGTCCAGGCGCGCCGCCTGGTCGCCACGCCGCCGGAATCGCTGGCCGAGGTGGTGACCGTCGACGGCGTCGAGGGCCTGCTCGTGCGGCCGGAGCGGATCCCGGGCGTCGGGTAGGGCGCAGCGAACGGCGCAGAGCCCTGTGGACATGACGC
>JBQCJR010000820.1:0-5288 GCA_051952595.1 Kofleriaceae bacterium
CACCGTCGCGCCGTCCACCCGGCGATCGAGCCGGCGCGCCACCGCCGCGATCGGCGCGAGCGAGCCGTGGTCCGGCTCGGCGTCATCGGGCGCCGGGCGCGCGAGCGCGATCACCGCCGCCGCACCACCTGCAAGCGCGGCGATCGCCGGCCGCCGGTGTGCCGCGCGCGCGATCCACCACTGCTCGTCGGGGCCCGGGAACCCGACCGGCGCGCCGCTCACCGGCTCGGCGGGCGGCAGATCCTCGGCGAGCACCCGCGCGGTCAGATCCGGTCGCCCGGCGCGGTGGCACGCGAGCGCCCGCGCGCACACCAGCTCCGGGGTGTGGCGCGTCGCCATCGCCGCCAGCTCGAGCGCGGCGAGCGGGCGGCCCCAGATCCCGAGCTGGAGCGCGCCGAGGTCCGGGCGATCCAGCCGGCGCGCCGCCTCGACGAGAGCCCCCACCCGACCGCGCCGCGCGAGCTGCTCGAGGTGCAGCTCGCCGAGCACCGCCTCGGCGTCGGCGTGTGCGCCGACCACCGCCGCCGCCCGCACCGGGTCGCCGGCGCCGCGCACCATCCAGGCCCACAGGCCATACAGGTACGCCTCGGCGTGGCGCGCGAACGGCACCAGCGCGCCGAGATCGTCGGCGGCGCGGGCGCACCGCGCGGCGCGATCGACCGGCGCGATCACCGCGGTCGCACGCGCGACGCGCAGCCCGCGCACCGTGGGCACGATGCCCGGGTTCGCGAGGTGCCAGCGCGCCCGCGCGCGGTGGGCCTCGGCGCTCCGGGTGCCCGCGATCGCGGCCTCGAGCCGCGGCAGGTGGCGCTCGCCGCCGCTGCCGATCGCGAGCATCAACATCTCGATCCGCTCGTCGTGCGGGGAGCGCGCCGCGCGCGCGAGCAGCAGCGGCACCGCCTCCTCGCCGAGCGTCGCCGCGATCAGCCGCAGCGCGCGCATCCGGTGCGCCGGCGCCACGTCGTCGATCGAGACCACGAGCACCCGCGCGAGCGGCGCGGTCGCGAAGCACTCGAGCGCCTCGCCCCACAGCCCAGGAGCGCGCGCGAACACCGCCGCGAGCGCCTCGGCCTGGACGTGGCGCAGCGCGTGCGGCAGCTGCTCGCTCGCGACCTTGCCGGCCAGGGTCGCGGCGTCGGCGAGCTTGACCAGCGCCTCGTCGGCGAGCTGCACCGCCTCGACCGGCCACCGGGTGTCCGGATGGCGCGCGCGCAGCTGGCGATCGCCGAGCGACTCGATCGCGCGCTCGCGGACCGGCGCCGGCGTCGCCGGGTCGAGCGCGATCGCGGCGAGCCGCCGGATCGATTCGACCGACGGGAACAGCCCGAGCCACGCACAGCCGAGCCGGCGCAGCTCGACGCCGCGCGCCGGATCCACCATCCACGCGCCGAGCTCGGCGAGCGAGCGCTCCGCCCCGAGGTGCGGCGCGCCGTCCTCGATCAACCGGGCGAGCCGCGCCGCGGCGACCTGATCGAGCGGCCTGCCATCGCCCGGCAGGCTCCGCGCGGCTTCGGCCACCCGGTGGCGCAGCGCCGGAGGCACCGCCTCCATCGCGCCCAGCTTCACAGGGAGCTCGCCCACGACCTCCGAGCATAGGCGCCCCGGTCGGACACCTCCACGCCGGGCGGCCCTTTTCGGGCGCGCTCGCCGCGGTCCC
The DNA here is from genome assembly GCA_051952595.1 of Kofleriaceae bacterium. GTDB lineage: Bacteria > Myxococcota_A > Polyangia > Haliangiales > Haliangiaceae > JABFXX01. Next base: position 1,658 of record JBQCJR010000820.1, read on the forward strand.
CCATGGCATGGAAGGATGCACCCATGCAGCCGACGCGCGCCGCCCTGGTCCTGCTCGCCTCCACGACGCTCGCCCACGCCGATCCGGGCAAGTCCGCGGGCGCGATCAGCGGCGTCGTGCTGTTCGAGGGCGAGCCCCCCGAGCGCGCGCCGCTGCGCCGCGACACCGACCCGTTCTGTCACAAGTCGGCGCGGCTGTCCGAGGACGTCGTGGTGACCCGCGGCAAGCTCAAGGACGTCGTGGTGCGGATCCAGAGCGGCACCGCCGGCAAACACGCCGCGCCGGCCCAGCCGATCGTGATCGACCAGAAGGAGTGCATGTATGCCCCGCGGGTCGTCGGCATGGTCGCCGGCCAGCGGATCGCGGTGCGCAACAGCGACGGCACGTTCCACAACGTGCACGGCACGCTCGAGGGCAAGCTGCTGTGGAACAAGCCACAGGCGGCCGAGGCGCCCGAGCTCGCGCTCGACGCCGCCGCGCGGCCCGGCCAGGTGGTCGACGTGGTGTGTGACGTCCACCCCTGGATGCACGCCTACGTGGCCGTGCACGACCACCCCTACTTCGCGGTCACCGGCGAGGACGGGGCGTTCCAGATCACCGGCCTGCCCCCCGGCCGCTACACCCTCGAGGCGTGGCACCCCACGCTCGGCCAGAAGTCGATGACCGTCCGGATCGGCACCGGTGCCAAGGCCAAGGTGACGGCGCGGTTCTCGTACAAGGCAACCGAGATGTAGACTGCCGCGCATGGACGTCTTGCTGTGTTCGCTGTCTGCGAAGCGTCTCGCCATGCTCCAGGAGGATGCCGACGTCCTCGCCGAGCTGATCACCGCCCGCCACGAGGTCGAGATCCCCGGGCTGATCGATCTCGGCGCCACCTGGCACGCGCTCGATCTCGTGCTGCTCGGTGACTCCGGGGACGCCGTGCTCGGCGACGCGGTGCTCGCGCGCTCCGGCAACAAGCTCAAGGCGCGCGGCGCGCAGGCCCGCGTGCTCGCCCCGGCGCGCGTCGTCGTGGTGTCCAAGGCGCTCGGCGAGGTCGCGACCTCCATGGTGAAGGACCGCTACCCGTCGCTGTACGGCAAGGAGGTCCACGCCAACTACGGCCAGGAGAAGTCCGCCCCCGGCGACAACGCGTACCTGCGCGACTCGGTCAAGAAGATCCACGACAAGGAGATCCGCGAGCTGGAGATGGCGCTCGCCGGAGTGACCGCGCTGTACGCCGCGGCGGTCGGTCAGAAGCATTCGATGCTGAGCGTGATCATCTAGCGCGCGTATCACCACGCGCGGCGGCGGACCTCGCGCAGCCACGCATCGAGCCCGGCGACGGCCTCGGCCGGCGGTTCCGGCGGCAGCACCGAGCTCGGCCATGCAGCATCGATCTCGGCGATCGCGGCGACCAGCCGCGTGCGCCACGTCGCGGCGTGGTCGGGCTCGAGCTGGGCGCGCTCGCCGCCGCGCTTGATCGCGAGCAGCTCGTCGATCTCCGGCGGCACGAACCCGGAGAGCCGCGCGACGTCGGTCTCGATCGCGCCGCGCACCAGCAGGTGCCGGCCGGTCGCCGCGGTGCGCAGCACGTAGAGCGCGCGCTTGGCGGTCGGCCGGTCATCGAACAGCTGCAGCTGACTGTTCGCGAACCCGCGGTAGTGGCGCGCGAACCGCCGCGACAGCGCCGGGCGCACCACGGCGCGCGCCTCGTCGAGCAGCGCGGGATCTCCGCCGAGCACCAGCTCGCCGAGCAGCCGCTCGGCGTAGTTGCCGTTGCCGGCCAGCACCCCGCGCAGCACCGGCCCGAGCTCGTTGCTGCCGTAGTCGAGCTCGACGCCCTCGATCACCTCGATCCGGTCCGGCGGCTCGGGGACCGGCGCCAGCCCGACCAGATCGCCGGTCGGCGCGACGTGCACGCACTTGAGATCGAGATCGCTGTCCGGCGACGGAAAGCCATAGGCGTGGGCGCCCGAGAGATAGACCACCAGGTGGCGTCGATCGCGCTCGCGCCCCTCGACGAACGGCCGCGCGATCTCGGCCTGATGCGACGTCAACACGGTCCACGGATCGATCGATGCGCGCGCGGTCATGCCACCGTCATACCGCGCCGCCGACCGCGGGAGTCGCGCGCCGCCGCGCGCTCTGGTACACGCTGTGGGCCCACGAGCGAGGAATCCCTGGCGCGCAAGAAGCGTTACAACCGGGTGGCGAAGCAGCTGCGGCCGGCCGTGATCGTCGCGATGGCCGCCGCGGTGCTCGCGATCGCGGTGCTGTCGTGGCCGCGGCGGCCGGATCGCGTCGCGCCGCCGGTGTGCGAGCTCGGCCCGACCGTGGCGGGCGTCGACGTCTCGTACCACCAGGAGGACATCGACTGGCGGCGGGTGCGCCGCGCCGGGATGCAGTTCGCGTTCGTCCGGGTCTCGGACGGCACGACGTTCGCCGACCCCAAGTTCCAGCGCAACTGGGCCGCCGCGCGCTCGGCCGGCGTGCTACGCGGCGCGTATCAATACTTTCGCCCCGACGAGAGCGCGATCGCGCAGGCCGATCTGTTGATCGACGCGCTGCTCCGCGATCCCGGCGAGCTGCCGCCGGTGATCGACGTCGAGACCGCGGGCAACAAGACCGCCGCGCAGATCGCCGAGCGGGTCCAGGCGTGGATCGATCGCGTGCGCGCGCGGCTCGGCGTCGAGCCGATGGTCTACACCGGCCCCGACTTCTGGACCCGCAAGGTCGCCGGCGCCGACTTCCGCGCGCAGCCGCTGTGGCTCGCGCACTACACGGCCGGCTGCCCGACGATCCCGGCGCCGTGGACGGCGTGGACGTTCTGGCAGTTCAGCGAGCGCGGCGAGGTGCCGGGGATCGACTGGCCGGCCGACATGAACTGGTTCGCCGGCACGCTCGAGGAGCTACAGGCGTTCGGCCGGCGGTCGCGGCTGCCGCGCGCTACCGGCGCGGCTGGCAGAGACTGAACCAGTTCCCCGAGTCGTCCTTGAACATCGCCTCGATCCCGTACGGCTGCTCGCTCGGCGGCTGCTGGAACTCGACGCCCCGCGCCTTGAGCTCCTCGTAGGTCGCCTGGCAATCGGCGGTGTTCATCACGGCGGCGCCGAACGCGCCCTTGACGACCAGCGCGCGCAGCGTCTCGCAGGTCTCGGCGTCCCACATCGGCGAAGGCACCAGCGCGCACAACACGAGCGCGAGGTCGGGCTGGCCCTTCGGTCCGACGGAGAGCCACCGGAACGAGCCCTGGCGGACGTCTTCGCGGACCTCGAACCCGAGCTTCTCGGTATAGAACGCCTTCGCGCGGTCCTGATCGAGGACGTAGATGCTGGCATGAGACAGGCGCTGGATCATGGGTGTCCTTTCGAGGCAGATGCTGTCACGCGGCGACGGTGGCCGGCTTCTCGGATCTTGCGATTCGCGTGCGGGTGACCCAGCATCGAGTGGTGCGCCCGCTCCCGCCCGATGACGTGTTCCGCCGGCTGGCCACGCTGCGCGATTGGCTCCAGGACCACCCCGGCGACGCGCCCGGGCAGGACGAGCGGGCGCGGCGCGCGGGGCAATAGCGGTTAAACATAGTTCGCCGCAGGCGCGAGGCGTTAGGGGTAACACCGCACGAAGATATGAACCGGCTGCGGATAGCGCG
>JBQCJR010000821.1:0-3895 GCA_051952595.1 Kofleriaceae bacterium
CGTAGATCGCCTGCACCGAGGTGATCGAGCCGTCCTTGGTCGACGTGATGCGCTCCTGCAGACCACCCATCTCGGTCGACAGCGTCGGCTGGTAACCGACGGCGCTCGGGATGCGGCCGAGGAGCGCCGACACTTCCGAGCCGGCCTGGGTGAACCGGAAGATGTTGTCGACGAACAGCAGCAGGTCCTGCTTCTCGACGTCGCGGAAGTACTCCGCCATGGTCAGCGCCGAGAGCGCGACGCGGGCGCGGGCGCCCGGCGGCTCGTTCATCTGGCCGAACACCATCGCGGTCTTCGAGAGCACCGACGAGCCGTCGAACAGCTTGGCGTCCTCGAGCTCGTGGTAGAGGTCGTTGCCCTCGCGGGTGCGCTCGCCGACGCCGGCGAACACCGAGTACGAGCCCGACTTCTTGGCGACGTTGTTGATCAGCTCCTGGATCAGCACCGTCTTGCCGACGCCGGCGCCGCCGAACAGGCCGATCTTGCCACCGCGACGATACGGCGCGAGCAGGTCGATGACCTTGATGCCGGTCTCGAACATCTCGACGTTCACCGACTGATCGACGAACGCCGGAGCCGGGCGGTGGATCGGGCGCTTGGTCGAGGTCTTGACCGGGCCCGCCTCGTCGATCGGGTCACCGACGACGTTGAGGATCCGGCCGAGGACCTCCTTGCCGACCGGCACCGAGATCGCGGAGCCGGTGTTCTTCACCGACTGACCGCGGATCAGGCCGTCGGTGGTGTCCATCGCCACGCAGCGCACCATGTGCTCGCCGAGGTGCTGGGCGACCTCGACGGTGAGGTTGTCTTCGCGCTTGTCGATCGACGGGTTGGTGAGCAGGAGCGCGGTGTTGATCTCGGGCAGCTCGGCCGAGTCGAAGGCCACGTCGACGACGGGACCGATGACCTGGACCACGCGGCCCATGCTGTTGGGGGAATAGTCGGTAGTAGCCATGATTCGTTACCCCTTGAGAGCCTCGGCGCCGCCGATGATCTCGAGCAGCTCCTTGGTGATCGACGCCTGACGGGCGCGGTTATACGAGAGCGTGAGCCGGGCGATCATCTCGCCGGCGTTCTTGGTCGCGTTCTCCATCGCGGTCATCCGCGCGGCGAACTCGGCCGCGATCGACTCGAGCGATGCGCCATAGAGCTGGATCTGGATGTAGAGCGGGAGCATCCGCTCGAGCAGGTTCGCCTTCGAAGGTTCGTAGATGAAGTCGCGGGCGGCGTCGTCCGGCGCGGTCTCGACCTGCTGCGCCGCCTCGGGGACGATCGGCAGCAGCTGCTTGACCCGCACGACCTGGCTGATCGCGCTGCGGAACTCGTTGTAGACCACGAACACGCGATCGACCTTGCGCTCCTCGAAGTCCGAGATCACGCGGTTCGCGGTCTCGCGAGCCATGGTCAGCGCGGTCGCGCCGGTGGGCGCCGGGTCGAAGCTGGTGATCGTCGCGCGGCGGCGGGCGAAGTACTGGTTGCCCTTGCGCCCGATGATCCGCAGCGACACCTCGGTGGTGGTCTGCAGCTCGTTCTGGACGTAGCGCTCCACCGCCTTGGCGACGTTCGCGTTGAACGCGCCGGCCTGGCCGCGATCGCTGGTCAGCACCACGATCGCGACGCTGTTCGGATCGCGCTGCTCGAACAGCGCGTGCCCGCCGGAATCGGCGGCCGCCGACAGCTCGCCGACGACCTTCGAGATCGCCGCGGTGTACGGTCGCGCGGCGATCAGCGCTTCCTGCGCGCGGCGCAGCTTGGCCGTCGAGACCAGCTTCATCGCGCGCGTGATCTTGCGCGTGTTCTTGACCGACGTGATCCGGTTGCGGATCGCCTTGAGCGACGGCATTTACTTCGCCTTCTTGTCCTCGACCGAGAACTGCTTGGCGAACTCGGTGAGGCCTTCGCGCAGTCGCTTCTCGATCTCGCCCTCGAGCTTACCGGTCGAGCGGAGCTCGTCGAGCACGTCGGACTTGCGAGATTTCATGAACGAGAGCAGCTCGCGCTCGTAGCGGCCGAGCACCGCGACCGGGTAGTCGTCGACGAAGCCGTTGGTGCCGGCGTAGATCACGACGACCTGCTCCTCCATCGGCATCGGCTGGTACTGCGCCTGCTTGAGCAGCTCGACCATGCGCTCGCCGCGGTTGAGCTGCGCGAGCGTCGCCTTGTCGAGGTCCGAGCCGAACTGCGCGAACGCCGCCTTCTCGCGGTAGCTGGCCAGCTCGAGGCGGAGGCGACCGGCGATCTTCTTCATCGCCTTGGTCTGCGCGGCGCCACCGACGCGCGACACCGAGATGCCGACGTTCACCGCTGGGCGGACGCCGGAGTAGAACAGGTCGGCCTCGAGGAAGATCTGACCGTCGGTGATCGAGATGACGTTGGTCGGGATGTACGCCGAGACGTCGCCGGCCTGGGTCTCGATGATCGGCAGCGCGGTCAGCGACCCGCCGCCCTCCTTGTCCGACATCTTCGCGGCGCGCTCGAGCAGGCGGCTGTGGATGTAGAACACGTCGCCCGGGTACGCCTCGCGGCCCGGCGGGCGGCGGAGCAGCAGCGACAGCTGGCGATACGCGACCGCCTGCTTGGAGAGATCATCGTACACGATCAGGGCGTGGCGGCCGGTGTCGCGGAAGTACTCGGCCATCGTGACGCCGGTGTACGGCGCGATGAACTGCAGCGGGGCCGGCTCGGACGCGCCGGCGATCACGACCGTCGTGTACTCCATCGCGCCGGCCTTGGTGAGCCGGTCGACGACGGTGGCCACCGTGGACTGCTTCTGGCCGATGGCCACGTAGAAGCAGTACATGTTCTGGCCCTTCTGATTGATGATCGTGTCGATCGCGATGGCCGTCTTGCCGACGCCGCGGTCGCCGATGATCAGCTCGCGCTGGCCGCGGCCGATCGGGATCATCGAGTCGATCGCCTTCATGCCGGTCTGCATCGGCTCGTGCACGCTCTTGCGCGAGATGATGCCCGGCGCCTTGATCTCGACCTGGCGCTTGTGGGTGCCCACGATCGCCTTGCCACCATCGACCGGGACGCCGATCGCGTTGACCACGCGGCCGAGCAGCTCCTCGCCGACCGGCACCTCGACGATGCGGCCGGTGCGGCGGACGACGTCGCCCTCGCGGACCGCCTCGAACTTGCCGAGCAGCGCGACGCCGACGTTGTCCTCCTCGAGGTTCAGCACCATGCCGCTGACCTTCTCGCCGCCGCCGCCTTCGAACTCGAGGAGCTCGCCGGCCATGGCGCCCGACAGGCCGTAGACGCGCGCGATGCCATCGCCCGCCGTCAGCACGGTGCCGGTCTCGGTGACCGAGACCTTCTTGTCGTAGTTCTCGATCTGCTTGCGGATGATGTCTGAGATCTCTGCGGCGCGGATATCCATGGTGGCTTCCCTTACTTGATGAGCTCGTCGCGCAGCGCGCGGAGCTGAGAACGTAGGCTTCCGTCGTAGACCACATCGCCGACCTTGGCGACGACGCCCCCGAGCAGCTCGGGATCCTCGCGCTTGGTGACGGTGACCTTCTTGCCCGAGAGCTTCTCGAGCGCGGCGGTGATCTGCGAGAGCTGCGTCGGATCGAGCGGCTTCGCGGAGGTGACTTCGGCGGTGACGCGGCCGGCCTTGGCCTCGATCATCGCGTCGAGCTCGCGCGAGATACCCGGCAAGCTGGCCATGCGCTCGCTGTCGAGCAGCAAGTAGATGAGGTTGCGCATCGTCGAGACGACGCCGATCTGCTGGAGCAGTGCGTCGATCACCTTGCGCCGATCCTGACGGCGAATCGCCGGCGAGGTCAGCGTCGACTGAAGCTCGGCCGACTCGCGCATCGCCTTCGCGAGCGAGCGAATGTCGGTGCCGAGCTTGTCGAGACCGCCCTGCTCCGAGCCGATCTCGAAGATG
>JBQCJR010000822.1:0-11219 GCA_051952595.1 Kofleriaceae bacterium
GATCCGCCGCTGGTCCTCGATCTCGATCGAGCGCCCGACGCCGTAGCCGAGCAGGCCGCCCGCCGCGGCGCCGAGCACCAGACCGGTCGAGCCACCGACCGCACCACCAAGCACGCCACCGGCGACCGCGCCGGTCGCCGTGCCGGTCCCGCTCGGCGTCGCGCACGCGGCGACGGTCAGGGAGGTACCGAGCATGAGATACATGAGTTTCGAACGCATACCGAGCGCTGGTGCAGCGCTCGTGCCGTGGGAGCGCGACGCCGTGCTTCACCGCACGCGCTTGGGTCGGCGCGCGTCGCGCGTTTGCCACGCGGCCACCGGCGCACGATCGCGCGCCCGCAGGACGCGACGCGCGCGCGCTGCGAGTTCCTCGTCGCCCGGCTCAGACGTACGTGGCGGCCTTGCGCAGCGCCTCGCGCGCTTCGGCGCCGTGCGCGCACTTCTCGTGCGCGACGATGAAGCGCTGGAGATCCGGGAGATCCGCGTAGCGCTCGAGGTTCGCGCGGAACGCCGCCTTGTCGTCGATCACCATCCACTTCATCAGGCGCGACACGCGCGGGCCGGGCGCCGAGGCGAGCAGCGTCGTGAACAGCTTGCCGAAGAAGTCGGTGCGCTTGTCCATGTTGAACACCGCGTCGTTGACCACGACGGTGACGCCGTCGCTCGACGTCACCACCATCGCGCCCTCGGTGCCCTTCACGCCGGCGAGCGCCTCGACGCGGACCGCCGCGTCGGCCGGGAACTCGTCGTACGTGCCGTCGAGCGCGATCGCCTCCTCGACCTTCTTGCGCGCGCCGCTCGGCGCGAACACCCGGAGCTGCGGGTAGCGCTGCTTGTACGCCGGCGCGTCGAGCCGGTGCCAGCCGTTCGGCACGAGCAGGAACGCCGGCTCGCCGAGGGCCTCGAGCTCGCGCTGCTGCTCGTCGCGCAGCGCGATCGCGTTGTGGATGACCAGCGAGCCGTCGGTGCGGCGCGCGATCACCATGTTGCGCCGCAACGACATCTTGGGCACTTCACCGGACACCCACCACAGGTTGTCCGCCAATCGCTCGATCGGGCCGTGATCGAGCACCTTCCACTCGTGGTGCACCGGAGCCTTCTTCGCCATGGCCGCGACTCTACGCGCGAAGGCGACCGCGTCGCCGCGACATGGTGCCACCCGGCGGGGTGCGAGGCAGCGACTTGCCGCCGAGCGTGCTCGCGATCAACACGAACAGCGCAGTGCGCTTCAGCCCGTAGGTGGTGTGCGGCGAACCCAGCAGAAGTCCGGATGCACCGTGCGGCGCAGCTGATAGCTTCGGGCCATGGCCTCTTCTACGCAGCGCAACTTGCTCGGACTGCCGCTCGAGCCGTGCTCGACGAGGCCGCTGACCGGCTTCTTCCGGACCGGCTGCTGCGAGACCGACGAGCGAGATCTCGGACGCCACGTCGTGTGCGCCGAGATGACCGAGGAGTTCCTGGCGTTCTCGAAGCGCAGAGGCAACGATCTCTCGACGCCGCGACCCGGCTTCGACGGGCTCCGGCCCGGCGATCGCTGGTGCCTGTGCGCGGCGCGCTGGAAGGAGGCGCTCGATGAGAACGTCGCGCCCCCGGTGATCCTCGCGTCGACCCACGAGTCCGCGAGCGAGGTGGTCGAGCGCGAGGCGCTGTTCGCGCACGCGATCGACCTGCAGTCGTTGAACTGAGGCGAGCGCGCTCCCCCGCGATCAGAACGGCAGATCTTCGTTGTCCTCGCCGAGATCGCGCGGGCGCGGCTCGTAGTCGCGCGGCGGCGGCGCGCCATCGCGCGGGTCGCGGCCGACATCGCGCGGATCGCCCCCGCCCCCGCCCCGACCACCACGCCGACCCGAGGAAGAGGAGGAGGCCGCGGCGCGGGCCGGCTCGATCTTCCACACGTCGAGACTGTTGAAGTACTTCACCTCGCCGCCCGGGCTCCGCCACTCGCGACCACGCAGGCTGAACTCGATCAAGACCTGCTCACCGACGTTGATCCCGTCGAGCTGCGAGCATCGATCGCCGGTCAGCTGGAACAACACCAGCTGCGGATACTTGGGGTTGTCCGAGATCTCGACGACGAACTCGCGCTTCGAGAAGCGCTCCGACACCTGCTTGGTCTCGAAGATGGTGTGCAGCCTGCCGGTGGTTTCGATGCCCATGCGGGGCACGATAGCCCCGCGGTCCGACATCCGCGAGGGGTGACTACGAGCAGCCGCTCGTCGAGCCGCAGTTCGGGCACTTGTGGCAAGCGCCGTTGCGGACCATCAGCGTGCCGCACTCGTGGCACGGCGGCGCATCGGTCTCCTGGACCCACGCGCGGTCCTTGACCTCGACGGGGATCGCCGGGGAGGCGAACTTGTCGCTCTTGTCGCTCCGGTCGCTCTTGTCGCCCTTGTCGCTCCTGTCCGGGGCGTAGGCGGTCGACAGCAGCGGGACCTTCGGCAGATCGAGCTGCGTGGTGCGCGCGGCCGGGTGGCGCTCGACGAACGGCGAGGTGCCCTCGGCCGGGAACCGGATCGCCAGCCAGCGGAACAGGTAGTCCATGATCGACGTCGCGATCGGGATCTCCTGGTTGCCGGTGAAGCCGGACGGCTCGAACCGCGTGCCCTTGAACTTGTCGATCAGGAGGTAGAGCGGCACGCCGTGCTGGAGCGCGAGCGAGATCGACGTCGCGAACGAGTCCATCAGGCCGGCGATCACCGAGCCCTCCTTCGCCATGCGGACGAAGATCTCGCCGGGCGACATGTCCTCGTAGAGACCGACGGTGATGTAGCCCTCGTGGCCGCCGATCGAGAACTTGTGCGTGAACGACGCGCGCTCGTCGGGCAGCTTGTAGCGGTTCGCCATCGGCGGGCCGGCCGGCCGCGACTTGCGGAGGCGCAGCGCCTCGACGAGGCGGCGCTCCTCGGGGGCCAGCAGCTCGAGCGGATCGACGTTCGCGGCGGCGGCGGCGGCCGAGCCGTTCGAGGTGGCCTGGCTCAGGTTGGTCGACAGCGGCTGGGTGCGCTTGCAGCCATCGCGGTACACGGCGATCGCCTTGAGGCCGAGCTTCCAGGCCTGGATGTACGCGTCCTCGATGTCCTCGACGGTGCAGTCGGTCGGCAGGTTGACCGTCTTCGAGATCGCGCCGGACAGGAACGGCTGGACGGCGGCCATCATGCGGATGTGGCCCATGTAGTGGATCGACCGCGAGCCGTTCGAGGAGCGGAACGCGCAGTCGAACACCGCGAGGTGCTCCTCCTTGAGGTGCGGCGCGCCCTCGATCGTGTCCTTCGCGTTGATGTGCGCGACGATCGCGTCGACCTCGGCGGCCGAGTAGCCGAGCTTGGAGAGCGCCTCGGGCACGGTGTGGTTGACGATCTTGAGCAGACCGCCGCCGACCAGCCGCTTGTACTTGACGATCGCGATGTCCGGCTCGACGCCGGTGGTGTCGCAATCCATGAGGAACGCGATCGTGCCGGTCGGCGCGAGCACGGTGGTCTGACCGTTGCGGAAGCCGTACTTCGAGCCGAGCGCGATCGCGTCGTCCCACGACTCGCGGGCGGCCTGCATCAGGTCGTACGGGACGAACGCCGAGTCGATCCGGTCGACCGCGGCGCGGTGCTTGCGCATGACCTTGAGGAACGGCGCCTCGTTCTCGGCGTAGCCGGGGAACGGGCCGGTCGCATCGGCGGAGATCCGCGCCGACGTGCGGTACGCCTCGCCGCACATGATCGAGGTGATCGCGGCGGCGTACGCGCGGCCGGGCTCGCTATCGTACGGCAGCGAGCGCGACATGAGCAGCGCGCCGAGGTTCGCGAAGCCGAGGCCCAGCGGGCGGAACTGGTACGAGTTCTGGCCGATCTTGTCCGACGGGTACGACGAGTTATCGACGATGATCTCCATCGCGGTGATCGTCGTCGCGCACGCGCGGCGGAACGCCTCGGGGTCGAGATCGCCATCGGCCCGCTGGAACTTGCGCAGGTTCAGCGACGCCAGGTTGCACGCGCTGTCGTCGAGGAACATGTACTCCGAGCACGGGTTCGACGCGTTGATCCGCGACGTGTTGATGCACGGGTGCCAGTCGTTGATCGTGGTGTCGAACTGGATGCCCGGATCGCCGCAGATCCACGCAGCGTCGGCCATCTTGCGCATCAGCTCGCGCGCCTTGTAGGTGTCGACCTTGCGGCCGTCGATGACGGCGCGGGTGCTGAACTCGCCGTCGCGCTGCACGGCGGACATGAACTCGTCGTTGACGCGCACCGAGTGGTTCGCGTTCTGGTAGTTCACCGAGTCGTACGCACCGCCGGGGATGTTGAAGCCGCCGTCGTAGCCGGCGTCGATCAGCGCCCACGCCTTCTTCTCCTCGGTCGCCTTGCAGTCGACGAAGTCGACGATGTCGGGATGGTCGACGTTGAGGATGACCATCTTGGCCGCGCGGCGGGTCTTGCCGCCCGACTTGATCGCGCCGGCGAACGCGTCGAAGCCGCGCATGAACGACACCGGGCCGGACGCCGTGCCGCCGCCGTTGAGGTGCTCGCGCGACGAGCGCAGCGACGACAGGTTGGAGCCGGTGCCCGAGCCGTACTTGAACAGCATGCCCTCGGTCTTGGCGAGCCCGAGGATCGAGCTCATCGAGTCATCGACCGAGTTGATGAAGCACGCCGAGCACTGCGGGTGCTCCTCGACGCCGACGTTGAACCAGACCGGCGAGTTGAACGCCATCTTCTGGTGCAGGAGGAGGTGCACCAGCTCGTCGCGAAACGCCCACGCATCCTGCTCGCTCTTGAAGTAGCCGTCGGTCTTGCCCCAGCCGTAGATCGTGTCGGCGACCCGGCCGATCATCGCGCGGACCGAGTCCTCGCGCTGCGGCGTGCCCAGCGTGCCGCGGAAGTACTTCTGGACCACCACGTTGGTGGCGGTCTGGGACCACGACTTCGGGAACTGAACGCCGCGCTGCTCGAAGAAGACCTTGCCGTCCGCGCCGCTGATCACGGCGTCCCGCGACTCCCATTCGACGGTGTCGAACGGGTCGACGCCCTGGCGAGTGAAGAAGCGGTCGAAGGCGAGTCCGGGACGCTGGTCCTTGATGACGCGGCTCTGCACCTGCTTCTTCTCGTGGGCTGGAGTGACGGCGGACTTCACGAGCATGACCCCTCCTTGCGGCATTTCTGATGTTCGGGCGTGGCAAAAGGCAAAGGGGCGCCAGCGGCAGAACCAGTATCTACCGGAAACCCCTCTAAATTTTCGTTCGGCTGCGGTTCGTCGGATGGATGCGCGAGGTGCTGCTCGAAGCGTTTTGTGACGGTCCGACGTGATCCGCGTGATGCCCTCGCGGCGGTCCTTTCTTCTATCGGGGAGGCATGGGGAGGGCAAGAAAAAGGGACACTAGATTTAGGGGGTGTTCCGGGAGTAGCAGCTACATATGGTGTGCCGCGGGGTGAGATGAACACGTGGAGTAGCTGTGGATTGACAGTGGATTGTGGGTGGATCTGCTCCCGATTTTCGAGCGATTCCCGCGCGTTGTTTTCGGCTGTGGAAAACCATGTGGGTAGATCGCGAGCCGTGGAATGACGCGTCGAGTCGGAGGAGATCCCCAGGGATGAAAAATTTGACACACCCCGCGGCCGCTCACGGCGCGGCCCGAGCCGGGCTCAGTGAGCCCGATCTCAGGGATAGCGGCGCAGCTCGCTGGCGGCGCGCTGGCGGATCGACGCGTTCGGGTGGCTGGTCGCCGTCTCCTCGAGGTACGGCTTGGCCGCGGGGCCGATCTCCTCGCGCAGGAACGAGGCGAGCGCCGAGTCGTAGCGCGGCGTGGTGATGAAGCCCTTGAGGACGATCTTGATGAGCTCGGGATCGGTCCGGTACTGCGGGTCGAGGCGCACCGTGTCGCGGAGCTGCTTGAGCCCGTCGGTCCACCACAGCCGCTCGAAGTACAGCTTGCCGGCGAGGTAGGACAGGCGCGCATCCTCGGGGAACGCGCGGCGCGAGCCGGTGAGTAGGTCGAGCGCGGCCTCGCGGCGCCCCGCCGAGATCAGCTCGTCCGCGCGCGCGAGCACGTCGGCGGCCGGATCGGCGGGCGCCGGTGTGGGCGCGGGTGCGGGCGCGACGGCGGCATCGACCGGCGGCGTGGTCGAGCTCGAGCCCGAGGTCGCGAGCACCACGGCGAGCACGAGGACTGCCAGGAGCGCCGAGGCGCCGATCGCGACGTACTTGCGGTTCCGCCACAGCGGCGTGGGGGCGGCGGCAGACGAGGTGGGAGGGGGTGCGCTTGGCGCGCCGTGTGCGGAGGGTGGCGGAGGGGCCACGCGCGGCGGAGGCGGCGAAAAGCCGAGGGAGGCCATCGTGGGCTCGGGGCCCGGCGCGGGCGGGATCGCCGCGAGCCCGGGCAGCGTGCTGTTCGGCGGTGGTGCGATGGGCGCCCCGGCGCTCTGGCCGGTGGGTCCCGAGCGAGTCTGCACGCCGCTCGGGACCGCGCTGAGCCCGGGCAGCGTCGCGCGGAGGTTCGCGTCGACCGCCGGCTGCGCGACGGGTGGCGCGATCGGTGGCGCGACGGGTGGCGCGACAGGCTGCGCGATCGGTGGCGCGATCGAGGCGCCCTTGTGCCGGAGCGCGGCGGCCTCGAGCGCACCCGCGAACTCGCCGGCCGTGGCGAACCGCTCGTCGGCCTTCTTTGCGAGCGCCCGGGCGACCACGGCCTCGAGCTCGCCGAAATCGACGCCGGCCCGCAGGTCGGCGAGCCGCGGCGGCGGGTTCTTGAGGTGCATCGAGCACACCTCGATCGGATCGTCCTTCTTCGAGACGAACGGCTTTCGGCCGGTGAGCAGCTCGAACAGCAGGACCCCACACGCGTAGAGATCGACGCGGCCATCGATCAGGGTCCCGCGGATCTGCTCGGGCGCCATGTACGACGGCGTTCCGACGACGATCCCGGTGGTGAGGCTCGAGTCCTGGCTGAGCCGCGCGAGCCCGAAGTCGAGGATCTTCACGTGGTCCCCGAGCCCCGACTTCTGGGACAGCACGATGTTCGCGGGCTTGATGTCGCGGTGGATGATCTCGTGCTCGTGCGCGTGCGCGAGGCCGGACAGGATCTGGCGCACGATCTCCGCCGCGCGCGCCACCGGGAGCGGCGCCTGCGAGGCGATCACGTCCTTGAGGTTCGGTCCGCTGACGAAGTCCATGACGACGAACGGCCGGTCGTCGTGCATGCCGACATCGAGCACCGCCGCGCAGTGCGGATGCTCGAGCTTGGCCATCGCCATCGCCTCGATCTCGAACCGCTTGCGGCTCGACAGCTCGTTGGGCAGCGACTCGTGCAGGACCTTCACCGCGACGATGCGCCCGAGCTTGATCCGCTCGGCGCGATACACCACCCCCATCGCCCCCTCTGCGACCGGCTCGATGACCCGGTATCGGCCGTCGAGAATGGCGCCGGTGAGATCGCCAGGTTCCACCGCCCGACGATACCGCAGGTGCGCGGCCCGTGCGCCCCGGATGCGGTGCCGCGCCGGCGGCATGCCAGGCGCGGCGCCGTGCTACCTCATGGCGGTGCGCCTGTTCCTCGTGCTCCTGTTCCTCGCCGGATGTGGTCGCGATGCCGCGCAGCCGCCGGCGCCGTCCGAGCGCGGATCGAGCTCGCCGAAGCCCGCGGGGCTCCAGGTGGTCTCGTTGACGCCCTCGGCGACCGAGATCATGGGGGCGCTCGGCGCGACCCAGCTGCTGATCGGCGTCGACGACTACTCCACGTTCCCGCCCGAGGTGGCCAAGCTACCCAAGGTGGGCAGCTTCCTGTCGCCGAACCTCGAGGCGATCGTCCGGCTGCGCCCTTCGCTGGTCGTCGTCGACGATGTGCACGGCAGCGCCGCCGGTGCGCTGCGCGATGCGGGGATCGAGACGGTCGCGTGCCCGATCCACGGCCTGCCGGACGTCAAGAGCGCGCTCGTCACCGTCGGGCGGCGGATCGGCAAGGCCGAGGAGGCCACGCGCGTGATCGCCGAGATCGACGCCTCGATCGAGGCCGCGCGCGCGACGCGCCCGGCGAAGCGCCCGCGCGTGCTGGCGATCATCGATCGCGAGGCCGGCGGGCTAGGCAACCTGGTCGCCGCGGGGCCGGGCAGCTGGCTCGACGAGATGCTCGCCGTGGTGGGTGGCGAGAACGTGCTCGCCTCGTCCGGCGTGCGCTACCCCAAAATCTCGCTCGAGGAGGTGCTGCGCGGCCAGCCGGAGGTGATCCTCGACCTGTCGTTCTCCGCGCGCGGCGAGGGCGTCGGGGCGTGGAAGGCGGTGGACGTTCCGGCGACGAAGAGCGAACGCGTGGTCGCGCTGAGCGAGCCCTACCTGGCCGCGCCGTCGCCGCGCGTGAAGGACGCGCTCGCGGCGCTCGCGAAGGCGATCGCGGCGCGATAGCCCCGCGTGTGGGGGCCGCGCGCCGCGCTGCTGGTGTCCGAGATGGCGGGCGAGGCGACCGGCGACGCTACGGCCGATGCGCCTCGTCGCGAAGGCGCGCGTGCTCGAGCAGGAGATGCGTGACGGTGGTGTCGAGCTCGGGCTGGGTCTGAGCGGGCGTGCCGGCGGACAGCTCGAAGTAGCCGTCCTTCCAGTCGAGCACGGTCATGAGCACGTGGTGCGAGCCGGCGTCGAGCTCCGAGGAGCGCGCGCGCACGATCTTGCCCTCGACGAAGTCGATCCACGCGACGAAGTGCTCGCGGGTGACCGAGAGCTGGCCGCTCTTGCGCTCCTGCTCGAACATCGTGAGCAGGGATGGCAGGCCGAGCTCGGTGAGCGTGCCGCGCAAGAGCACGCGATCGGTCTCGCGCTGGCTGGCGCGCGCCCACCGCCGGGCGCGCAGGATCACCTCGAGCACGGTGAACGGTTTGGGGATGAAGTCCATCGCCCCGAGCTGGAACGCCTGCAGGCGCACCAGATCGCTGGCGTCGGCCGACATCATCATCACCGGCACGCTCGCGAGCTCGGCGTGGCGGCCCATCTCCTGGAGCACGTGTAGCCCGTCGACGACGGGCATGTCGCGCTCGACGAGCACGACGTCCGGCGTGCGCGACAGGCACGAGCCGATCGCCTCCATGCCGTTGGTCGCGGTGGCGACCGCGAACCCGGCGTTGCCGAGCGCGGTCGAGAGCCGCTCGAGCAGCCGGGTCTGCGGATCGGCGACCAGGATCCGGAGCTCGGCGACCGGCTGGTGGTGCGCGTGCTTCTCGAGCAGGCGCTGCACGGCCTGCGCGAACAGCTCGTCGGCCGGGCGCACGGGCTCGCGGAACACCACGCCGATCCCGGGGAACCGCCCGAGCGTGCGCGACTCGACCTCGCCGAGGCTGTGGGTGACCTGTCCGGTGGTCACCAGGCGCTGGCCGTTCGGCGAGATCACGATCTGCACGACCGTGCCGACGGGCAGCGGCGGCGACAACCGCACGAACATGCCGTACGGCGAGAGATCCTGCGTGACGGCGCGCACCTTCTTGCCCGCGGTGACCAGCTCGACGGGCAGGTTCATCACGACCCGGTTGTTGCGGCGCCGCACGAGCCGGATGGGTACCGCGTTTCGACAAGCGTCGCCAGGGCAGAGATCCGGCGCGCCGGCGCGGGTTCGATGTCGCGCACCGCCTGACGTATGGTACCCGGGCGCATGGCCTGGCTCGAGCTCGTCGATCTCAGCGTTTCCCTCGGGAAGCGTGAGGTGGTGCGCGGCGTCTCCGCGGCGGTCGACGCGGGCGAGATGGTCGTCATCGTCGGGCCGAACGGCGCGGGCAAGTCGACGCTGCTGCGCAGCATCGCGGGGTTCGTGCCGCCGAGCGCGGGGACAGTTCGGGTGATGAGCCACGATCCGGCGCGCGTGGCGCGGCGGATGATCGCGCGAGACCTGGCGTACCTGCCGCAGCGCTACGAGCTGGGGTTCCCGTTCGCCGTCGAGGAAGTGGTGCTGCTCGGGCGATACGTGAACCAGCGGGGCCTCGGGCTCGCGAGCGACGCGGATCTGACCGCCGCGCGATCGGCGATGGCGGCGTGCGACGTGGCGCACCTGGCGGAGCGGCGGTTCGACGAGCTCTCGGGCGGCGAGGCGCGCCGGGTGATCATCGCCCAGGCGCTGTGCCAGGGCGCGAAGTGCCTGCTGCTGGACGAGCCGACGGCGGGGCTCGATCCGGCGCACGCGCGGGCGGTGTTCGAGATGATCCGCGCGCAGTGCGACGGCGGCATGGCGGCGGTGCTGGTCACCCACGATCTCGACCTCGCGCTCCGCTACGGCGGCGCGCTCTGGCTGATCTCCGAGGGCCGGCTGGCGGCGCGCGGCGCACCGGCGGACGTCCTCGGCGCACCGGCGACCCGCGAGGCGTTTGGCCTGTCGATCCACGTGGGGGCGCTGCCTTCGGGCACGCGGTTCGCGGTGCCGGCGTGAGCGGGTTCATCAGCGGATCGGCGCGCCGGCTCACCGGCCGCCGGCTGGCGATCACGATCGCAAGCTGCCTCGTGCTGTGCGGCGTGGTGGCGGTGATCGCGCCGCTCCTGGGCGTCGCGGCGGATCGCAGCGGCCGCCACCTCGAGCTGTTCGGCCTGGACGCGTTCTCCGCGGGCTCGCCGGATCACGCGATCCTGTGGGTGCGGATCCCGCGGGTGCTGGCCTCGCTCCTGGTGGGAGGCGCGCTGGCGGGCGCGGGCTGCGCGCTGCAGGCGCTGCTGCGCAACCCGCTCGCGGAGCCGTTCACCCTGGGGATCTCGTCGGGATCGGCGCTCGCGGCGGTGGTCGCGATCCGGCTGGGCATCGAATCGGCATTCGGGCCACTCGGCGTGGGCGGCGCGGCGCTGGTGGGCTCGGTCGCGACCCTGCTGGTGGTGTGGCGGCTGGCGCGGATCAGCCGGCAGCTGCCGCCGGCCACGCTGGTGCTCGCGGGCGTGACGATGTCGATGTTCTGCTCCTCGGCCTCGGTGCTGATCCAGTACACGAGCGACTTCACCGAGGTGAGCCGGATGCTGCGGTGGATGATGGGCGGGCTGGACTCGATGCGGCTGCCGGCGGTTCAGTACGCGGCCGGGCCGATCCTGGTCGGCCTGGTGCTGCTGGTGGCGCACGGCCGGGAGCTGAACGCGCTCGCGGCGGGCCCGGACGCGGCGGCCTCGGTGGGGGTCTCGGTGCCGCGGACCCAGGCGGTGGTGTTCTTCGTCGCGTCGCTGCTGGTGGGTGCGGCGATCGCGCTGGCCGGGCCGATCGGCTTCATCGGGCTGATCGTCCCGCA
>JBQCJR010000823.1:0-4433 GCA_051952595.1 Kofleriaceae bacterium
GGCCGCGCGGGGTCCGGCTCGATACGCGCCGCGCCGGCGCGCCGCGCGGCGCCCGGCTCGACACGCGCTGCGTTGTTGGGCCGCGCGGCGCCCGGCTCGATACGCGCCGCGCCGGCCGGCGCGCGACATCGCAACTTTGCCTGTGCTGCCGCCGCCGGAGCCGCGGGCTCCCACTGCCAGCGCACCACCGCGCGGTCGCCAAGCGAGCGCACGATCACGACGACCGGGCAACGCACCGCCGGCAGCCGGATCCGCGCTTCGCCCGCGAGATCCGCCGAGACCAGCGACGGCACCTCCGCCGCCAGCCGCGCGGCGATCGCCTCGGCGTGCTCGGCGCACACGAGCGTGACGCGCGCTGCGCGATCCGAGGTCGCGCGCAGCGTCGCCGCGCGGCCGAGCCGCACCGGCCCCACCAAGGTCGCGCCTCCCGGCGCGAGCGCGACCTCGCGCGGCGCCGCGACCGGCTCGCCGCTCAGCGCGCCACACAGCTCGCGCGCACCACCGGCCGTGGGCGCGCGACCGAACAGCGCCTCGTCGAGCATGCGCTCGATCGGCCCCGCCGCCGCGTGGTCGACGCCCTCGATCTGCCAGCCCGCGCTCGCGAGCTGCACCGAGGCGCCGCGCGCGCGATCAGAGGTCCACGCGAGCGCGCCGCGCAGCACCGCGTGGACCGACCGCGGCGCGGCGGCCCAGCCGGTCGCCTCGATCCGCACCACCAGCCGCGCGCCCTCGACCTCCGGCGCGCACCGCGCGATCCGCAGCGCGCCCGTCGCGTCGCCGACCACGAGCGGCTCGAACGCGCCCTCGATCCGATCGCACGCGCGCGCGGCCGCGAGCTGGCCGAGCGCCTCGCTCGCATCAGAACTTGATGCTTTCTCCGACGAAGATTCGGAGGTCTCGCGCGCCCACAGCAACACCAGCACCACCACCGGCCACGCGCGCATCGGCCGGCGCGGAGTGCAAGCTCGACGCCGCGGCAACCGCGCGAACTGTCACCGCGGCGCACGGCGGGAGGGTGCCGCCGCGCCACGCCGCGCTCGCGCGCTCACTCGCAGTTGCCGCCGTCGCAGCTGGTCTCGCAGCGCGCGCCGGGAGCGCACGTTTGCTGGCAGTTGCCGCCGTCGCACTCGATCTCGCACGACGCGCCCTCGGCGCAGGACGAGCGGCAGTTGCCGCCATCGCACTCGGCCTCGCACGAGGCGCCCTCGGCACACTGGATGTCGCAGTTGCCGCCGTCGCATTCGATCTCGCACCGCGAGCCGGGCGCGCACGCAAACGCACAGTTGCCGCCGTCGCACTCGAACTTGCAGGCGCCGCCCTCCTGGCAGACCTGGAGGTTGGCCTCGGCCGCGGGGACGAGCGCGTAGCCGGGCGGCGCGCCCGCCGGCGATGGGGAGGGCGCAGGCGCCGCGCGCGCGACACACCCGGCGAGCACACACAGCACGAAGAGCGGATAGCGGGTCACTCGGATCTCCTCTCCAGGATGCGTACAGGAGCCACCAGCGGACCGCGCGGTGGACACGGCGGCTACTCGCGCATCACGAACACCAGCTTCGACGCGCCGGCGAGCTGGACGTGCGTGATCTCCGCACCTTCGACCGGCACGCCGTCGATCTCGACTCGCTCGACCGAGCCGCGATCCTTCCCCCAGCCCTCGGCGACGATCAGCAGCTCGCGCCCCTCGACGCGCACGCGCGCCTGCGGGAACCGCGGCGCGCCGAGGATCCAGCGATCGCTGCCGGGCACCGGATAGATCCCGAGGGTCGACAGCACGTACCACGAGCCGAGCGTGCCGCCGTCGTCGTTGCCGGCGACGCCCTCGGGCTGGTCGCTGTACAGCGTGTCCTCGATCCAGCGCACCCAGCGGTGGGTCAGCTCGGGCCGGCCGAGCTGCGCGAACACGTACGCCGCGTTGATGTCGGGCTCGTTGCCGTGCCAGTAGTACGGGCGCGGGAAGTTCGAGGCGGCCTCGTCGCCGCGGTCCCAGTCCTCCTTGGCGCGCTCGAAGAACTGCTCGAGCTTGGCGACCGCGCCGGCCGCGCCGCCGTGCAGCTCGGCGAGCCCCTCGGCGTCGTACGCGCCGGTCATCCACAGCGAGTGCCACGCGTTGGCCTCGGCGTAGTCCTCGCCGAGCTCGAGTGGATCGAACGGGCCGGCGGGGAACGTGCCGTCGGCGTTGCGGCCACGCAGGAAGCCGACCGCGGGATCGTACAGCGCGCGCCAGCCGCGGCTGCGCACGAGCAGCGCGTCGCGATCCGCGGTGTGGCCGAGCGCACCGGCGAGCTGGGCGAGCGCGAAGTCGTCGTGGCCATACTCGGTCGTCGTCGAGACCGAGCGGCCGTGGCTGCGCGGCACGTAGCCGAGCTGCATGTACGGCTCGACGTCGCCGCGCCCGGCGCGCCCCGCCGGCGGCGCAATGGGATCCATGGCCGCTGCGCGCAGCCCGGGCCACGCGCGCGGGGCCTCGACGCCGGGCACGTCGCGCAGCACCGCATCGGCGATCGCGATCTCGGCGCTCGAGCCGAGCATCGTGCCGGCCTCGCCGATCGCGATCGGCCACTTGGGGAAGATCCCGAGGCCGTCGCCGAACGCGACCAGCGAGCGCGCGGCGTCCTTCGCGCTGTCGGGCGCGAGCCACGCGTACAGCGGGTGCACCGTGCGATAGGTGTCCCACAGCGAGAGATCCGACATCTGCTGCCAGCCGGTCGCGACCGCCTCGACGCCGCTCGACAACCGATAGGTGCCGTCGACGTCGCCGATCACGCTCGGCATCAGGAACGCGTGGTAGAGGCTGGTGTAGAAGATCCGGCGCTGCGCCTCGGTGCCGCCGGTGAGCAGCACGCTGCCGAGCAGCCCGGACCAGCGATCTCGCGTGCGCGCGGCGACCTGCTCGAAGTCGATCGACGGGACCTCGGCGGCGAGGTTCGCGCGCGCGCCATCGAGCGAGACCAGCGAGAGCCCGATCGCGAGCTCGAAGTCCGCCGGCACGACGAGCGCCGTGCCGACCCCGGTGCCACTCGCCGACGCCGACGGCCCCGGCGCGCTCGCGTCCGACCACACCTGGTGCGAGGTCCACGGCGTGCGCGCGCGCGCGACGAAGTACACGGTGTAGCCGCCGAAGCCACCAGACATCCCGCCGCGGTGGTGCAGCTCGCCGTACAGCTCGCCGGCGTCGTCGTCGACGGTGATCGATGCGGACTCGACCCGGCCCCCGTCGAGCACCTTCGCGAGATCGATCACCACCGCGCCCGCGCCGCGGTAGCGATGCACCGCCGCGCGCGGGGTCGCGGTGAGCGCGACCTCGATACCGTTCGCGAGCGCGACCTCGTAGCGGCCGGCGGCCGCGCGCTCGTCGGCCTTCGCGAACCGCGTCTCGTACGCCTCGACGGTGCGCTTCGCCGGATCGAACGCTGGGACCGGCATGACCGAGAGCACGCCGTAGTCGGTCGCGCCGGCGCCGTGCAGATGGAGGTGGGAGAACCCGCGGATCTTGTCGTCGCCGGCCCAGTAGCCGGAGTAGTGCAGGAAGTTGACGGTGCCGAACGGACCGGAGGTGTCCGGTCCCACCTTGACGAGGCCGTGCGGCGCGGTCGCGCCGACGAAGCAGCTGCCGTGCGCGAACCCCATGCCGCCGGTGCCGATCGTCGGATCGACGTGCGCGACCGGATCGGTGACCTCGGGCAAGATCGGATCTTCGACGGCGCCGTCGCCGCACGCCCAGACGAACAGCGCCGCGGCGCAGAGCCACCTCATCGCGGCGATGACTCTAGCCCACGCCTGGCCCACGCCGCGCGGGCGATCATCGAGTACCGAATCTATCGCGTAGACTGGAGCCGCATGTCTGGTCAGTCGAAGGGCCCCAAGACGCCACCGCCGAAGTCCGATCCGTTCGCGGCGCTCGAGAAGCTCCGCGGCTCGCTGCCGCCCGGACCCGCGGCCGCTCCCGCCGCGCCGGCCAAGCCGGTGAAGAAGGGCCTCGCGCGCGCCGTGGTCCGCATGGAGCGCAAGGGGCGCGGCGGCAAGGAGGTCACGATCGTGGAGAAGCTCGGCCTGCCGCCGACCGAGCTCGACCAGTGGTGCCGCGACCTCAAGCAGGCGCTCGGCTGCGGCGGCGCGACCGAGAACGGCGCGATCGTGCTGCAGGGCGATCTGCGCCAGCGGGTCGGCGCGGTGCTCGAGCAGAAGGGCGTGGAGCGGGTCACGATCGCCAATTGAGTCCCTGCGGCTGCCGGACCCGGGGGCCACGCTCCCGGGTGTGCAGCCCGGAGCCCCATGGCCACGCGACCTGCCAACCGCAGCGCGTCGAGCCGGTGCCCCTGGCTGGTCGAGTTGCCGCCCCACGCGTTTTCAACGCGTTGCGTCGCCGCGGGAGCTGACCCAACTATCGCGATCTGCTGGGGTCCGATTCCAGATTCTAGTGATCCCATGCCCAC
>JBQCJR010000824.1:0-3706 GCA_051952595.1 Kofleriaceae bacterium
GATTGCGTACTTCGAATTGCCTACGGTTGGGTGAGCAGCCGCTCGGTCAGCCATGGAGCATCATGCCTTCAACCGCACGCAACTCGCAACACGCAATCAGGTCGCGTCACCCGTGGCCGGCGATCGACCGCGGCGGCTGAAGATTCGCACGAGTCTCCCCAGCGGATCGTAGTGCTCGTCGACGACCCGCTCCTTGAGCGGAATGATCGCGTTGTCGGTGATCCCGATGCTCTCCGGGCACACCTCGGTGCAGCACCGCGTGATGTTGCACAGCCCCACGCCGTGCTCCCGGCGCAGCTCGGGGATCCGATCGTCCTCGTCGAGCGGGTGCATCTCGAGCCCGGCGATCCGGATCAGGAACCGCGGCCCGACGAACCGATCCGCGGCCTCGCGGTTGCGCAGCACGTGGCACACGTCCTGGCACAGGAAGCACTCGATGCACTTGCGAAACTCCTGCACGCGATCGACGTCCTCCTGGTACATCCGGTACACGCCATCGGCGTCCGGCGGCCGCGGCTTGAACGGCCGGATCCGCTGGTTCTGGCGGTAGTTCCACGACACGTCGGTGACCAGGTCCTTGATCACCGGGAACGTCTGGATCGGCCGGCACGCGATCTCGGCGCCCGGCTCGAACAGGTTCATCCGGGTCATACACGCGAGCCGCGGCTTGCCTTCGATCTCCATGCTGCACGAGCCGCACTTGCCGGCCTTGCAGTTCCAGCGGATCGCCAGATCGTGGGCCTGGCGGGCCTGGATCCGCAGCAGCACGTCGAGCACGACCATCCCCGGGTCGACCTCGATCTCGAACCGCACCAGCTCGCCGCCCTCGGCGTCGCCGCGCCAGACCTGGAACGCGCGGGTCGCGGCGTCGGTCACGGCCGGCCTCCGCCCGTCGGGGCGCGGCCGCCCTCGAGGTCCTCGGCGCGCGCGTTCGCGATCGCGGCGAGCTTGGGCGGTGGATCCGGGCGCCGCCGCTTCTCGGTCACCATCTCGCCGCGCGGGCCGCGCCGCACGATCACGTTGTGGTGCAGCCAATCCTCGCGCTCGCCGGGGAAGTCGAGCCGGCTGTGCGCGCCGCGGCTCTCCTCGCGCAGCAGCGCCGATCGCGCGACCGCCTCCGAGGTCACGAGCAGCGAGCGCATCGCGAGCGCCTCGTGCCAGCCCGGGTTGAACTGGCTCGCGCCGGCCGCCTTCATCGTGCGCGCCTCGGCGGACAGCTCGTCGAGCTGCGCGATCGCGCGCTCGAGCTCGCCGCGCTCCCGCACGATCCCCACGCCGGTCGTCATCACCTGCTGGAGCTTGTCGTGCAGCACGTACGGGCTCGCGCCGTGCTCGCGGCGCAGGATCTCGGTCGCCCGGCGCACCGCCGCCGCGATCTGGTCGGCGCCGGCGCGCGGCGCGCCGGGCAGCCCCGCGATGTAGTGCTCCGCGCCGTCGCCCGCGAGCTTGCCGAACACCAGCAGGTCCGAGAGCGAGTTGCCGCCGAGCCGGTTCGCGCCGTGCATCCCGGCGGCGCACTCGCCGCACGCGAACAGCCCCGGCACCGTGCTCTGCTGGGTCTCCGGGTCGACCCGCACGCCACCCATGAAGTCGAGCCGGGAGGGGCCGACCTCCATCGGCTCGCGCGTGATGTCGATCTCCGCCAGCTCCTTGAACTGGAGGTACATCGACGGCAGCTGGCGCTTGATCACCTCCGCGGGGCGGCGCGACGCGATGTCGAGGAACACCCCGCCGTGTGGCGAGCCGCGCCCCGCCTTGATCTCGGCCACGATCGCGCGCGAGATCTCGTCGCGGGTGAGCAGCTCGGGCGGCCGCCGCGCGTCCGGATCGCCGGCCAGCCAGCGCTCCGCCTCCTCGATCGAATCGGCGGTCTCGGCGGCGAACTTGTCCGGGATGTAGCCGAACATGAACCGCTCGCCGCGGTTGTTGAGCAACACGCCGCCATCGCCGCGCACGCCCTCGGTCACCAGGACCCCATGCACCGAGAGCGGCCACACCATGCCGGTCGGGTGGAACTGGGTGAACTCGAGATCCATCAGCTCGGCGCCGGCCTCGTACGCCATCGCGATCCCGTCGCCGGTGTACTCCCACGAGTTCGAGGTCACCTGCCACGCCTTGCCGCCGCCGCCGGTCGCGACGATCACCGCCTTGCTGCGGAACACCACGAACCGCCCGCTGTCGCGCCAGTACGCGACCGCGCCGGCGATCCGGTCGCCGTCCTTGAGCAGCTCGATCGCCGCGCACTCCATGTGGAACCGGATCTGCTGCTGCACCGCGTGGTCCTGGAGCGTGCGCAGCATCTCGAGCCCGGTGCGATCGCCGACGTGCGCCAGCCGCGGGTGGCGGTGGCCGCCGAAGTTGCGCTGCGAGATCAGCCCGTCGCGCGTGCGATCGAACACCGCGCCCCACGCCTCGAGCTCGCGGACCCGGTCCGGCGACGGGCGGGCGTGCAGCTCGGCCATCCGCCAGTCGTTGAGGAACTTGCCGCCGCGCATCGTGTCGCGGAAGTGGATCTTCCAGTTGTCGCGTGGATCGACGTTGCCGAGCGCCGCCGCCACCCCGCCCTCGGCCATCACGGTGTGCGCCTTGCCGAGCAGGCTCTTCGAGATCACGGCGGTGTCGAGCCCGCGCGCGCTGCACTCGATCGCGGCGCGCAGCCCGGCGCCACCGGCGCCGATCACGAGCACGTCGTGATCGAACGTCTGGATCTCGGATACGTCGAGCATCGGCACCTCACCAGGTATGGAGGTCGCGGATCGCGCCCATCGAGAGCAGGCGGACGTACAGATCGCTCAGCATCACCCACGCGAGGCTCGCCCACGCCCAGCCCATGTGGTGCGCGTTGAACCAGCTCGCGCGC
The DNA here is from genome assembly GCA_051952595.1 of Kofleriaceae bacterium. Taxonomy (GTDB): domain Bacteria; phylum Myxococcota_A; class Polyangia; order Haliangiales; family Haliangiaceae; genus JABFXX01. Next base: position 2,861 of record JBQCJR010000824.1, read on the forward strand.
TTCCACGCGCCGTACGCGAGCGTGGCGCGGCCGCACGACATGCAGTCCTTGCGGCCACCGATCAGGTGGCGCAGCGAGTGGCAGCCCAGGGTGTACCCGGCGAGCAAGACGACGTTGATCACCAGCATCACGCTGCCGACGCCGATCCCGAGCTCGCCGTCGCGCACGAACGCGCGTGCGGCGTCGATCCCGAGCACCACCAGGAACAACAGCGCGAAGTAGAGCAGGTAGCGGTGCAGATTCTGGATCCGCAGCAGGCCGGTCTCGCCGCGGTACCAGCGCCGCGCGGCCAGCGGGCGGACCGCACAGCCCGGCGGCGACCCGGCGAACGACCGGTAGTACGCCTTGCGGTAGTAGTAACAGGTGAACCGGAAGCCGCCCGGGAACACGAGCACGAGCACCGCGGGCGAGATCCGGAGCCAGCTCGGCCACCACGCCGGGAACGCGCCGAACCACGCGTGGCTCGCCGGCGCCGCGCCGGCCGCCGGCGCGTGGAACAGCACCGGGCTGTAGAACGGCGACAGGTACGGCTCGGCGTAGTAGTGCGTGCCCTGGAGCGCCGCCCACGTGGTGTACGCCACGAACGTCGCGAGCCCGGCGAACGTGAGCGCCGGGCCGAGCCACCACCGGTCGGTGCGATCGGTGCGCTCGGCCTCGCGGCTGCCCACGACCGGCAGATGTCTCGCCTTCCACATGCGCCCTTCCGCGTTCGACTATAGAAGTCGGTCGCGGCGGAGCAAGCGGGAGCGAGGGGCCGCCCCGAGGTAGGGACGCCCCCTCGTCATCTCCCGTCCGTGCGCCCTCGCGTCGCCAATCCGCCGCCCCCCCCAGCGGCGTCGCCGTCGG
>JBQCJR010000825.1:0-6633 GCA_051952595.1 Kofleriaceae bacterium
CTCGAATCGATCGCCGAGACCTACCCCGAGGTGTGGCTGGTCGATGGCCAGTGCGCGCTCGCGCTCGGCGATCCGGCCGGCGGGCTGGCGCTCGGCCGGCGCTACCTCGATCGCGCGCCGAAGGGCACCGCGGCCGGGCACGCGCTGGTCGGCGAGGCCCAGGCGGCGCGCGGCAACCTCGCCGAGGCGCGCAAGGAGCTCGAGCGGGCGCGCGAGCTCGAGCCGGAGCGGCGGCGGTGGACGGTGCGCTACGCGGTGGTGCTGCGGCGCGCGAACGAGCACGCCGGTGCGCTCGAGGCGCTCGAGCGGATCGGCCCGCCCGCGCAGCCGGCGATCGATCCCGACTGGTGGCTCGAGCTCGGCGAGATCCTGCTCGCAAAGTGCGAGGCGCAGGCGGTGGTGAGCCGGATCGGTCCGGTGGTCGGCGAGCTCGCCGGCGACGCGCCGATCCGCGTGGTGCTCGGCGCCGCGCAGCTCGCGACCGGGCAGGCCGAGATCGCGGTCAAGACGCTGAGCGAGGCGGAGGAGCTGGCCAGCTCGCCGCGCAGCAAGCAGCTGCTGTCCGACGCGCTGACCTCCGTCGCGGTCGGCAAGCTCGCGGCCGGCGACGCCGCGTCCGCCGAGCCGCTGCTCGCGCGCGCCGATGCGCTCGATGGCGATGCGGTGGTGTGGCGCAACCTCGGGATCGCGCGGCTCGCGCTCGATCGCCCCAAGGACGCGGTCGCGGTGCTCGATCGCGCGGCCAAGGCCGACGGCGCGCCGATCACCACGATGCTCGCGGCGCGCGCGCGGGCGCTCGGCGGCGACGTCGCGGGGGCGCGGCCGCTCTACGAGCGCGCGCTCGCGGGCGAGAAGGATCAGCCGATCGAGGTCGCGATCGACTGGGCGGCCTCGGAGCTGGCCGGCGGCGATCCGTCGGTCGCGGTGGCCGCGCTCGAGAAGGTCGCCGGCCAGGCCAAGAGCGGGCCGCTCGCCCAGCGCCACAAGGCCGCGCTCGCCGAGGCGCGCCACGCCGCCGGGGTGGCGGCGCTGCGGTCGGGAGCCGGTGGGCGCGCGGTCGAGCTGCTGCGCGCCTCGGCGGCGGCCGATCCGTCGCTCGCGACCCGCTGCGACCTCGCGCTCGGCACGGTGGTCGCCGGCGAGGCCACGCAGGCGCTCGCGGCGCTGCGCGCGGTCAGCGGCCAGAGCTGCCCGTTCCCGCCGCCGGCCGATACCCAGGCTGCGCCGATCCTGATCGCGTTCACCGAGGGCCTCTCGGCGCGGCGCGCCGGCAAGGCGCTCGATCGGCTGACCGCGCTCGCCGGCAAGTCGAGCGGCGCCGCCGCGGTGCTGCTCGGCACCGCGATGCGGGTGGTCGCGCTCGAGGCCGCGCGCGACGCCTACAACGCCGGCCAGCTCGCGCAGCTGCGCCGCCACCTCGCCACCGCCAAGCGCGCGAACGCGCGGGTCGGCAACGACGAGGTCGCGCACAACCTCGCGGTCGTCGATCTGCTCGACAACCGGCTCGATTCGGCGATCGCGCAGCTCGACCGGCTCGCGTCGAAGCTGCCCGAGGCGTACGTCAACCTCGGGATCGCGTACGAGCGCAAGGGCGAGCCCGAGAAGGCGCTCGAGGCGTGGCGGCGCGCGCGCAAGGCCGGCGTGCGGTACGCGCCGCTCGCCGAGTGGATCGAGGCCAAGGAGCGGATCTACGGAGAGGCGCCATGACTCGCTATGCCCGGCTCGCCGTGCTCGCGCTGCTCGGCCTCGTGATGGCCTCGCCCGCGCGCGCCGATACCGTGACCGTGGGATTGTTCGCGCCGAGCGCGCCGTTCCCGTCCACCGCGAGCCGCGTCGAGCTCGCGTCGCGGCTCGGCGATCACCTCGGCAAGGCGCTCGGCGGCACCGGGGTCGGCCGCGTCTACGCGCGCTCCGGCGACTTCGCCGCGGCGGTCAAGAAGGGCGACGTCTCGGTCGCGCTGGTCGACGCGGCGTACCTCGCCGGCACGACCGGCTACACGGTGATCGCGGCGTCGGTGCGCGGCGGCGAGGTCACCCAGGGCTGGCAGCTGGTCGCGCGCGGCGCCAAGAAGATCGGCGAGCTGCGCGGCAAGCGCGTGCTGGTGCCTTCGAACGGCGGCCACGAGACCGACTTCGTGCTGCACGTGCTGCTCGGCGGCGTGGACAAGGACTTCTTCGGCAAGATCGAGTCCGCGCCCGACACGGCTTCGGCGCTCGCGGCGATCGGGCTCGGCAAGGCGGACGCGGTGGTGGTGCCGGCGGGCGTGGAGCTGCCGGCCGGGACGGCGCAGGTGCTCGCGCTGCCGTCGATCGCCACGCCGCTGCTGGTCGCGTACGGCTCGATCTCCCCGCAGCAGCGCACCGCGCTCGCGAGCGCGGCGTCGAGCTTCCGCGGCGACGCGACGGTCGCCGGGTTCCGCGGCGGCGACGCCGATGGGGTGCGGGCGATCGCGCGGCGGTTCGGCGCGCCGGTCAAGCGCGGGCCGTTCGTGGTCCCCGCGGTGCGCCTCGTGGTCGGCGATCTCGTCGAGACGCGGAGCTTCTCGATCGAGCGCACGCCGGTGACCACGTTCGCGATCCTGCCCGGCGCGCGGTAGTCGAGCTAAGCTCTGCGGCGTGAACGTCGCAGGCTACGCAGCACACCTCCAGCAACTCCAGGCCGGCACCGAGGCGGCGCTCGCCGCACACGGCTTCGATGCCGCGATCCTGTGCAGCGGCGCACCGGCGTCGCGCAACCGGTTCGACGACCAGTCGTGGCCGCTGATGCCGACGCCGGCGTTCGCGCACTGGTGCCCGCTGGTCGAGGCGGACGCGTACATCGTGGTGCGCCCGGGCCACCGCCCGCAGCTCGTGCGCACCGTGGTGGACGACTTCTGGGAGACCCAGCCGGTGCCGGAGAGCGATCACTTCTGGTCGGCGTTCGAGGTCCGCGAGGTCGCGCCGGGGCGCGCCGGCGATGCGCTGCCGGGCGGCCGGGTCGCGGTGATCACGCGCGATCCGGAGACCGCGCCGCCGGGCGAGCTGAACCCGCCGGCGCTGATCGCCGCGCTCGATCTGCTGCGCACCCGCAAGTCGGACTACGAGATCGAGGCGCTCGCCGAGGCCAGCCGGCGCGCGGCGCGTGGCCACCTGCGCGCGGCCGCGCTGTTCCGCGACGGCGAGCCCTCGGAACTCGACCTGCACCTCGGCTATCTGGCCGCGTCGGAGCAGGACGATGCGGCGACGCCGTACAAGAACATCGTCGCGCTCGGCGCGCACTCCGCGGTGCTCCACTACGTGCAGTACCAGCGAGCGCGGATCGGAGGCGACACCTCGTTCCTGATCGACGCCGGCGCGAAGTGCCTCGGCTACGGTAGCGACATCACGCGCAGCTACGTGCGTGGCACCGGCGCGGCGGCGCGGCGGTTCGGCGAGCTGCTCGCGCGGCTCGAGGAGGTGCAGCAGGAGATCGTCCGGCGGATCGCGCCGGGCCGGCCGTACGAGGATCTGCACGACGAGTCGCATCCCCTGCTCGCCGCCGCGCTGCGCGATCTCGGGATCGGCCGCGGCAGCGTCGACGAGCTGGTCGATCGCGGGATCACCCGCGCGCTGTTCCCGCACGGGCTCGGCCACTCGCTCGGGATCACCGTGCACGACGTCGGCATGAAGCCGCGCGCGCCGCGCCCGAACAACCCGTTCCTGCGCAATACCTCGGTGATCGAGCCCGGCCAGGTGTTCACGATCGAGCCCGGCGTCTACGTGATCGACGGGCTGCTCGGGCCGCTCGAGGCCGACGATCGGCGCGCGCTGCTCGACTGGGCGGCGATCGCCGAGCTGCGGCCGTTCGGCGGCATCCGGATCGAGGACAACGTCGTCGTCGGTGCCGCGGGCACGCGCAACCTGACCCGCGAGGCGTTCGCCGCGGTCGCCTGAGCGCCGAGCGATACGATCGGACAGCCGCCGGCCCGCCGCGAGGCGTGCGCTATCGTCGAGCGCGATGCGGAGGTTCGCGATCGCGCTGGGGCTGGGGCTGTTCGGCTGCTCGGATCCATCCCACGGCGTGCCCGATGCGGCGGCGGTCGATCCCGACGCGGCGATCGATCCCGACGCCCCGGTCTCGCCGGATGCACCGGATGCACCGGTCCCCGAGTGCCACGACGGCGAGACGCGGGCGTGTGGCAGCGACGTCGGCGCGTGCGAGCCGGGCACCGAGACCTGCGCCGAGGGCCACTGGGGCTCCTGCGAGGGCGGTATCGGTCCGGCGAACGAGCGCTGCGAGGGCTCGATCGACGAGGACTGCGACGGCGAGGTCGACGAGGGCTGCACCAACGATCCGTTCGATCCGGCGAGCTGCGGCGGCACGCCGTGGACCGGCGCCGAGGCGCTGGCCGCGCTCGCGGGTGCGCCGCGCGACGTGCTCGCGAGCGCGACGATCGAGATCCGCTCGCGGACGTGCAGCGGCGACGAGTCGACGTGCGGGCCCTGGGGCCCGGGCAGCGCGTGGCAGACCCGGTTCCTGACCTACTCCGGCGGCTCCACCACCCGCTACATCAACCTGCAAGCCGATACCTCGCTGGTGCTGTTCGAGAGCGCCGGCGCGGCGAAGCTCTCGATCCAGCACGTCACGTTCGCGGCCGGCGGCTATCCCGACGCGGACGGGATCGTGTTCGGGTTCCCGCCCGCGCCGATCCAGTACCCGCGGTTCCGCGCGTACAACGTCGCGCCACAGTACCCGTCGGACTATCGCGACCTCGCGCTCGATCTCAAGAATGGCGCGCTGGTGCTTGGTGATGGCTGCGCGCGGTTCACCGCGAACGTGTTCGGCGCGCCGGCGCCGTACACCACCGAGCTCGCCGCGCTCTATCGCTGGTGAGCCGGGGCGCGCGTGCGCGGCGCGAGCACCTCGCGCGCACGCTCGAGCGAGCCCTCTCGCGACGGGTGGTGGCCGGGCCACAGGTAGCGAGGCACGGCGCGCAGCAACACGAGCCCGGGCGCGCGGCCGGCGCGCACCGCGCGGCGGAAGTCGCGATAGCCGAACCGTCGCCCGGCGAGCGTGGGGTCGCGGCGGATCAGGAACCGGGTGCCGCGATCGAACAGGAACCACAGCACCGGGAACGTGAGGCCCATGCCGAGCACGCGCAGCGGGTAGCTGCGCCACCGCGCGATGTGGCGCAGGGCCTCGTGTGCGACCGCGCGGTGCTCGACCTCCTCGGCGCCGTGCCAGCGCAGCAGCTCGAGCATCGTCGGATCGGCGCCGGCCTCGTCGAGCGCGCGCGCGTCGAGCACCCACGCGCCGAGCACGCAGGTGAAGTGCTCGATCGCCGCGATGATCCCGAGCCGCAGCTCGAGCCACCACCGGCGCGGCAGCGGCAGCCGCAGCGGCGGCCGCGCGCCGAGCATTCGGCGGAACAGCCACTCGACCCGCCGCGTGAACGGCTCCGCATCGATGCCGTGGGCGCGCAGGTGATCGAGCACGGCGTCGTGGGCCTGGGCGTGGGTCGCCTCCTGGCCCATGAACCCGCGCACGTCGGCGCGCAGCTGCTCGTCGCGCAGCCGCGGCAGCGCGTCGCGGTAGACCTCGACGAACCAGCGCTCGCCGGCCGGCAGCAGCAGCGACAGCGAGTCGATCAGCCGGGTGGCGAACGGATCGCCGGGGATCCAGTGCGACGGCGTGGCGGCGTGGTCGAACGCCACGCGGCGCGGCCGGATCGCCGCGGCGGTCACCGCCGGGCTCCGAGCGCATCGAGCCCGGCCAGCCACTGCCGCACGCCGGGCGGCGCGAACCGGGACAGCCAGCGCAGCGCGGCGGCCTCGGGCGTCACGGTCACCACCGCGCGATCGCGCGCGACCGCGTCGAGGATCGCGTCGGCGACCCGGTCGGGCGAGAAGCCGCGCCGGCGGTACGCCGCGGTGGCGCGGCGGCGCAGCGCGCCCTGATCGACCCCGTCGCCGACGAACCGGGTCGCGTTGGTGATCCCGGTCGCGACGAACCCGGGGCACACCGCCGATACGCCGATGCCGTGGCCGGCCAGCTCGGCGCGTAGGCACTCCGAGAGCATCAGCACGGCGGCCTTCGAGGTCGCGTAGGCGGGCAGGGTGCGCGACGGCTGGAACGCCGCGGCCGAGGCGACGTTGACGATGTGGCCGGGGCGCCCGGCTTCGATCATCTGGCGGGCGAACAGCCGGCAGCCGTGGATCACGCCCCACAGGTTGACGTCGAGCACGCGGCGCCAGTCGTCGACCGCGGTGGCGAGGAAGTCGCCGGCGGCCGCGATCCCGGCGTTGTTGACCAGCACGTCGAGCGCGCCGTGGCGCTCGGCGACCTGGGCGGCCAGCGCGGTCATCGCGGCCGGATCCGCGACGTCGACGGCGTGGGCGGTCGCGCGCGGGCCGAGCAGGCTGCACAGCTCGGCGGTGCGCTCGGCGGCGGCGCGATCGATATCGACCGCGATCACCGCGGCGCCGGCCTCGGCGAACGCGACCGCGGTGGCGCGCCCGATGCCGCCGCCCGCGCCGGTGATCAGCACGACCCGCGCCGCGGCTCGGGTCGCCCGCCGCTCGATCGCCGCGGCGTGCTCGGCGATCCACCGCGCGATCCGCACCGGCTGCGTCCGGGGCACCCAGTGGCCGGCGTCGACGTGGCGCACGGTGAGC
>JBQCJR010000826.1:0-22576 GCA_051952595.1 Kofleriaceae bacterium
GGACAGCGGGCGCTGGGTGGCGGACAGGCCGATCCGTTGGGGCTCGGGGCCGCCGGCGGAGGTCACCAGGTGGGACAGCCGCTCGAGCGTGAGCGCGAGGTGGACGCCGCGCTTGGTCGGCGCGAGCGCGTGGATCTCGTCAACGATGATCGTGTCGACGGTGGCGAGCCGGTCGCGCGACTGGCCGGCGAGCACGAGGTACAGCGACTCCGGCGTGGTGATCAGGATGTGGCCGGGGTGCTTGCGCTGGCGCTCGCGCTCCTTGGCCGGGGTGTCGCCAGTGCGGACGTCGACGGTGATCTCGCGGCCGGCGCCGAGGCGCTGGAGGCCGGCGAGCGGCGCGCGCAGGTTGCGCTCGACGTCGTAGGCGAGCGCCTTGATCGGCGAGACGTAGATGACGCGGGTGCCGGCGGGAGCGTCGGGCGGCGCGGCGGCGAGCCGATCGAGGCACCACAGGAACGCGGCCAGCGTCTTGCCGCTCCCGGTCGGCGCCAGCATGAGGGTGTGCCGGCCGCTCGCGATGCTGGCCCAGCCGCGCGCCTGGACCTCGGTCGGCGCGGCGAAGCCCTGGCGGAACCACGTACGGGTCGCAGCGCCGAACAGGGCCAGCGGATCGGTCGGCACGCTGCACCATAGCAAGCCGGGTGACCGGCCGTGGTCCGGGTGCGGTCAGCGCTGGGTCGCGGCGCGCAGCGCCTCGTCGAACGCGGCGCCATCGGTGTAGATGAGCATCGCGTCGCCCAGCTCCGAGAACCGCCGGACGAAGTCGGCGGTCAGCTGGATGAACCGCGAGCCGGTCAGCATGTGGATGCGGTGCAGGTCGTCGCGGTGCTTGCGCAGCCACTGCGCCCAGATGTTGCTGACGTCGACCGAGGCGCCCAGCGTCCGGCGCGCATCGATGAACAGCGCGAACGGCCCCTGGCGCAGCTCCTCATCCAGCGCCCGGAGCGGCGCATCGCCGTGCTCGCCGGCATCGCGACCCGTGATCGTCAGGACCACCACGTGCGGGAGTGGCCGCGCCAGAACGATCGCCGAGTGCAAGCCTTCGAAGGTCCGCGGGGTCGGCGCCATGGCCGCAGCATGCGCCCGTGTCCGCGGGCTGGCCAGTCTGTCCGAAGATCGGACCTTGTAGGTGCCCCTTGTCCGAAGATCGGACCTCATAGGTCAGATCGCAGGGGGAAAGATGAGGTCGAGCAGGCGGCAAATGCCGGTTTCCAGGCCGAGGGCGAGGCGCGCGGGGAGCGAGGCGGGCCTCGGCGGGATGGCGGGGCTGGGCGGGACCTGGTCCAGGGTTCCGGGCGCCAGGGCGATCGGGTCCCGGGCGTCCTGCGGACGCACGCCGGGGCTGAGCGAGGCGCCGAGGTCCTGCGGACGCAACAACATGCCGTGTGGCCAGGGCCGGGCGTCCAGGTGCGGCTCGGGGTCGATCACCGAGCCGGCTGCCCAGTTGCCGGTCGCGCCGAGCGCGCCGGAGCTGCGGTCCTTGGGGCGCGGCCCAGAGGGCTGCGCCCAGGCCTCGTCATGCGACCGGACGGCATCTTCGGGGATCACGCGCGGCGCAGGGTCCGCCGCTGCGGGGCCAGCGGCGAGGAGCACGAACAGGGCGGCGCGCATGGTCGCGAGTACCGGACGTGGTCGCGCGGCATTCCCGAGTCAGACCGAGCCGGATCTGCGCAGGCCTGACCGCCGCCCAGGGAATCCGCAAAGTTCCACGTCTGTAAGTTTACATAACATCGATTCTGCGACGTGACTTGTAGGTCCCGGGAAAGAGGTCGGAGATGCCCCTGGACCACCGCCGGCCCAGCGGTTCTGCGGCTGACCGACCTGTTAGGTTGGCGCCATGTACCGCGCCGCCCCGAACCCGCTCGTGCTCTCCGCCATCGATGGCACGGTGGCCGCGCTAGCGGCCTGACTTTGCGGCGAGCCGCCGGGCTCGCGCCAGCTCGGCCTTGGTCGGGGGCGCATACACGGTCACCACGATCCGCGCCCCGAGCTCCGCGATCGATTGCACGACCGGCCGCTCGATCGGCAGCTCGACCGAGTGCGGCTTGAGGCCGGCCTGGATGCCGATGTTGAAGTCCCGGATCCGCGCGCTGCGCCAGCACCGCTGGGCCGCCGGTCCGAGCCGCGACAGCGCGCGCACCAGCGCCCGGATCGTCGCGCTCGGGTCGTGGCCGAGCCGCGAATTGGAGATCTGGTAGTGCACGCGATCGAGGTCATCGAGCTCGCGGCCGCGATACAGCTCGAACAGCACCGAGCCGAGCTCGGAGACCAGCGGATCTACCGACCGCCGGTGCCCGATCTCGAGATCCACATTCATGTACTGGGTCGGCTCGTCGACGTACTTCATCAGTAGTGCTGCACCACGCGGTGGCCCAGCCGCGCGATCTCCTCGGCGGTCAGCCCGCTGGACGCCTCGATCTGCACGCTCGCCGCCCGTCCCGTCCCGATCTCCGCCGCGGTGATCTCGAGGATCCCGTCCGCGTCCATCGTGAAGCTGACCTCGACCTTGGTCGCGCCGCGCGGCGCCGGGCGCAGATCGCCGAGCACGAACCGGCCGAGTCGCCGGTTGCGCGACGCCAGCTCGTCCGCGCCCTGGTAGATCTCGATCGCGACGAACGTCTGGTTGTCCTCGGTGGTCGCGAACACCTTCTTGGCGCGCGTCGGGATGCTGGTGTTCGCGGTGATCACCACGCTCATCCGGTCGCCTGCCACCTTCACGCCCATGTCGTGCGGCGTGACGTCGAGCAGCACGACCTCCTGGAGCTCGCCGCCCATGATGCCGGAGTGCACCGCGGCGCCCATCGCCACGATTTCGTCGGGGTTGACGTTCTTGCTCGCCGGCTTGCCGAAGATGCGGACCGCGCGCTCCTGGACCGCCGGCATCCGGGTCATCCCGCCGACCAGCAGCACCTGGTCGATGTCGGCCGGCGTGCAGTGCGCGTCGGCGAGCGCCTTGTGGCACGGCGCCTCGAGCCGATCGAGCAGATGCTTGACCGAGCGCTCGAGCTGGCCGCGCTCGAGCTCTCGGATCAGGTGCAGCGGCCCGCTCGCCCCGGCGGCGATGAACGGCAGGTTCACGTCGGTCGTCATCGACGACGACAGCTCGATCTTGGCGCGCTCGGCCGCTTCCTTGAGCCGCTGCAGCGCGACCGAGTCGCGGCGCAGATCGATCCCGTGCTCGGCTTCGAACGCATCGGCGAGCAGATCGATCACGACCCGATCCAGGTCGTCGCCGCCGAGCGACGTGTCGCCGCTGGTCGCGAGCACCTCGAACACGCCGTTCTCGATCGCGAGGATCGAGATGTCGAACGTGCCGCCGCCGAGGTCGAACACCGCGAGCCGCTGGTTGTGCTGGTGCTGGATGCCGTACGCGAGCGCCGCCGCGGTGGGCTCGTTGAGGATCGCGCGCACGGTCAACCCGGCGATCAGCCCGGCGTCCTTGGTCGCCTGGCGCTGCACGTCGTCGAAGTACGCCGGCACGGTGACCACCGCTTCGCGCACCTGCTCGCCCAGGTAGTCCTCGGCCACCCGCTTAATCTTCGTGTGCACGTGAGCCGAGATCTCCTGCGGCGAGCGCGGCACGCCGGCGACGTCGACCCACGCGTCGCCGTTCTTGGCGGCGACCACGGCGTACGGCAGCCGGCTCGCGAGGTTCTGCACCTCGCGATCGTGGGCCTTGCGGCCGATCAGGCGCTTGGCGCCGAACACGGTGCGCTGCGGGTTGGTGACCATCTGGCGCTTGCTCGCCGCCCCGACGACGACGTCGCCATCGGCGTTCCACGACACCATCGACGGCGTGGTCCGGCCGCCTTCCTGGTTGTGGATCACCGTGGGCTCGCCGCCCTCGAGGACAGCGACGCACGAATTCGTCGTCCCGAGATCGATCCCGATGACACGGCCCATCGTTGTCGTCAGTATACCTACTTGCGCCGACTGAACAGCTCGCCGAGGGCGGTCTTGGCGAGCTGGAGATCCGGATCGAGCTGGAGTGCGTGGGTCAGCTCGACGCGCGCCTCATCGAGCCGCTGAGCGAGCTGCGCCTCGCGGCCACGCGCGTAGCACAGCAGCGCCTGGTAGCGCGGCGCCGCGGGCTGGCGAGCGGTCAGCTCGGCGAGCGCGATCTTCGCGGGCTCCCACTGCCCGCGGGCCAGCAGGTCGAGGATCTGCGCCTCGGTGCGCGGGGTGGCGGGCGCGGCGACGCCGAGCCGCGGCGCGGTGCCGGTGGCCTTGCCGGATGGCGTGGTGACGCGGACGCCGAGGGCGGGCGTCCGGGCGCGTGGACCGGGCACACTGCCCGGCCAGCGCTGCGGGCCTGAGCCGGCGGCGGTCTCGGGCCCGGGGCGCGGCGTCCCCGACGAGGGCTCGGGGCTCCGCGGCAGCCCGCGGCTCGCGATCGGGCTGGTCACCTGGCGCGGCGTCGCCGGGATCGGCGCGGGCACGGCGCGCATCGGCCCGCTCGGCGCGCCGGGCGAGACGACCGGAATCGCGCCGCTGCGCCGGGTCGCGCTCCCCGTTCGGGCCAGCGCGTCGTGGGCGGCGCGCAGCGACAGGAACACCTCGTTCGACAGCCGCTGGATCTCGGGCGACATGCGCCCGAACCGCGCGGGGTGATAGGTCTTGGTCAGCTCGAGGAAGGCGCGCCGGACCTCGGCCGGGGTCGCCGTGCTGGGCACCCCGAGCGCGGCCGACGGGCCCGCGATCAGGCGCTCCTGCATCTCGGCGAGGATGGCGCGCGCGCGCGTTTCGTCTGGCCCCGCCACTCCTCGACATCGTACCGCCATCGATCGCGGACCGCCATCGGTCATCGACGGAGGACGCGGGTTCTGGCCCGGCGATACGATCTGCCCGCGCGCGGTCGGCGGTTGCGCGGCGCCCTGCCGTCCTGCCCTCCCTGGCGCCGGTCGTCCCACGATCCGAGACGACGGTGGCGCGGGTGAAGTGGTAAGCATGGGCGTCATGTCAGGGGAGCCTCGGGAGCTCGTGGTGGAGTTGCAGGCGAAGGTGGAGCGGCTCGAGCGCACCGAGCGGCGGATGGAGTTGCTGCTCGACGTCACCGGCGAGCTCGGCGGCGCGCGCAGCTCCGAGGACGTGGCGCGGATCGCGATCGATCAGGGCATCAGCGCGGTCGGCGCGGCGCTCGGCGGGATCTGGACGCTCGACCTCGATGGCCGCGCGCTCCGGCTGCTCTCGGCGTCGCGGATCCAGAGCGGCGACCTCGCGAAGTGGACCGAGATTCCGCTCGAGCTCGATGCCCCGGTGACCCAGGTGCTGCGCGACGGCGAGCCGATCTTCTTCGCCTCCACGGCGGCGTACGAGGCGCGCTACCCGGCCTCGTTCGTCCGGATGCGCGAGCTGATCGCGTGGCCCGACGCCTCGTTCGCGGTGCTGCCGCTGGTCGGGCACGGGCCGCCGCTCGGCGCGCTGGTGCTGAGCTACCGGAGCAGCGGTGAGCCGGATCCGGCGGCGCGCACGTTCCTCGCCGTGCTCGCCCGGCAGACCGCGTTCGCGATCGAGCGGGTCCGGTTGCACGAGGCGGAGCGCGCGGCGCGGACCCAGGCGGAGCGCGCCGAGCGCGAGGTGGCGCGTGCGTACCGCGAGGAGCGCGAGGCCCACCTGCACGCCGAGGAGGCCACGCGGGCGCGCGAGGAGATCCTGTCGGTGGTCTCCCACGATCTGCGCAACCCGCTCGGCACGATCTTGATGGGCGCGTCGACGCTGCTGCAGCTCTGCGATGGCGCGGATCCCAAGGCCCAGCGGATCCGCACGGTCTCGGAGCGGATCCACCGCCAGTCGGAGCGGATGGCGCGGCTGATCGACGACCTGGTCGACTTCGCCGGCATCCACGCCGGCAAGCTGCTGATCCAGCGCTCGCGCCACGCGCCGGCGGCGATCATCGCGAGCGCGGCCGAGCTGTTCACGCCGCTCGCCCAGGAGCGCGGCCTGCTGTTCGATGCCTACACCACGCCGGACCTGCCGATGATCGAGGTCGACGCCGAGCGCGCCGTGCAGGTGCTGTCGAACCTGATGACCAACGCGATGAAGGTGACCGGGCGCGGCGGGCGGATCGCGATCGGCGCGCTCCCGGATCTCGAGGCGACCGGCGACGTGGTGTTCTTCGTCCGCGACACCGGGCCGGGCATCGATGCCGACGAGCTCCCGCGGCTGTTCGAGCGCTACTGGCGGAGCAAGAAGGCGAGCTACCGCGGCGCCGGGCTCGGGCTGTCGATCGCGCGCGGCATCGTGGACGCGCACGGCGGGCGGATCTGGGCGGAGAGCCAGGTCGGCAACGGCAGCAGCTTCTACTTCACGCTGGCGTCGCGCGCGCCGTAACCGAGCGCACCCCTGCCCTCCGGCCGGCTTGTGTTTGTGCGGCCCTCGAGTCCATTATCACGGACAAATGTCCGCTCTTGCTTCGGCCACGGTCTTGCCGCCGTTCACCCCGCATCGCGCCGAGGTGTCCCGCGCCATGATGATGGTCGAGGGCCACGCACTCGAAGACGTGGTGCTCGGCGGGCACGTGCTCGGTCCGCCGCTCGGCAGCGCGCCGGTCGCGATCGTCGTGGGTGGGATCACCGCGTCGCCGTTCCCGTTCGGGGACGCGGCGTCCGGGACCGAGCCGTGGTGGCCGGCGCTCCACGCCCCGGATCTGATCGATCCGTCGACGACGACGGTGCTGTGCCCGTGCTGGCCGGGCAACGGCTCGACCTGGCGCGGCTTCGACGACGGCGCGATCCCGCCGCTCTCGGCGCTTGGCCTCGCGGACCTGATCGCGGCGTGGCTCGACGGCCTCGGCTGTACCACGCCGGCGACCTACGTCGGCGCCAGTCTCGGCGGCCTGGTCGGCATCGCGTTTGCGGTGCGCCACCCGGAGCGCTGCGCGCGGCTGGTCACGATCTCCGCCGGGCTGCGTCCGGATGGCTGGGGCACCGCGACGCGCCACCTCCAGCGCGAGCTGGTGCGCGATGGGCAGCGCACCGGCGACGTCGCGACCGGCATGATCCGCGCGCGGCAGCTCGGCATGCTCACCTACCGCGGCCGCGACGAGCTCGACACCCGGTTCGGCGCGCTTGGCCCCGAGCTGTCGGCGCCGCCGGTCGCCGCGTACCTCGATCACCACGGCCAGCGGTTCGCGGCGCGGTTCCCGGTGCGCACGTTCCTGTTGCTCAGCGAGGCGATCGATCGCTGCCGGTTCGGCGCCGATCCGGCGGCGGTGCGCCGCGAGCTGGCGCGGGTCACCGCCGAGGTGGTCGTGGTCGGCGTGCCGGGCGACCTGCTGTTCCCGTACGCGCTCCAGCACGAGCTGTACCGCGAGCTCCAGGCGGTGGGCGCGGCGTGCTCGCTGTGGAAGCTCGAGTCGGAGCACGGCCACGACGCGTTCCTCGCGGATCAGGATCAGCTCGCGGCGCTGTTGCGCGGCGCGAACGGGTTTGCCACGACGGCGCCGCGCCCGCGGTTCGACGGCGTCGGCGCGCGCCCGGTGCGCGAGATCCGGATCGGCATGATCGGGTGCGGCACGGTGGGCGGCGGCGTGCTCGAGTTGCTCGAGCGCCAGGCGGCGTCCACGGCCGAGCGCTACGGCGTGCGGTTTCGCGTCACCCGGATCGCGGTGCGCGATCTCGAAAAGCCACGCGGCGCGCGCGCCGACGGGATCCCGCGGACCTCGCGGCCGCTCGAGCTGGTCGCCGATCCGGAGGTCGACGTGATCGTCGAGGTCGCGGGCGGGCTCGGCGTCGAGGCCGCGGTCACCGCCGCGCTCGCCGCCGGCAAGCCGGTGGTCACGGCGAACAAGGCGCTGCTCGCGCGTCGGCTGGCCGAGCTGGGCGTGCTGGCGCAGCGCACCGAGACCCCGCTGATGTGTGAGGCCGCCGCGGCCGCCGCGCTGCCGATCATCCGCCACCTGGCGCACCGCGCCGACGAGGTGGAGAGCCTGCTCGCGATCGTCAACGGCACCTGCAACTACATCATCACGCGGCTCGAGCAGGACGAGTGGGCGCTCGATCGCGCGATCGCGGAGGCCCAGGCGCTCGGGCTCGCCGAGGCGGATCCCTCGGCGGATCTCGATGGGCACGACGCGGCGGCCAAGCTCTCGATCCTCGCGTACCGCGCGTTTGGCGCGTGGATCCCGCCGGACGCCCTGCCGGTCCGCGGGATCGGCGAGCTGTGGCCGGCCGATTGTGATCTCGCCGAGGCGATGGGGTTCCGGATCCGGCTGGTCGCACACGCGACGCGGCGCGACGGCGGCCTGGCCGCGGCGGTCGAGCCGGTGCTGCTGCCCGACTGGCACCTGCTGGCCTCGGTCGAGGAGGAGTACAACGCGGTGTACCTGCGGTGCGCGGCGTCGGGAGATCTCAGCCTGTTCGGCAAGGGCGCGGGGGCGCTGCCGACCGCGACCGCGGTGCTCGGCGATCTGATCGACCTCGCGCAGGGCAACTCGGTGCAGTGGCCGGCGCCGCACCCGCGGGTGGCGTCGAGTGTGCCGGCGCGCCGCCACTACCTGCGGGTGACCGCCGAGACCCACACCGGCCTGCCCCGCCGGATCGACAGCCTGATCCGGCGCGCCGGGCTCACCGTGCAGAACCGCGCGGCGCGCGGCGAGCCGCTGGTGACCCACCACGGCTTCGTGGTCTCGGCGAGCGAGGACGCGGCGATCGCGGAGGTGGTCGGCCAGCTGCGCGAGCTCGGCCGGGTCGAGCAGACGCTGTGGCTCGGAGTGGTCGAATGAGCGCGCTCGCCGATTGGCTCGATCCGGCGGGCTGCCCGGCGGAGCCGCCGCCGCGCGCCGCGATGGACGCCGCGACCCGCGATCTGCACGGCGCGCTCGATGCGCGCGCCCGCGCCGAGGGCGTCGCGTGGCTGCATCCGACGCGCTCGACGATCCAGCGCGATCTGCTCGGCTCGCCCGCGGTGGTCGCGTGGCAGGAGGCCAAGGCGGCGTTCGTGATCGCGGGCGAAGGCGCGTGGTCGGAGCTGCCGCACCTCTATGCGCGGTACGGCACGCCTGGCGTCGCGGCGCTGATCGGCGCGCTGCGCCGGCTCGAGGGCGCGCGGTGCGCGTTCGCGACCGATTGCGGGATGCAGGCGTTCGCGCTGGTGGTCGATGCGCTGCTGGGGCGCGGCGACCACGCGGTGGTGATCCGGCAGGTCTACAACAAGACCCGGACGTTCCTCGAGTGGAGCGCGCGGCGGGTCGGCGCGACGGCGACCGTGGTCGACGACGGCGATCCGGCGGCGGTGGCTGCGGCGATCACCCCGGCGACCCGGTTCGTGTTCGCCGAGACGTTCACGAACCCGCTGTTGCGCGCGCAGGACGTCCCCGCGCTGGTCGCCGCGGCGCGGCCGGCGCGGCTGGTGATCGACTCGACGATCGCGAGCCCGTGGGCGTTCCGCACGCCGCTGCTCGCGCAGGGCGTCGCGGTGGTGATCGGCAGCCTGACCAAGTCGCTCGGCGGCCAGGACGCGGCGCTCGGCGGGTACCTCGCGACGGACGACGCCGAGCTCGGCAACCAGATCATGGATCTGATCGCGATGCGCGGCGGGATCCTCGACGAGGATCGCGCGCGGCGGATCGCGGACGGCCTGGTGAGCGCCGAGCGCGCGCACGCCCGGCGGTGCGAGACGGCCAGCGCGGTCGCGGCGTTCCTCGCGCGGCATCCGCGGATCGAGAGGGTGTTCCATCCGTCGCGGCCGGACCACCCGGACGCCGCGGTGATCGCGCGGGACTACGTGCGGCACGGATCGATCGTCTCGCTCCGGGTCGCCGGGGCCGACGAGCGGCGGCACCGCCACATCGCCGACGTGCTGGTGTCGACCGGCGTGCCGCGCTACGCGCTGTCGTTCGACGGGCTGGCGACCAAGGTGAACCACCACCGCACGGTGTCGGAGTACTTCACGCCGCCGGACGTGGTCGCGCGCGCGGGGATCGATCGGCTGATCCGGATCGGGGTCGGCGTGGAGCACGCGGACGACCTGATCGCGTGCCTCAACTGGGCGCTCCACCACGAGGCGCGGATCGGCGAGCGCGAGCTGGCGGCGTGGCGCGCAGCGCGTGCGGCGGAGCTCGGGCTGGCGGGGCCGTAGGCGGCGCGCGCTCCTACGTGCGGGTGATCGAGACGCCGCCGTCGACCAGCAGCGCGGTGCCGGTCGCGAAGGACGACGCGTCGGACGCGAGGTAGAGCACCGAGCGCGCGATCTCGTCGGGGCGCGCCATGCGGCGCAGCGCGTGGATGCTGCGCACGAACGCGCGACCCTGCTCGGTGGGCGGCGCCAGCCGGGTATCGGTGCCGCCCGGCAGGATCGCGTTGACCCGGATCTGCTCGGGGCCGAGCTCGGCGGCGAGCGTGTACATCAGGCCGAGCACGCCGGCCTTGCTCGCGGCGTAGGCGCCCATCCCGGCGAACCCGACCGTGTAGCCGACGAACGACGACGTGAAGATCAGGCTCCCGCCGCCGCGGGCGCGCAGCGCGGGGACCTGGTGCTTCGCGCCGAAGAACGCGCTGGTCAGGTTGGTCTCGATCACCTCGCGCCAGGTCGCGAGCGAGGTCTCGGCAGCGGGGCCGGGCTCGCCGGAGACCGCGGCGTTGTTGAACGCGATGTCGAGGCCGCCGAACCGGTCATGCGCGGTGGCGATCAGCGCGGCGTGTAGCGACTCGTCGCGGATGTCGCCGGCGAGCGCGATCGCCTCGCCACCGGCGGCGGTGATCTCGGCGACCAGCGCGTCGAGCTCGGGGCGCCGACGCGCCGTGACGATCATCTTCGCGCCCTCGCGGGCGAACAGCCGCGCGGTGGCGTGGCCGATCCCGGAGCTGGCGCCGGTGACGAGCGCGACCTTTCCTGACAGCGCGGGGGTGGACATGGACGTGATGGCGGATGCGGACATCGGAAGCTCCTGTTGGGGCGCCGCGGGTGCGCGGCGATGTCGGCAGCAGACGCGATCGCGGGTGCGCGCTCACTCCGGTTGTTGCGCCGGCATCGCGCGTGGCGCGCTCGATTTCGGAGTCCGGATCCGGCGAGACATGCACGCGCAAGCGCCGGAGTGTGGACGTGTCACGGTTCGCTCAAGGTGACGGCATGAACGACACCCATCCTCTCGTTGCGCGGCTCGATGACGAGGCGCGCTGGGCGGCGGTCGCGGCGCGCGATCCGTCGGCCGACGACCAGTTCTACTACTCGGTGAAGACCACCGGCGTGTACTGCCGGCCGTCGTGCCCGGCGCGGCTCGCGCGGCGCTCGAACGTCGCGTTCCATGCGACGTGCGTGGACGCGGAGCGCGCCGGGTTTCGCGCGTGCCGACGGTGCAGGCCGGACGAGCCACCACGCGCGGCGCGCCAGGCCGCGATCGTCGCAGAGGCGTGCCGGGCGATCGATGCCGCCGAGGAGCCGCTCGATCTCGACACGCTCGCGGCGACCGTCGGGGTCAGCCGGTTCCACTTCCATCGCATGTTCAAGGCGGTGACCGGCGTGACACCGAAGGCGTACGCGGCGGCGCGGCGCGCGGAGCAGGTGCGCTCCGAGCTGGCGCGCAGCGCGACGGTGACCGAGGCGATCTACGGCGCGGGCTTTCACTCGAGCGGCCGGTTCTACGAGGCGTCCGGCAAGTTACTCGGCATGACGCCGACGCGGTTCCGCGCGGGCGGTGCCGGCGTGGCGATCCGGTTCGCGCTGGGCCAGTGCTCGCTGGGCTCGATCCTGGTCGCCGCGAGCGACATCGGGGTATGCATGATCCTGCTCGGCGACGATCCGGAGGCGCTGGCGCAGGATCTCCAGGATCGATTCCCGAGCGCCGAGCTGGTCGGTGGAGATCCGGAGTTCGAACGGTGGGTGGCCACGGTGGTCGGCTGCGTGGAGGCGCCGCATCTCGGGCTCGACCTGCCGCTCGACATCCGCGGCACCGCGTTCCAGCAGCGGGTGTGGCGCGCGCTGTCCGAGATCCCGGCCGGCGCGACCGCGAGCTACGCGGAGATCGCGAACAAGATCGGCGCGCCCAGCGCGGTGCGTGCTGTCGCCCAGGCATGCGCGGCCAATGCGCTCGCGGTCGCGATCCCCTGCCACCGGGTCATCCGCCGCGATGGCGATCTCTCCGGCTACCGCTGGGGCGTCGAGCGCAAGCGGGCGCTGATCGCGCGCGAGGTGACTGCGGTGTCCGAAGATCGGACCTCATAGGTGACGCAGCGCCCCGGGAGTGTCCGAAGATCGGACCTCATAGGTGCCGTAACGCCCGGGAGTGTCCGAAGATCGGACCTCATAGGTGCTGTGGTGTACGAAGATGGGCAGCCGGGTCTCAGAATTTCGAGGGCGGTCGGAGGCAACTCGGGGCAAGTGTTGGGAGATGGGGCTGGTGCGAAGATTGCTTAGAGTGGCGGGCGATGCGCTCGCTCCTATGGCTCGTCGCCCTCTCGTTGGCAGGTTCCGGGTGCGTGCTGGTGTTCGATGGCGATGATGGGGGCGACGACACGATGTGTGGGGGTGAGGGGCCTCCGATCGCGTCGCTCGAGCTGCGCGATCCGGGCGACCTGGTGTGCCGAGCGTTCGGGCAGCCGTGCGACAGCCGGTGTGGGCCGTGTCCGGCGGCCACGGCGGATCTGGCGCCGATCCCGACGTGGGGCGTGTGCGGCAGCACCTGCGAGGGGCTCGCGGAGAACGAGTGCGCGCGCAGCCCGGAGTGCCGCGTGATCAAGGACGCGGCGTGTGGGCTCACCCACACCTGCCTGGTCGACTTCCTCGGCTGCTTCCCGGTCGACACCGCGACCGAGCCGAACGTCAATTGCTTCGCGGCGCGCGACGGCTGGAGCTGCTCGAGGAGCAGCGCGTGCACCGCGTTCCACCGCAACGACGCGAGCGGCCCGAACGACCCGCGCGAGTTCGCGATGTGCGCCCCCGAGGGCCGCAGCCCCGGCTTGTGCGCCGGCCCGGTGCTCTGCGATGGCCCTGCCCCGTCCTGCCCCGCCGGCACCACGCCGGGGATCGCGGACAACTGCTACACCGGCGCCTGCATCCCGCTCGATCTCTGCCCGCCGAACAGCTGACCGGCGACCGTGGCGCGATGGGCAAGGTCATCTGCGAGCACCACGGAAAGAGCGGCATGGCGCGGGTCTGCACGCATCTGCAGCGCGCGGTCGCAGGCGGTGGGCCGGCGATCGAGATCCTGACCTACGCGCCGGCATCGTTCCCGGATCTCGAGCTGCGGCTGTGCCCGGCGTGCGCCGGCTCGCGCGGCCTGCCAGTCCCGCCGCGACCCCTCGAGGACGACGAGGCGGAGCGCCACGTGGAGTCTTGCGCGATGGTGTGCCTCGCGTGCTTCGACGTGTGGCGCGCGGCGGCGAGCCGGCCGCCCTCGTCCCACGACTAGATCAGCCGCGCGAGCCGCGGGTTGGCCCGACGGCGCCACAGGAACGCGTCGAGCACGTAGTGCGCGAGCTGCGGCGTGGCGAGCAGCGGCACCACGATCAGCGCCGCGCCGCCGAGGTCGAGCCCGTCGCCGAACAGCCACTCGCGCTCGTGCCAGATCGCTCGATCCCACAGCAGCTCCTCGACGTACGCCACCAGCCACAGCGTCGCGAGGAACGCGATCACGCCACGCCCGCGCGGCCCGATCAGCTGCGCGGTCAGCCCACCGGCGCTCTCGCGCTCGCGCGACGCGTTGCGCGCGTACAGGTACACCAGCGCCAGGTACGGGATGCCGTGGATGAACACGTTCGTGACGGTGAACGCGTAGTCGCTGTTGGTCGCGACGATCCCCACGTACCAGCACGCCGCGGTGGTCGCGACGACCAGGTGTTTGCCCCACGCCGCGGAGCGCCGCGCGATCGCGTGCGCGACGTACGCGACGATCAGCGCCGCGTAGATCCAGCCGGCCGCGGTCGCGGTCCACGCGGGCAGCCCGGCCGCGAAGTCGCCGTCGCGCATCCACGAGAACCCGCGCGGCAGGTGGGCGTGCCAGTAGATCAGCGGGTACAGCGTCGTCGCGTAGATCGTCGCGCCGTCGATCCAGCGGCCCAGCCGGTCGCGCTCGCCGTTGCGCGCCCGGTACAGCATCACCCAGCCGTACTGCTGGCGGACGAAGTGGAACACCGCGAGGTACGCGACGACCCGCCAGAACAGCGGCGGTCCACCGGCGGCATAGATCGCCACGCCGGCGCCGAACGCGCCGAGCGGCACGCCGGCGTAGAGCGCGGGCCGGCGCCGCAGCTCGGCGGGATCGAGGTAGACCACGAACGCGGTCGACCACACGTGCGCGACGTCCACCAGCAAGACGCCGACGACCCACGACCACGCGGGCTCGCTGGGCCCCACGTGGGGCGCGAGCAGCACCAGCGCGAGCGCCGCGATCGCGGTGCCGCCGAACACCGACAGATCGACGCCGCGCGAGAAGATCCACCGCCGGTTCACCCGGCCTCCGCGGCGAGCGCCTCGGCGACCTCGCGCGCCGCGCGCACGCCGTGATCGAACGCCTCCTCGAACAGCGCGACCCCCGATAGATCGGTGTGCGCGAAGTGGACCCGGCCGTGCGGCAGGATCCGCGCGGCGCGCGCCGGGTCGAACAGCGCGCCAGGCCGCGGCCGGATCATGCCGTGCCCCCAGAACGCGATCTCGATCCGCTCGACCAGCCCGCGGATCTCGGGGTGCGCGGGCTCGAGATCCGCGAGCACGACCTCGGCCCAGTCCTCATAGGACGCACCGATCACCTGCTTGCGCGCGGCGTCGCCGGGCCCCGTGAACGGATAGAACCAGGTCCACACCGTCGGGCCGTGCTCGCGCCCGCGCTGGTGCGTGGCGGACACGTAGCCCAGGCTCGGGCTGTTGCGGATCACGCTGTCCCACGCCGGCGGCGCGCCGAACGCCTCGCGCGGGCGCCTGCGCAGGTGCAGGTTGGCGACCGCCCACGCGCCGTAGTCCTGGGCGAGCCGCGGCCGGCCGGCGACCAGGCGATCCGCGATGAAGCCGGGCACCGCGACGATCACGCGATCGGCGCGCACGCCGAACGGTCCGTCGGGCCCGACCGCGATCAGCGCGCCGTCCTCGGCGACCCGGGCGACCGCGATGCCGGTCTCGACCTTCGCGTGCCGGCCGAGGTGGCGGACGAGCGCGCCGTTGCCGTCGGGCCAGGTGAGCACCGACTGGTACGTGCTGCCGAACCCGCTGCGCCGCGACGCGAAGTAGAACAGCCCGGCCCACGCGCTGGTGTCGGCGGCGAGCAGCGCGTAGTCGTCGCGGCACGAGTAGTCGCACAACCAGCGCAGGCGCTCCGAGGTGAACCCGCGGGCGTCGAGCCACGCGCCGAACGACTGCTGATCGAGCGCGGTCAGCTCGGGCAGCTGGCTGGCGTGTGAGACCGGCAACGAGAACGCGCGGTGGCCGCTCGGATCGCGAAACTGCGCGAGCGCGGCGATCTCGCGCTTGAACGCCGCATGTTGCCGTCGATCGTCGGCCGACGCGCCGGCCTCGAGGTACAGGCCCTCGTACCACCGGCCGCGGTAGAACACGCGCTCCTCGAGCTCGCGGCAGCGCAGCGCCTCCGAGGCCACCGGCGTGCCGTCCGGCAGGTAGCGCTCGATCGCCCCGAGCTCCTCGAGCAGCGCGATCAGGTTCGGCTGGTCCTGCTGCGGCGCGACGATGTAGTGCGCGCCCCACGGGTAGCGCGTGATCTCCGATTCGCCGCCGCGCGCGGTGCCCCCGGCGACCTCGTCGAGCTCGAAGATCGCCACGTCGGTGATGCCGCGCCGGCGCAGCTCCCACGCCGCGGTGAGCCCCGCGACGCCGGAGCCGACGATCGCGACCCGGTGGCGCCGCCAGGTCGCCAGCGCGCTGGGGTCGATCGCCGCGGCGTCGCGCACCGCCTGGTGGCCGCGCCGCGCGCCGGTCTCGATCAGCGCGCCGGGCGGGATCCGCGGCGGGCGTCCGCCGCAGCCGGCCAGCGACGCGGCGATCGGCGCCCCGAGCAACATCGCGACGAAGTCGCGCCGGCTCGGGCCTATTGCTGCCATCGCTTCCACTCGCGCTCGTAGTAGCGGACCAGCACCTGGTTATCGAGCTGGTTGATCTCGACCGGCACCGGCAGCATGTCGGTGGCCAGATCGAACATCGAGGCGAGCGCGGCGTCGTTGAGGAAGCGCAGCGCCACGTTCGGCGCGTGCGCGGGTGGATCGAACGGCACCTTGCGGGCGAGCGCGAACCCCCACACGCCGAACGAAGGCACCGCGACCTGGTACGCGCGGGTGACCAGCCCCGCGGCGCGCATCGTCTCGATCACGCACCAGAACGCGCGGCGCGCGAACAGCGGCGAGGTCGCCTGGACCGCGATCGCCCCGCCGGGGGCGAGCCGCGCGTTGACCCGGCTGTAGAACAGCTTGGTGTACAGCTTTGCGAGCCCGTAGGTGTTCGGATCCGGGAAGTCGATCACGATCACGTCCCACAGCGCGTCGTGCTCCTCGATCCACACCATCGCGTCGTCGTTGACCACGGTGACCCGGCGATCCTCGAGCGAGTTGCGCGACAGCGCGGCGAGCGGCGGGAACCGCTTGCCGAGCCGGGTCATCGCGGGATCGAGATCGACGAGCGTGACCTGCTCGACCGAGGGATGGGCGAGCACCTCGCGCAGCGCGAGGCCATCTCCGCCGCCGAGGATCAGCACGCGCTTCGGCGGCGACTCGGCGGTCGCCATCGCGGGGTGGACCAGCGCCTCGTGGTAGCGGTACTCGTCGGCCGACGCGAACTGCAGGTTGCCGTTGAGGAACAGGTTGAACCCGGAGCGGCCCTGGGTGATCAGCAGCCGCTGGTACGACGAGGTCTCGGTGTAGACCACCGGATCGGCGTACATCGAGTCCTCGGCCCAGGTCGTGAACCGATCCGCGAACCCGACCGCGACGCCCATGCCCACCAGCACGACGAGCGCCCGGATCCGCACGCCGAGCGCGGACTTGCCGAGCAGCGGCCCGAGCAGCCAGCTGCCCCACAGCGCGACCGCCGCGTTGAGCACGCCCATCAGCAGCGAGGTGCGGACCAGCCCGAGCTGCGGCACGAACACCAGCGGGAACATCAGCGACGCGCCGAGCGCGCCGAGGTAGTCGAACGTCAGCACGCGCGACACGATGTCCTTGAACGACACCTGCCCCTCGAGCAGCCGCATGATCAGCGGGATCTCGAGGCCGACGAGGATGCCGATCGCGAACACGAACGCGAGCAGCACGAGCTGGAAGTTCGCGGTGGTGCCGAACGCGAGGAACAGCACCGGCGCGGACAGCCCGCCGATCACGGCGACGGCGAGCTCGACCTCGAGGAACCGGCGCGCCAGGTCGCGCTCGAGCCGGCGCGATAGCCACGCGCCGACGCCCATCGCCGACAGGTACAGCCCGATCACCAGCGAGAACTGGGTGACCGAGTCGCCGAGCAAGTAGCTGCCGAGGGTCCCGGCGAGCAGCTCGTAGACCAACCCGCACGTCGCGACGACCAGCACGTTGATGTACAACGCGCCGGCGCGCAGCGGGGGCGCGCCGGCGTCAGCCACCGATCGCCGCGGAGATGATCAGCGAGATCCCGATGATCACGCCGGCCATGATGATCGCGAGCGCCGTGTTCTGATCCTCCTCGATCTCCTTGCGGATCGAGAACGGCGTCACCTTCACCATCAAGTAGAACGCGATCGCGAACACCGCGAGGCCGATGCCGGCGAACACGCTGGACGACACCAGGGCGTCGCTGATTTGGTTGATCTTCATCACTTACCTCCGTGATAGCCGCTGTGCCAGAAGTGGTAGCTGCGGTAGCCGCCGGGCGATGACCGGACGCTCGCCGGGACCTCGTCGCGCGCGGGTGTGCCGAGCTCGCGGCCGGTGAACGCGAACGCGCTGTAGGCGCCGATCACCAGCGCGCCGAACGCGGCGAACACCAGGGTCACGCGCGCGAACCGCGGCCGCGGCACGCGTGGACGATCGGACGAGGCGGGCTTGCGTGGCTCAGTCATCGTCGCTCCACGAGCTGGAGTCATCATCGTCGTCGCCACCGCCGCCGCTCCACCCCACCGAGGGGTTGCCGAGGCTGCTGTTGTCCCACCGCGCCTTCCGGAACCGCGCCGCGTGCACCGCGATCAGCCCGAACATCGCGAACACCACGCCGGCGGCGATGCCCCACTGGAGCGGCCGGAACACGTCCTGGGTCACCGTGGCGGTCAACGAGATCGGCTGCGTGCCGCCCTGCTGGGTCTCGACCCGCAGCACGTACTGCCCGAGCTCCATCGGCGACAGGAACTGCGTCGAGGACCGCGAGCCCTCGCTCCAGGATTCGCCGTCGGTGTAGCCGGCGTAGTACTCGAGGTTCGCGTCGTAGCTCACCACCGCGCCGGTCGCCTCGTTGACCAGGTCCACCGCGGCGTAGAGCCACGAGTTGTCGAGCGGCGCGTCGAGCTCGATCGCGATGTTCTTGCCGGGCTCGAGCATGAACGGCTTCGAGAACGCGACGTTGGCCGGCACCTCGGCGGGCGCGTCGGCGCCCGGGGTCTCCGACGGCAGCGGCGGCAGCTTCGCCGAGGCGGGCTGCTCGACCGACGGCGCGTGGCCGGGCACGCTGAACACCTCGAGGTGCTTGCGCGTGCGATCGGCGGTCGCCACCCGCGCGATCCCCGCGACGCACATCGCGATGCAGACCACGGCGCCGATCTTGCCCACGCCGTGCAGCGGGTATGGCTGGTTCGGCGCGACGCCGACCGGCGGGATCCGCAGGAGGTCGGGCAGCCGCAGCGCGGCCGCGACCTCCTTGGTGGTCATGTACGTCGAGAGCGACCAGGTCTGCTCGGACTCGCTGGTCTCGCAAGACAGCATCGCCGGCGGCGCGATGTAGTCCGTGGCGTGTACCTGCTCGCCCACCGCGACCTGCCAGTAGAACTCGCCGAGCACCTTCTCGACGCGCAGTTGCGCCATCTGGAACGTGTCGAACGCGACGCCGTCGTAGCGGACCGGCGAGGTCTGGACGGCGCCCGGCGCGATCGGCTGGACGTAGCTCCAGTGGCCGTCGGAGCACACCAGCCAGCGGAACCCGACGCCGGGTGCGTACAGCAGGTACTCGTCGAACGGGTACCACGTGCCTTCGATCCCGGCGGTGCGCTCCAGGTAGCCGATCACCGTGAGCTCTCCGTCGAGGAACGTGCCCTTCGTGCCGAGCGGGATCGCCGTCTTGGCCTTGCGCAGCAGCGCGCCGAGCACCGCGAGCTTTCCACCTTCGACGCTGATCAGGTGGTTGCAGTACGGGCACGCGACGCGCAGCGTCTGATCCGGCGCGCGCAGCTCGAGCGAGCCGCCGCAGCTCGGGCACGCGAGGCGGTGGCCCTGCTGCGCGCGCGGCGCCGCGGTGGGCGCTTCGCCGCCGAACAGCCCGAGCTCGCCGACGGCGACCTGCTGGCCGACGTACAGCATCGGCGGCTCGCTGCCGTCGTTGTAGTCGATCGTCGCGAACCCGCCCTGGCCATCGGACAGATCGGCGAACCGGAACCGCGCGGTCGGATCGAGCCGGTACGGGATCTCGCCGGCCGCCGAGGCGTAGCGCGCGTCGCCGAGCTCGCCGACGGTGTACCAGCGATCGCCGATCGGCATCGTCGCGCCGGGGAACAGCTCCTCGAACCGCGGGATCGCCACGCCGTGGCGCTCGAACGTCACGTAGCAGCGGCCCTGCGCCTCGGACACCCACGCCCACTGGCCGCCGTCGAGCTTGGCGTACCACTCCTGCCACACGCCGCCGGCCGGGTGCGCGAGCTGCGCCATGCCGACCAGCAGGAACGGCACGTTGCGGTACCTGCCCTCGGCGAACAGCCGGAGCGGCGAGTCGATCGGCACGAGGTCGGCCAGCTTGCCGAGCGTCTCGATCCCGCGATCGCTGCGCAGCACCGCCGAGCGGCACGAGCCGCAGATCCGCACGAACGAGTCGTCGTAGCGGAACTCGACCTCGGCCCCGCAGGTCGGGCAGCCGACCTTCACGGCGCGCGCCCTCGCACGTGCTCGGACACCACGACCTCGCGCGCGTCGAGCAGCTCGTCGAACAGCGCGCGCCACGCAGCGGCGGCGCGCGGCGTGCAGCAGTACGCGTTGAGCGTCGCGGTGCCGGACTCGGGGAACGTGTGGATCGCGAGGTGCGATTCAGCGAGCAGGTACAGCGCGGTCACCCCGCCGGGGCCGGGGAACACGTGGATCGCGGTCGACACCACGTGGAGATCCATCGCGGCGACGATCCGATCGAGCAACGCGACGACGCACGCACGGTCGCGCAGCTTCGCCGGCGTGCAACCGTGGGCATCTACAAGCCACTCGATGCCCCCATGCATCGCGTGCAGGTTAGATGGCCGGGCCCGGGGGCTCAAGTCCCGTGCCACATCTTCGCGCTGCGAGGTTCTCGTCGATCACGGCGCCGCAGACGTGGCGTGCAGGCGGATCAGCACCGTGCTGCCCGACAGCCCGTCGTCCTCGCGCGTGCGCACCGCGAGCTCGATCGCGGACCACGCCAGCGCCTGGTAGCGCACGCCGAGCCCACCGACCCATTCGAGGCGTGGGCCGCGGCGATCGAGCACCGGGTCCTCCTCGAGCCGCGCGGTCCACGCGAGGTCGGCCACCAGCGACGTGCGCGGGAACTGCGGCGGGATGTACTCGATCCCAGCGAGCGGGCGCAGCCGCGGCGAGAGCTCCTGGTCGGCGTAGCCGGCGGTGATCAGCGACGCGCCCGCGTGCACGGTCAGCCGGCCGATCGCGCGGCTCGCCACCGCGTACGCTTCGGTGACCCGCGGACGCTCGAACGGCCCGAAACCGCGGGTGGCGAACGTGTTGCGCAGGCCGAGCGCGAGCGCGGGCATGCCGCGGAACCACGCGTCCTGGTGCGCGCCGAGCCGGAACGCCGCGCGGCCGAACCAGCGCGCCTCGGGCGGCTCGTCGCACTGCGTGCAGGTCCGCACGTCGGTATCGCTGCCGAGCTCGATCGCGGCCAGCCCACCAAGCCCGTAACTGACCAGCGCGCTGCCATCGGCGCGGTGGTCGAGGCCCAGCGTCGCCGTCACCGAGCCCGGCGCCGGCACCCAGGCGGTCGGCGCGGTCAGCACGCGCGCGGTCGCCGGATCGGCCCCGGCGGCGCGCGGCATGGCCGCACACCCGATCGCGACGAGCAGCGTGAGCGCGCGCATGGCTTACTTGAGGCTGTCGACCCCGCGGCGCAGCGCCCACGACGTGAACGTGATCTGGCCGAAGATCTGGGCGTCGAGCAGGTTCGCCTCGGCGATGTCGGGCACGCGGACGCCGGACTCGAGCCGCATCCACTGCGCCACTTCGTAGCGCACGCCCCACGACAGCGTCGGGCGCAGCCGGATCCGGTTGGCGTCCGGGCTGACGCCCTCGGCGAGCCGCTCGGGGCTCACCGGGCAGTGGTAGCAGAACTCGGGCGCCCACCCGAGATCGACGAGGATCTGCGAGCGCGGCAGCGGCCGGACCTCGATGCCGCCGAACGCGCGGACCTGCTTGCGCAGGTCGTCCATGCCGTGCAGCGTGATCTCGCGCCGCTCCGCGCCCTCCTCGCGATCGAGCACGCCCTCGAGCGAGGCGTCCCAGAACGCGCCGCCGATGTGGATCGCCGCGCGCTTGCCGAGGTGCTTGCTGGCGACCAGCGTGAGCTCGGCGATCCGGGTCTTGAACCCATCGTGGTTGCGCTCGAACGACTTGCGGAACCCGAGCGTCACGCCGGGCTGGTGGGCGAACAGCCGGTTCTCCGCGACGCCGAGCCGGAACGACGCGGTGACGTACGGCTGGATCCGCGACGCGCGGACGTCCGCGGGGTCGAGGCGCTCGCGGACCTGATCGGTGGTCGCGATGCCGAACTCGGCGACGTCGCCGAGGCCGACGCGGGTATCCGACGTCACGCCGCCGCCGGTGTCGAGCGAGGTCTTCGAGTACAGCACCGCGGCGGGCAGCAGCCAGCCGGTCGGCGTGGTCAGCACCTCGGGCATCGAGATCGGCGGCCTCGGGGGCTCGGGCTTCTCGGGCCTGGCCGGGGCGCGATCGTGGGGCACGGGGGTGTAGGGGTCACCGAACTCCGGCGGCAGCGGCGGTGTGTCGCCGGTGGTCCCGGTGGTCCCGTCGGGCGTGGTGTCCGCGCCGCTCGGCACGTCGCCGCCCGCGCCCGGACCGGCATCGCCGCTGCCGCTGCCGTTGCCGTTGCCGCTGCCGCTGCCGTTGCTCGGGGGCGTCGGCGGCGTCGGGGGCGAAGGATCGGGCCCCGGTGTCTGGGCCCGCGCGATCGCGGCGGTGAGCACCACCGTCGCGACGACGACTCCACTGGCTCGCTTCATGACGGACATTCCTCCTGCGGGCCGCTTAGTCACAGAACGCTCCGAAGGCGCGGCAGGCCAGCGCGCCCCAGGGCACGAACACCTAGGCACCGAGCCGGATGTCCCATTGCACGACCGCATCGAGCTTCGCGGCCTTCGCGATCTCGCCGAAGTCGTTTTGATAGTTGATGCTGCCGTCGAGGATCATCCACGGCACGACCGACCACCGGAACCCGAGCCGCCCGAGCACGCCGTAGCCGATGCCGGGCCGGGTGTCCGCGCCGGGCA
>JBQCJR010000827.1:0-5205 GCA_051952595.1 Kofleriaceae bacterium
CGTGCACCTCGCCGTGGACCACCACCGTCACGGAGGGCGCGCGCACGTTCCGGGTTCGCGCGACGGACCCGGTCGGCAACCAGTCGCCTCCCGTGACGTACGCCTGGACGGTCGACGTCACGCCGCCGACGGTGACGCTGACCAGCGTGCCGCCGGCGCTGTCGAACAATCCGTCGCCGTCGGTGGGGTTCACCGTGGCCGGCGGCGCGACCTCGATCGAGTGCCGGGTCGATAGCGGCGCGTTCGCCCCGTGCGCGTCGCCGTTCGCGCCCGGCGCGCTCGCCGACGGCAGCCACACGATCACCGTGCGGGCGACCGACGCGGCGACCAACACCGGCAGCGCGGCCACGACGTTCGCGATCGACACCGTGGCGCCGGTCGCGACGATCACCTCGGCCCCGCCCGCGGAGTGGCCGGTCGACTACTTCGACTTCGCGTTCACGGTCACCGGCGCGACCGGGGTCGAGTGCTCGCTGAACAGCGGCGCGTTCGTGGCGTGCACCAGCCCGTACCCCGTGCGGACCACGTACGACGTCGCGTCCAAGCTCGTGGTGCGCGGCCGCGACGCCGCCGGCAACGTCGGCTCGGCGACCGCGACCTGGACCGCCCGCCCCGGCCTGGTGCTCCACTATCCGTGGGAGCAGGGCGCGACCCACAACACCA
Organism: Kofleriaceae bacterium; assembly: GCA_051952595.1. Classification (GTDB taxonomy): domain Bacteria; phylum Myxococcota_A; class Polyangia; order Haliangiales; family Haliangiaceae; genus JABFXX01. The sequence continues at coordinate 664 of JBQCJR010000827.1, forward strand.
GCCTGCTCTCCCAGGTGCCCGCGCTCACGGTCGACGGCGCCGAGTCGATCCCGCCCGACAGCGTGGTCGGCGGCTGGGCCGGCACGGCGATCGGCAACGCTCCCGAGATGAAGTACCCCGGCAGCGAGCGGCCGCTCCAGTCGTCGCCGAGCGGCGCGTACACGATGACGTTCTGGATCCGCGCGACCGAGAGCGCGCTGACCACCAACCTGATCTCGAACCCGAACGGGATGGAGGGCGGGTTCCGCCTGGCGATGGAGGGCCCGACGCTGCGGCTCGACGCGTTCTCGGGCGGCCAGCGGTTCACCGGCCAGGCGCGGATCCAGATCAATCGCTGGGTCCACGTCGCGCTGCGGACCACCGCGCCGGCCAAGCCGATCGAGGTGCTCATCGATGGCAAGCTGGCGATCTCCGTCACCACCACCGGCAACGCCGCGTTCGGCGAGGGTCAGAGCACGCTGGTCGTCGGGCCGCTCGGGAAGCTCGACCTCGACGATCTGCGGTTCTACAACCTCGCGCTCTCGAACGAAGAGGTGTGCACGCGCAGCGCGCGCGGCACGCTGAGCGGCGGCAGCTGCCTGCCGTTCCGCCCCGGGATCGAGCTCGACTTCGAGACCGGCGTGGTCGATACCGGCGCGTGGCGGCTGCCGTTCTTCCTGGAGGGCAGCGCGACGTTTGTCCCCGGCAGGACCGGCATGGCCGCGGTCCTGACCGCCGGCACGCTCCGGTACACCTCCGGGTTCCGCGAGGCGGCCGCCGCACAGCCCAGCCGCTCGCTGTCGTTCTGGGTCGACGGCACGAACGAGGGCATCGTGTGGGACTCGACGTACAACTGCGGCTCCGCGGCCCCGGCGACCTGCGGGATCCGGATCACCTACCGGCCCGGCCAGCTCGCGATCTTCGCCAACGGCTCGTCGCAGACCTTCCCGTCCAACGGGTCGGTCCCACTGCCCGGCGGCCGCAACAGCGTCGTGATCACCGAGCGGCGCAGCGGCACCTCCACGACCTCGATCTCGGTCTACGTCAACGGCCGCGGGCCCACGGTGATCCCGATCAACGGGGGCGACATCTACGCCGGTGGGAGCGACGGCGTCAGCCTGATGATGCCCGGCGTGATCGTGGACGAGCTCGAGCTGTGGCCCGGCGACCTGTCGGCCGATCCGGAGCGGCTATGCGAGAACGGGTTCGACGGCGAGCTCGACCACGTGACCGGCACCTGCAACCTGACGGCAAATTGAGCGGCCGTGGCTACTCGAGTTGCGGCGCGCGACTCGTGATCTCCCGCTATTAGCGGCCAGCGCGCGCGGCACCGGCCTTGCTCTTGGGCCGCGCCATGAAGCGACTGGCTTATCTGATGTCCGCCGCCCTGGCGGCTCCCGCGTGCACCGATAGCGCCGAGCTGTACGACGGCGAGGCGATCAAGTCGGAGGACGGCAAGACCGACGCGAGCGCGCTCGCGGTGTTCGTCGACTTCACGTTCGAGGGCACGCTGATCACCGACTCGTCGTGGAACGACACCACGACGATCCAGGACCAGCTGCTCTACACGGTGGGCCAGCTCAACCACTTCAACTCGGTCGGCCGCGTCGACAAGGTCGTGATCTCGAACGTCCGCAAGTCGACCGTGGGCGGCCGGACCCAGATCAGGTACACCGCCAAGCTGCCGGTCGCGTGGGGCAAGCGCAGCGCGGTGCCCGAGACCCACGAGCTCCAGCTCCCGCTCGACATCTCCTCCGCCGGTCAGGCGGCGTTCGCCGAGAAGTACGGCCACGGCTGCGTCGACTTCGGCGCGCACGACGTCGACGCCGGCAGCATGTTCTACTACTACCGCCCGAAGGCGTCGGGCTGCCGGCTCGACGCGGCGGACGTCGATCGCCCGGTCGCCACGGTGACCCCGAGCCCGATCCAGACCACCGGCAAGTTCCCCGAGTACGACAAGGTCTGGGAGGACGGCACGCTCGAGGTCCTCGCGGTTTTCGGCAAGTACGAGGATGGCGCGACCACCGCCTCGGACGCCGGGATCCGCGCCTACAACGACTTCGTCGCCGCGATGAAGCGCGAGCTCTCCGGTGCGCAGCTCACCACCGTGCCCGCGTCGCTGCCGGCGAGCCCGGGCGTCGGCACGCCGGACGTCGAGCTCCGCGCGACCCTGGCCGATGGCCGCAAGGTCCGCGTCGTCGCGCTGCTCACCGATAACGTGCGGGTCGGCCTCGGCCAGACCGCGTTCCGCAGCCGCTACGAGGCCTCGTCGGCCCGCGCCGACTTCATCGTCTACAACGGCCACGCCGGGCTCGGCACCAACGTGCGCGCGCTCGCGAGCGCCGGGCGGTGGGTCCGCGGCCAGTACGTGGTGGTGTTCATGAACGGCTGCGACACCTTCGCGTACGTCGACGACGCGCTCAACCGCGCGCACAAGTCGGTCAACCCCGACGACACCACCGGCTTCAAGTACATCGACATCGTCAACAACGCGATGCCGGCGTTCTTCTCGTCGATGTCGGGCGCGACGATGGCGATGTTCCGCGGCCTGCTCGCTTACAAGGAGCCCAAGACCTACGAGCAGATCTTCCGCGGCGTGGACAGCAGCCAGGTCATCCTGGTCTCGGGCGAGCAGGACAACGTGTTCACGCCGGGCGGCGGCGGCCAGCCGCAGGCGTGGGGCGGGATCGACGACCGCGGCACCGTGAAGCGCGGCGAGTCCCGCGCGTGGACCACCCCGACGCTCGCCGCCGGCACGTACCAGTTCGCGCTGACCGGCACGAACGACGCGGACCTCTACGTGCGCGTCGGCAACGCGCCGACCACCAGCACGTTCGACTGCCGGCCGTACAAGACCGGCTCGAACGAGCTGTGTGAGGTCACGCTCGCCCAGCCGGCGCCGGTGCACGTGATGGTGCGCGGCTACGCGGCCACGTCGGATTTCGAGCTGATCGGCAAGTCGCTGTAGTCCCGGGTCGCACCTCCGACCACGGGATGAATCAGAAGATTACGCAAACTCACTTTTTTGTAACCGGGCCCTCACTGAGCGCTTGCGCGCGTTTGCGCGCTGACGCTCTATTCTGACGGCATGGGCCGCGCCAGCACCAGTCTCGATCGCTTGATCGGTCAGGTCCTGGCGGCGCGTTATCGCATCGGCCCGCGGCTCGGCGAGGGCGCGATGGGCACGGTGTTCCGCGCCGAGCACGTCAAGGTGGGCCGGCCATTCGCGGTCAAGGTGCTCCACCCGCGGATGGTCCAGCACGAGAAGTTCCTCCGCCGGTTCGATCGCGAGGCCGAGCTCGCCGGCACGCTGCACCACCCCAACGTGGTGGGTGTGGTCGACGGCGGCACCACCCCCGTGGGCCTGGGCTACCTGGTGATGGAGTACGGGTCGGGCCCGACGCTCGCCGACCTCATCCACGACGAGGCCCCGCTGCCCGCGGCGCGCGTGCTGCGGCTGGTCCAGCAGCTGTGTGATGGCCTCCACCACGCGCACGAGCGCGGCCTGATCCACCGCGACTTCAAGCCGGAGAACGTGATCGTCGAGCGCGACACGTACGGCGCGGAGACCCCGCGGATCCTCGATTTCGGGATCGCGATCTCGCTCGAGGACACCCTCGCGACCACGGATCGGCCGCGGCTCACCACCGCCGGCCTGGTGCTCGGCACGCCGCACTACATGGCCCCCGAGCACGCGACCGGCAAGGAGATCGATCACCGGATCGATCTCTTCGCGCTCGGGGTGATCTGCTACGAGATGCTCACCGGACGGATGCCGTTCGATGGCGATGGCGTCGAGGTCGCGCGCGCGAACCTGTCGCTGCCCACGCCGGCGATGGGCATCCGCGCACCGATGCTCGAGGTCGATCCGCTGCTCGAGGCGTTCACGCGCGCCCTGATGGCCAAGTCGCGCGACGCGCGGATGCCAAGCGCGAAGGCCGCACGCGAGCTGCTGGATCTGATCGAGCGCGACCGAGAGGCCGCCGCGCGGGCCCTCGACGTCGTGCTCCCATGGGCGCGCACACCGAGCGCGAGCACGCCGCCGCCGAACGTCCTCCTCCCCGCGGACGAGGCTTCGGTGAGCGGGTCCGCACCGACGCTCTCGATGGTCGAGGTCACGGCGCCTGGACCCACGGCGGCATCGATCGGACCATCGATACCGATGGCAGAGCTCGAGCCGCCACCTCCGCTGGCGTCCCTGGTGCGGATCGATCCGGCGCCCGCCCCGCGCGGTCGCGAGGCCGAGCTGGCGACCGATCAGATCGCCCCGCAGTCGCGCCGCCGCCGCGCGATCTGGATCGGCGGCGCGGTGATCGGGATCTTGTTGTGCGTGCTGGCAGCGCGGGTGCTGCGCGACGACGCGCGCGATCCCGGGCCCACGCGCGCGCCGGTCTTGGCCGCGGCGCCGCCGGTGCCCGTGCCGTCAAGCGCGCCCGCGCCTGTGCTGGCTCCCGCGCCCGCACCTATCGCCGCGCCCGCGCCTTCGCCGGTTCCGGGTCCCGCGGCCGCGCCGAACGCCGCGCCCGTGCCGGCACCACCGATGCCGAGCACCGCGACCTCGAC
>JBQCJR010000828.1:0-5626 GCA_051952595.1 Kofleriaceae bacterium
CGCTCGGCTCGTCGCTGGCGGCGATCGCGCTCGTCGGGTGGGCCGGCGCCGCGCCCGCGCCCGCGACGCTCGATCCGCCGCCCGGCGTCGCGCTCGACACCGACGATCCGGTCGCGAGCCGCAACGCGATCGCCGCCCGCGAGCTGGTGCCCGCGCGCCCCGCGCGGGTCGAGACCGAGGCCGAGGCCCGCCACGCGATCCCGATGATCGATCTCGGCGGCGGCGAGCGCCGGATCGACGACGAGTTCCCCTCGCTCGCCGCCTGGATCCACCCCGTCGCGGCGAGCGCCGAGCACATGCCCGCGCGGGTCAGCCGCCACTTCGGCGCCGAGCGCGCCGGGATCGAGCGCGCCGAGTGCGGCGAGGGCCACTGCGGCGTCGATCTCGACGGCCCGCGCGGCCGGCCGATCGTCTCGGTCGCCAGCGGCACCGTCGTCCGGGTCGAGCGCGCCGAGCTCGGCCGCGACGGCCGCAGCGGCCGCTACGTGCGGATCCAGCACGAGGACGGCACGCTCACCGCCTACATGCACCTCGACGAGGTCGCCGAGGAGCTGCGCGTCGGCTCGCGCGTTGATGCCGGCCAGTACGTCGGCACGCTCGGCGCGACCGCGGTGTACTCCGCGGCGCCGCACCTCCACTTCTCGCTCGAGATCCCCGTGCGCCGCGATCAGCGCGGCGATCACACGCAGACGCGCTACGTCGATCCCGCGCCGTTCCTGGTCCGCGCGACGATCGTGCCGGTGCGCGAGCGCCGTCCGCAGCCGGCGTCGTAGCGATCGCGGCATCCCGCGAGCTCGGTAACCTTCATCCGTAGGGCCGGGTGACGTTACCGGTGCATCCGCTCGGGGTGCACGTGCCGCGATCGAGTGGCCGCTCACGATGTGGTGTGCGAACCTCGCGCGGCGCCGCACATCGATCGAAGCGTGGCTCGGAGGAGCCGGGGGCGAGGAGGGGACATTGGGGTATCTGTACGAGCGTCGCAGCCGTGGAATGACCGTCGATCCGGACCCACATCGTGGTGCGAGGCCGAGCGAGGACCTCGGGGGAAGCGCGCAGCTCGGCGGCGGGAGTCCAGACGTCATCTTCGATGCGCTGGCGGTCGCTCCATCACTGGACGCGATCGTCGATGCGGTGGGGAACTATGCGGACTCGCCGGTGTCGCTGCAACTCGCGAATGCAGCGCCAGGTGGTGCGACGAGCGCGCCGGCGCAGAGGCAGTCGTCGACACCGGGGGGAACGCAGGCGGCGCCGCCCTCGTCTGCGCCGTCGAGATCCGCGAAGAAGTCCAAGCCAGCGCCGCCGAAGAAGCAGCGGCACGACTGGCAGAAGGTTCGCGAGGCGACCGATGATCCATCGGATCCGTACGACATTGGCTGGATCGACAGGCTCGATGCGCGGATCCAGAAGTCGATCGACGGGCCATACGCCGACGACGTTTCGGAGGCCTCGGTCCAGGCCGCGATCCGCAACGACGCGAAGCTCGGGAAGCTCGCCGCGAACCGGAACGCGACGCTTGCGCGCATGCGCAAGACCGCCCGCACGAAGCGCGGGGACACGTCGAGCGCGGCGTGGATGGATCCGATGGTGCAGGGGCTCGACGCCGTGTGGGATACAACGCGCGACCAGCGCGAGCAGGAGATCCGCGCGGAGGTCGAGGCGAAGTACCACGCGCGTCGGCCCAAGCAGACCGTCGCGATGCCCGATGGGGCGACGATCCGGCGCGCCGATGGACAGACCGCCGCGCGCGCGAACCTGATGCACGATGTCGTCGATCTGACCGGCTCGGCCGACAAGGTGAAGCAGCACTTCCGTGGCATCGCGCCCGTCGAGGGCACGGGCACGATCGGGAAGCGCGACGGGACGAAGCTGCCGAATCCACACGCGATGATGCTGTCGAGTGACACGCGGGAGCGGTTCGAGGCCGCGCGCAAGGCGTTCGAGAAGGAGCACCCCGGCTACACGATTCCCGTGTCGAGCGTCGGGTTCGGGATGCGCGACCTGCACCAGCAGCAGACCGGGGTCGGCTATCTCGGCCACGCGCTTGGCCTGTCGTTCGATCTCCACGCCGCGGACAACCCGAACCTCAAGGGACCGGGCGACGAGGGCTACGGCGTGAACAGCTACATGCTCGGCAAGCTCGGCCGCGACCGGACCAAGGGCAGCGCCCCCTCGCGCACGACGATCTCGGTCGACGAGAAGGCGGTCGAGGCGATGGGCCGACGCACCGCCGGCGCGCCCGCCACGCTGGACCAGCAGCGCGCCGACGCCGCGCTCCAGCGGTCCTTGAAGGCACAGTTCTCGGAGATCTCGGCGACCTCGCAGCGGTTCAAGGGCGATAACCTGCTGGGGAAGGAGGCGATGGAGGATTTGCGAGAGATGCGGCAGCGATACTTCGAGCAGAAGGAGCACGAGGCGCGCCTCGTGCAAGTAGAGCGCAAGCTCACGGCTTCGCCAGGGGATCCGGCGCTGAGCCGCGAGATGGAGGCGCTCAGCGACGAGATCGAGGCTGCAAAGCCCGTCGTGGCGAAGGTTCTGCAGAACCACTTCGGCGGTTTTCAGGCAGAGGTGCAAGAAGAGATTGACAGGAATCCCACCAAGCAGATGTCCGCAACCGAGCGCGCGAAGGAGCTGGCGATTCTTCACAAGGTCCACGCGAACTTCGCGGACCCGGCGCGCGTGTTCGGCACGCACCATCGCAACAAGAAGACCGGCGCGCTCGAGGCGGATCGCAAGGTGGAGGAAGCGTCCATCATGCAGTTCCTGGAGCACGGCTTCGTGCGCGATGACGAGTACAAGGATCCCGGGACCGCGAAGCATCCCCGGGCGGTATTCAACGGCGACGTGGTCGCGATGCTCGCTCGCTACGGCATCAGCCCGGGCTCGGCCTTTGGAGACACGATGCACTTCGACTTCATCCAGGGATACACGGACCTGATCCCCGGCGGGCGCTCGGCGGTCAACATGCGGAAGAACCGCGCGAGCCCGGAGAACCGGCTGCCGGAGGTCGTGGACGGCAAGCAAGTGCGATCGTCGTCCTTGCCGCAGACGGTGAAGCCGCCGTTCGCGGGTCCACATCCGCTCGCGCCGCCAACGCAGATGCTCCCCATGCTGGACAAGAAATGAGGTGCGCCCTGTGGATCGGCGTGCTCGCGATCGCCTTCGGATGTGGTGGGCGACGCGAGGAGCCGGAGGTGCAGCCGCCTCCTCGGCCTGCACTGCCTGAACGTGATGCCGGCGTGCCAGCGCCCGCGCCAGCGGCGCCGCTGGTGATTCCCGGCGCGCCGGAGGTCGTGGTCACCTCGGAGAAGACCAGCGCGAGCGGCGAGGTGCTCCGGATCGGCGAGCCGCGGCTGCGACTGGTACCTGGTTGGGTCGGAGACTTTGTGGTCCGGGTCGGCGCGAAGCGCGCGTTCGCCGTGGATCGCGACGAGATCAAGATCTGGGAGCTCGAGCACGGCAGGCTGCTCGAGCGGCTCGGGTTCACGAAAGAGCGGGAGCCGTTCTTGAACGCGGTGGTCTCCGCGGACGGTAGATGGCTGGCGGGCGGCAGCTTTGATCCGATGGGCGTGCGTCCCGCGCCTTACACACGTCCACAGTTCGAGGTGAAGCTGGCGCGGCCGCATCGGTTCTCGCGCGACGGGACCCGCTTGCTCGCGTCCAGCGGAGCGCCGGTGGTGATCGATCTGGCGCAGCAGAAAGCTGTGGCCGGCTCGCCGAGGGCGCCGATCGAGCCGTACGACCGATCTGCCCTCGATGTCGCGGAGTCCGACGACGGCAGCCAGGTGTGGTGGCTTCGCCGGAGCGGGCTCGTGCGATGGGACCGCGCATCGAATGAAGTCACCGTCGTGACCAAGGCCGCCCAGAAGTGGGTTCGGGTACAGGTCGCGCTGCGTGCCCCGGTGGCAATCGTCTCGACCGGCAAGGGCCTGTACAGGCTCGAGCTCACGAGTGGCGCCATCTCGAGGCTGAGCACCGAGTGGAGCCGCTTTGCCATCTCTCCGAATGGGCAGCGCGTGCTCCTCAAACGCTTCCTCAAGATCCGCGGTCGCCTGGTGAGGCGGCTGCGCGTGATCGACGCCAAGAACAGCACGCAACTCGGGTCGCTCGATGTGCCCGGCGACGTCGACCGCATCGCGTACACCGAGGACGACGACACGATCGCATACATCGAGAACGGGCAGATCCGGCTCGCGGTCCTCGATCGAGGCAAGCTGCGCGTGTTGCCGGTCGAGGGGACGACGCGGTTCCGCGGGTGGGCGGCGAACAGCATCGCGTCGCTCGAGCGCGATGGCCAACGGTTGCAGCTCGACGTCGCGACGCGCACGATCTCCGCCTCACCGTTGCCGCCCCTGGCCCCGCCACCGTCGCCGCTCGTGCTCGACATGAAGCCGCAGACGCTGGTCGTGCGCGACGCGAAGCGGCAGGTGCTGGCCGAGCTGGACGCGGGGACGCCGCCGCGGCCGGGGCCGCAGCTGGAGCACGAGTACTGGCAGGCGGTCGGATCCCCGAGCGGGACGCACGTGGCGTTGTGGTGGCGGCGCGCGGACGTGCAGTCGCCGCCGCCCGCGGAGGAGCCGGGCCGCGACGTGATGCACACCTACGCGGGGTACGAGATCCCGCCGACGTGCGAGACCGACCGGAACATCCAGTGCAAGCGCGAGTACTTCGGGGAGCTGTGGTCGCTCGCGCCGACGCCGACGCGGGTGTGGCAGTTCCGGCCGGCGGGCAAGCGGCAAGGCTCTGGACGATCGTGGCCGCTGCCAAAGGTCGCGAGTGGGCCAATCGCGTTCACCCACGACGGAACCCGCGTGCTGTTCGGGTTCGACGACGGCGACGTGATGATCCGCTCGATCGACGCGGCGCCGAGCGAGCGCGTCGAGTCGCTGCATCGCGCGCCGATCACCCGGATCGACCTCTCGCCCGATGACCGCTGGGTGTTCACCGAGGACGCCGAGGGCGAGCAGCGGATCTGGCCGCTCGCACGCTGAGCGCAGGGCACCACGCTACTCGCCTACTCGAGCGGTAGCTCCGCCTCGCGCGCCTCGGGCTCGAGCCGCTCGCGCGCGATCGCGCGCACGCAGCCGTTCCAGCGCAGGATCGCGTCGACGTTCCCGGGGCGCAGCCGCTCGGCGTGCTCGTACCACTCCATCGCGTTGCGGAACCCCACGTACGCCGCCGAGCGCACCACGTTCGGCCGCTCGAGGTAGACCCGAGTCTCGCGCTCGAACACGATGCCGGTGAAGTAGGCGCGCTCGTACTCGTCGTCGAGCTGATCGATCTGCGCCCGCGCCTCGCGCCCGGCGTCGACGGCGGTGTGGGGGGTGTCGAGCTGGTCGGTGAGCGCGAGGATCAGGCCGCGCAGCGCGGTCTGGTTGTCGGGCGCCACCGCGAGCACGTCGCGGTAGATGCTCTCGGCCTGCGCCGGATCGTCGAGCAGCCGGTAGCGCTCCGCCTTGGACAGCGCGTGTGGGATCCCGTCGCGCGAGATCCGCTTGAGCTCGAGCTCGCTCATGGCTCGCCCGTCCCCTTGCCGTCGCCGGAGATCGCCTTGGCCTTCGCCAGCGGGCGACTGCGCCGGCGGATCGCGTACAGCTTGCGCGCGGCGATCGCGATCGGATCGTAGTAC
>JBQCJR010000829.1:0-5360 GCA_051952595.1 Kofleriaceae bacterium
GGCCGTTGATCATGCCGCCCCACGACGGCATCCACAGCATGACGCTGAAGATCATGCCGAGCGTCGATGCCCACTGCGGCAGCGCCGTGTAGTGGAGGGGGTGCGGCCCGGCCGAGATGTAGATGAAGTCCAGCGACCAGCAGTGCAGGTGCGAGAGCCGGTAGCTGAACACCGGGCGCTCGGCCGCCTTGGGCAGGAAGTAGTACATGAGCCCGAGGAACGGCGTGGTGAGCACGAACGCGACCGCATTGTGCCCGTACCACCACTGCACGAAGGCGTCCTGGACGCCGGCGAAGATCGAGTAGCTCTTGAACAGCCCCGCGGGGATCACGAGGTTGTTGAAGATGTGGAGGATCGCGATCGTGACGATCGAGGCGATGTAGAACCACAGCGCGACATAGAGGTGGCGCTCGCGGCGCTCGCGCACCATCGCGAAGAAGTTCACCGCGAAGCCGACCCACACCACCGCGATCGCGAGGTCGAGCGGCCACTCGAGCTCGGCGTACTCCTTGCCCTGCGTGAACCCGAGCGGCAGCGTGATCGCCGCGCCGAGGATGATCAGCTGCCAGCCCCAGAAGTGGAACTTGGACAGCCAGTCGATCGGCCGCGCCTTGAGCAAGCGCTGCGACGAGTAGTAGACGGCCGCAAAGATCGCGTTGCCCGCGAACGCGAAGATGACCGCGTTGGTGTGCAGCGGTCGCAGCCGGCCGAACGTGAAGTACGGCCCGAAGTTGAGGCTGGGCAGCGCGAGCTGGAGCGCGCACCACAGCCCGACCAGCATGCCGATCGCGCCCCACGCGATCGTTGCGGTTACGAACTTTCGAACGATCGCATCGTCGTAGCGCAATCTATCGTCGGCCATCGCCGCGGGGCTACCGCAAGCCACGTGCCGCGCGAGTTGCGCCGAGCGCGCGGGTTTCGGAGGCGCACCCGGATCGGTTCGCGCATTCCTTGCGCCGACCCGCGCAGCGACGCATAGCTTGCGTTCCTCGCCTGCAGGTGGCGCCGTGGGCGCGATTTCTCGCCCTCGCAGGGGTGCGGCGCGGCAGGCACGCCGGCTGCTACGGACGGGGCCATGGGCAAGCCCCCCGTCGAGTCGTGGACCATCCCCCTACACGTCATCATGTGGACGACGCTGATCTGTGGGCTCGTGATGACGATGGTCGTGCTGATGCTGCACTGACCGGCTCGCCCCCCGGCTTGGGCAGCTCGAACCAGAACGTGCAACCTCGCCCGGGTGGCGCCACCACACCGACCTCGCCGCCGTGCGCGTGGACCAGCCGGCTCACCGTCGCGAGCCCGAGCCCGAGCCCGCCAGTGCCGCGGCCGAGCTGCACGTACGGCAAGAAGATCCGCATCTCCTCGCCCGGCGGGATCCCCGGCCCGGTGTCCTCGACCTCGAACCGCCAGCGTGTGGCGAGATCGCTCACCCGCACATCGATGCGACGCTCTACCGCATCCCCCATGTAGCGGATCGCGTTGCGGATCAAGTTCGCCAGCAGGCTGGTCAGCACCCCGCCGCTACACGCCACCTCGCCGGCCGGCAGCGGCGCGACCACGAGCTCGATCTGCTCGGTGGTCGCCTGCCCGACCAGCTCGTCGCAGACATCGAGGACCACCGGACCGAGCTCGGTCCGCGCGAACGGATCCGGCTGGCCGCCCGAGCGCGCGAAGCTGAGCAGGTCGTGGACCAGCAGCTGGACGCGCTTGACCGCCGCCATGCCGCGCTGGGTCGCGCGGGTCGCGGCCGGCGCCTGCTCGCAGCTGAGCCGCGCGATCTCGAGCGAGACCATCGCCGTGGACAGCGGGCTCAGCAGATCGTGCGCGACCCGGCCGGAGAAGTGCCCGAGCTCGTCCACCTTGGTCGACAGCTCGGAGGCGCGCTGCTCGGCGACCCCGCGCAGGTCCTCGAGCGCGCGCATGCCCAGCCGGACGTGACGGATCACCAGCACGGTCGCGCCGATCGCGAGGATCGCGCTCAGCCCGTCGAGCAACCACACGATGCCCTGCGACTCCGAGCGCGACTTCGCGATCGAGAGCCCGAGGTCGCGGCCCGCGCGGGTGTTGAACTGGACCACGTTCTCGATCACGCTATCGAGCTCGTCGAGCCGGTCCTGGAGCGCCGAGGCCACCGTCGCGTCGGGGTGCGAGATCAGCTGCTCCACCGCGCGGCCGATCTCGGGGAGCATGCCGCGGACCGGCGAGAACAGCTCGTTCTCGTTCGGGAACTGGGGGAGCGACTCGTACGAGGCGAGCGCACCATCGAGGGCGTGGCGCTCCTTGATCATCTTGCTGCCGATCGCCGCGCGCTGCGACTCGGCGGCCTCGAGGTAGCGATCGATCTCGAGATCGAGGTGCCGGAGGCTGCCGCGCGCCTCGGCGAGCAGCTGGACCCCCGGCAGCGCGTTCCGGACGATGGCGTCGATCCGGCCCGCGATCGTGCGCTCGACGTACTGCGAGATACTGCTCGCGAGCAGGAACGAGAGCACGACCGCGGCCATCACCCCGATCAACCACCGCTGCGACGACGACGACACAGATGATGCTGGACTGGTCACCACACCCCTCACCGAACCAGTTACTCCCAGGCGGCGGCCGCACACAACGGGTAGGCCGCGCCAGGCCATCCGGAGTTGCGACCTTCCCGCATCAAGATCCCATCATCTCACGCACGTAGCTCGGATCTCACCCTGTGGCCGGCGTCACCCGCGCAGTACGGTTGGACGCGCCATGCACACCACGTACGACGTCCTCATCGTCGGCGGCGGTCCCGGCGGTAGCACCTGCGCGCGCGCGTTGACCCTCGCCGGAGCGCGGGTCGCGGTCGTCGATCGCGCCGAGTTCCCGAGGGTGAAGCTGTGCGCCGGCTGGTTGTCCCCGGCGATCTGGGACGTGCTGCGGATGTCGCCGCGCGAGTACCCACACGGGCTGTGGGAGTGGCGGACCTGCCACGTGCACTACCGCGGCAAGGCCCACTCGATCCCGTGCCGTGGCTGGTTCATTCGGCGCTGCGAGCTCGATGACTTCTTGCTCCGCACGAGCGCCGCGGATCTGCACCTCGGCGCCACGGTGCGCCACATCGGCCGCACCGACGATGGCGCGTGGTCGATCGTGCTGCCGGATCGCGAGCTGCGCGCGCGCTACCTGGTCGGCGCGGCGGGCACCCACTGCCCGGTCGCGCGGATGCTCGTCCCGGCGCGGCCGCGCCGGCCGGTCGGCGTCCAGGAGCTCGAGCTACGCGCCGACGCCCGCGCGATCGAGCGCACCCGGCTCGGCGACGACGGCGAGCCCGAGCTGCTGCTGTTCGACGACGGCGGCGGCTACGGCTGGAACGTGCCCAAGTCGGAGTGGCTCAACGTCGGCTGCGGCACGATGGACGCCACCGCGGTCCGCGACGCGTGGCGGCACACCCGGACGTACCTGAGCGCGACCGGCCACGTGCCGGCCGAGACCGAGCGCGAGCTCGAGCACGTCAAGGGGCACTCGTACTACCTGTTCGATCCGCACCACCTCGAGTTCGCCGAGCGCGACAACGCGCTGCTGGTCGGCGACGCGCTCGGGCTCGCCCATCCGATCACCGCCGAGGGCATCCTGCCGGCGGTGGTCTCCGGGCGGCTCGCCGCGCACGCGATCCTGGCCGGCGATCCACGCAGCTACCCCGGGTGGCTGCGCCGCGATCGCCTGCTCTCCGACTACCGCCGGGTCCACCGCGTCGTCGAGGCGACCCGCGCGCTGCGCGATCGGATGCCGTCGCGGCGGCGGGCCGGCGACTCGGCGCTCGCGAACCGCGCGGTCGCGCGTGGCTTCGCGTGGCTGTTCTCCGGTGCCCGGCTCCCGGTGCCGCGGCTGCTCGATCTCGTGCTCAACCGGATCGCCGAGCACCGGCCATGATCGAGTCCGGTGCGACCCAGCGGCTGCTCTCGTCGCTCGCGCCGCGCCGCGCCGAGCGGCTGTGCACCGACCTGCTCGCCGCGGCCGGCATCGCGGTCGGCGGCGGCCGGCCGTGGGACGTCCAGGTCCACGACGACCGGCTGTGGAGCCGGGTCCTGCGCGACGGCACGCTCGGCGCGGGCGAGAGCTACATGGAGGGCTGGTGGGACGCGCCCGCGCTCGATCAGCTGATGGATCGCGCGATGCGCGTCGATCTCTCGGACCAGCTGCGCGACAACTGGCGGATCGTCCCGCAGCTGGTGTGGTCCCGGCTGACCAACCGGCAGACGCTGCGCCGCGCGTTCGACAGCGGCCAGCACCACTACGACATCGGCAACGACCTGTACGCGGCGATGCTCGGCGAAACGATGCTGTACACCTGCGCGTACTGGCCGCCCGGGGTCGACTCGCTCGACGACGCGCAGCGCGCCAAGCTCGAGCTGGTGTGCCAGAAGATCCGGCTGCGCCCCGGGATGCGCGTGCTCGATCTCGGGTGCGGCTGGGGCGGGTTCGCGGCGTACGCGGCGGCGCGCTACGGCGTCCAGGTGGTCGGGCTCACCGTCTCCGAGGAGCAGGTCAAGTGGGCGCGCGACCACCACGCGCACCTGCCGATCGACATCCGGCTCGACGACTACCGCCACGCGCAAGGCCGGTTCGACGCGGTGGTGTCGATCGGGCTCATGGAACACGTCGGGCCAAAGAATTATCGGGGTTACATGGAGCTGGTCGACCGGCTGCTCGCGCCCGGCGGCGTCGCGTTCGTGCACACGATCGCCGGCAACCGCCCCCGCCCGCACATCGATCCGTGGTTCCACAAGTACATCTTCCCCAACGCGGTGCTGCCCACGCTCGGCGCGCTGGTCCGCGCGACCGACGGGCTGTTCATCGTCGAGGACGTCCACAACCTCGGCGAGCACTACGATCGCACCCTGATGGCATGGTGGGAGCGGTTCGACGCGGCGTGGCCGCAGCTGCGCGCGCGCTACGACGCGCGGTTCTACCGGATGTGGAAGTTCTATCTGCTCGCGAGCGCGGGGGCGTTCCGGTGCCGGTCCCAGCAGCTGTACCAGCTCGTGATGACCCGGCCCGGGACGCAAGCACCGCCACGCCGCCCCGGCTGACCCGTGATATCGTCGCCGCCGGGCATGTCCGACGACACCTTGATCGGCACGCACATCGACCCCCTGGAGGCGCGCGTCGTGGTGTTCCGGCAGCAGCCGGAGGCCAAGGGCTTCGCCGAGCTGCGGCAGGAGCTGCGCACCGCGGGGCGCGGCGAGCTGCTCGCCGAGCTGTGCGCGACGTGGGCCCAGCACGAGCGCGATCCGGCGCGCGCCGCCGATGCGTGGTCCGAGGCGGGCGAGGCGATGCTCGTGCTCGGCGAGACCGCGACGGCGGTCGAGTACCTGCGCACCGCGCTCGAGCTCGATCCG
>JBQCJR010000830.1:0-6730 GCA_051952595.1 Kofleriaceae bacterium
TCAGATCTTCTATCTGTTCTTCGGCGGGGCGGTCATCGTCGGTCTGGTGTTCGTGCTCGGGGTGATGGTCGGCCGGCGGGTCGAGGCGCGTGGGCACCTCGATCCGGCGCGCACCACCGCGGCGACCGACCCGCTGGCGGCGCTCGATCGGCTCGAGAGCTCCGGCTCGCTGTCGTTCCAGGGCTCGCTCACCGGGAACCAGGCGACCAGCGACGTCGAGCGGGCGATCGGCGACCTGGAGAAGGCGCGCAAGGCGGAGGGCAAGGGGGACGCGAAGGCGGAGCGCGTGGAGGCCAAGGGCGGTGACAAGTCGTCGTCGGACAAGTCGTCTTCGGACAAGTCGTCTTCGGACAAGGCGTCGTCGGACAAGGCGTCGTCGGACAAGTCGTCTTCGGACAAGTCGTCATCGGACAAGTCCGAGAAGTCGGACAAGTCCGAGAAGTCCGCGGACAAGTCGTCTTCGGACAAGTCGTCATCGGACAAGTCGTCTTCGGACAAGTCGTCTTCGGACAAGTCGTCTTCGGACAAGTCGTCGTCGGACAAGTCCGAGAAGTCGGACAAGTCTGCGGACAAGTCGTCGTCGGACAAGTCGTCGGACAAGTCCGGGAAGTCGGACAAGTCCGACAAGACGGCGGACAAGTCGTCGTCGGACAAGTCGGACAAGTCCTCGGACAAGTCGTCCGAGAAGTCCCGCTACACGCTCCAGCTCTCGTCGTTCCAGGACAAGCGGGAGGCCGAGGCGCTCCTGTCCTCGCTCAAGTCCTCCGGCTACCAGGCGCGCATCACCGAGGCCGAGGTGAGCGGCAAGGGCACCTTCTTCCGCGTCCGCCTCGGCACCTACAACAGCCTCGAGGCCGCGAACGACGCGAAGTCCGACTTCGAGAAGTCCTCGAAGAAGTCCGCGTCGGTGATGAAGCTCTAGCTCCGCGAGCTCGCTACGCCGGCCGGGTGATCGACACCCGCCATGGCGTCTCGGCGCCGAACCCGATCCCGATCAGGTAGATCTCGTCGCCCGCCGGGAGCAGGGCGAGCGGCGTCGCCAGCGTCCAGGCCAGCCCGGCGGTCGCGATCGGCGACAGGCCGTGCGCGAAGCAGTTGAGCCGGACCAGGCCGGTCCGGGTCACCAGCACGATCGACGGCGATGCAGGGTGCGAGATCACGCGCTCCACGGGCGAGCCGGCCTGGTGCACGAACGGCCGGCCGTCCGACAGCCGGTACACCAGCACCTCGTCGGTGCCGCTGCGGGTCGCCCACAGGTGGCCCTTCGCGAAGCCGACCGTCCGGGGCGGCGGCGGCAGGGGGAGCGAGCTGCGCTGGAGCGAGCGGCCGGACACCGCGTCCCACATCTCGAGCCGCTTGTAGAGCCCGAGCAGCAGCTGGTTGCGGCCGAGCCCGACGGCGAGCTCGACCGCGCTGTCGACCTCGATCGGCTGCACGCCGAGCGCGCGCCCGGCGGTGCGGATCACCCGCAGCAGCTTGCCGTCGCGCGACAACAGCGCGAGCCGCGGCCCGGTCGTGGTCGCGAGGTGGAGCCGCGCGTCGAGCTCGATCCCGGCCGCGGCCTCGAACGTGGGCGGCGGGTACAGCACGACCCGGGTCGCGCGGTCGCGCGCGACCACCGCGAGCGCGTGGGGCGGCCCCGCGAACGTCAGATCGGCGTCGTCGGATTCGAGCTGGATGCGCGCGACCGGCGCGCCCTCGCCGCGAGCGAGCAGCGCGATCTCCCGGCCGCGGCGGATCGCGACCCACTGCCCGTCGGCAGAGGTGACGATCACTTCTTGCCGAACCCGCGGATGATCTTCACCAGACCATCGAGGGTCTCGGGCTGATCCTTGAGCTGCGGGTTGGGCGGCATCATCGCGCTCTTGCCGACCGCCTGGCCGCCCTGAACGATGATGTTCTTGATGTCGTCGTCGGTGACGCTCGCCTGCCACGCCGGATCGGTGTAGTTGCGCGGCTTCGGCTCGAGCGACGCGGACGCGGGGCCGTTGCCGGTGCCGTCGGTGCCGTGGCACGTCGCGCATGTGGTCATGAAGATCCGCTGTGCTTCGGAATCTCCCGTCGACGGGCGCTTGGCCGCCGGGCCGCTCTCCTGAGCGGTGAGCACGCCGTTCGACGGCGGCGGCGGCTTCTCGTTCTTGCCACAGGCAGCGAGCAGCAGAGCTGCGACGATCAGACAGCGCATGGCACTAGCGCTACCGCGCAGCGGCGGCGGAATCAACCCTTGGAGCCGGCCGCCCCGACGCGCAAAACGCCGCAGTCGAATCTCCGACGTCACTCGTACGGGTGCTGCCGGGACCACTTGCGGTGAACGCCCTGGCTGTCGATCCGGATCTCGAGCTCGTAGGTCGCCGCCACGCCATCGCAATCCAGATCTCCGACCGCCCGGATCACCGCGGAGCGCCCGCTCGGGTCAGGTATGTACGAGTACGAGTAGTGGTGGTCGTCGTCGATCGAGAACGCGAGCGCCTGCCAGCCCGGAGTGCTCCAGATCGCCGGATCCGGGCTGCAGGTGCCCCCTTGCTCGCAGCACGCGGGCGACGGCGTGGGGCCGGCCGCGGTGGCCGGGACCCGGCCGTTCGCCGCGATCGCCGCGACCACGCGATCCGCGAGGTAACCGACCAGCTCCTCGGCCTCGCGCGCGCGCGACTTCGCGGTGCACGACCGCTTCGCGGACGGGCAGGTCGCGATCGCGCACAGCGCGACGAGGAACACGACGTAGCGGACGCGGCGCCACCACATGCGCAGCACCCTACTGTGGATCGCGCCGGCCCGCTATCGGCGATCGAACCGCCGCGCGAATCGCTCGACCAGCCGCGCGGTGGTGCGCGGCGCCTCGAGCTGCGGGCCGTGCCCGACGCCGCGCATGACCACCAGCTCGGCGCGCGGCAGCGACGCGACGAGATCGTGCGCGACCGACTTGTCGATCACGCGGTCCTGCTCGCCGTGGATCACGAGCGCCGGCTGGGCGATCTCGCCGAGCTCGCGCGGGACCCCGGCGTCGCCATCGGCGAGCACGAAGCCGCGGAACAGCTCGTGGAGCTGGTCCGCGCGGCGCGCCCGCTGGGTGACGACGTAGCGGATCACGGCGCGGCCGACCGGCGGCGGCCGCTCGAGCACCAGCGCCATGAACCGCTCGATGTCGGCCTCGCGCGGGATCAGCGGGTTGTCGCCGGTCACCCACGAGCGCGCGCCACCATCGTGGATGTCGCGGCCGATCGACGCCACGAGCACCAGCCCGGCGACCCGGTCCGGCCACGACGACGCGAGCCGCAGCGCGACGCCGCCGCCCATCGAGTTGCCGCACACCACCGCGCGCTCGATGCCGGCGTGGTCGAGCACGCGGAGCACCGCCTCGGCGTGGTGGCGGATGCTCGCGCGATCCGCGGGCACGATCGCCGAGGCGCCGTGGCCGGGCAGGTCGATCAGCGCGAGCCCGCGCGCGCGGGGCATCAGCGCGGCCATCAGCAGCCAGGTCTCCTTGTCGCCGCCGAACCCGTGCACGCCGACGAGCGGCACGCCGCGCCGCCCCGGGCGCGCGCAGTACACCACGCCCTCGGCGGTCTGCGCGCGACGGACCCCGGCGGCCAGCGCGACCGCGCGGTGCATCGCCCGCAGCTGGACGCCGCCGAGCGCGACCTCGAGATCGGTGCGGGTGGTCACGGCAGCGGCGGAGCCTCCGGCGCGGTTCGATCGCGCGGGTCGGTCAGCGCCTCGACGAACGCCCCCAGCTGCTTGCGCTCGGTCGGGGTCAGGACGATCTTCTTGAGCGCCGGATCGACGATGCTCGGGTCCGCGCCCTGGCCGGTGCCACCGGCGAGGTGCCAATCGATCGCCGCGTCGAGCGTGGGGGCGCTGCCGTCGTGGAAGAACCCGCCGCGCGCCGCGGCGCCGCGCAGGGTCGGCGTCTTGAACGCGCCGCGCTGCGCGGGATCGACCTTGCCGCGGCCCTCGTCGGCGGTCGCGATCAGGCCGAGCCGGTGGTACGCGAGATCGGTGTACAGCGGCGGGGTGTGGCAGGTCGCGCACTGCGCCTTGTCCTGGAACCGCTGGTAGCCGGCGACGTGGTCGGCCGGCGCGTCGGGCGAGCGCTCCATGGCGTCCCACGGCGAGCCGGCGTAGCGCGTGAGCACGTACGCCGACAGCGCGGTGGTCGCGAGCTCGGCCGAGGGCGGGCCGCCGGCGCGCGCGAACTGCGCCCGGTACCCGGCGAGCGCGCCGATCCGGCCGACCGCGGTCGCGAGATCATCGCCGAGCTGGCCGCGCACGTGCGACGCGAGCTGATCCGCGAGCGTGCCGAAGCGGCCGTCCCAGCCGAGCTCGCGCTGCCACGCGAGGTTGACCAGCGTCGGGGCGCGGCGCAGGTTCGCGCGGCCGGCGTCGGTGTTCGGGCGGCCGGCGCTCGCGAACCCGTGCGCCGGATCGTGGCAGCTCGCGCACGAGGTCTTGCCGGTGCTCGACAGCCGCGGATCGCGGAACAGCAGCTCGCCGAGCGCCACCGCCTCGCGCGTGACGCCGGGCGTGGCGGGCGCGGCGGGCAGCCCGGCCGGGGGCGTGGGCAGCGGTGGCGCGGGCGGCAGCGCGACGGGCTCGGGCTCGGGCTGCGCGGAGCCGCTGCCGCTGCCGGTGGCGGCGCCGCCGTCGCGCTTCGTGGTCGGCTCGGGCGGCCGGGGGCGGTCCTCGTCGCGCTTGGGGCAGGCGGGCAGGGCGAGCCCCGCGAGCGAGAGCGACAGCGAGGCGATCACGAAGCGGTGCGCGCGAGTCACGGCGGGCCCAGCCTACCCCACGCCGGAACCGCATCGAGCACGCGCAGCACGTTCCCGCCGAGGATCTTCTCGAGCACGCGCGTGGCGACTCCGCGGCGCGACAGCGCGACCGTGAGGTTCGGCAGCGCCGCGACGTCCTCCAGTCCGTGGGGCGGCACGACGAAGCCATCGAAGTCCGAGCCGAGCGCCGGCACGTCCTCGCCGGCGACGTCGATCACGTGCAGCAGGTGATCGACGACCGCGTCGATCGACGCCGAGCCGAGGTAGCGCCGCGCGAAGATGATCCCGACGCAGCCGCCCTTGTCGGCGATCGCGCGCAGCTGCTCGTCGTCGATGTTGCGCCAGTGCTGGTGCACGCCGAGCACGCCGGTGTGCGAGACCATCGGCGGCAGGGTCGCCACCTCGAGCGCGTCGAAGTAGCCGCGGCGGTTGATGTGCGCGAGATCGACGATCACCCCGGTGCGCTCGCACTCGCGGATCGCGTCGCGCCCAAACCCGGTCAGCCCGGCGCTCGCATCGGCGCCGCGGCCCTTGGCCGGCCGGCCGATCGCGTTGGCGGAGAAGTGGAGCAGGCCGAGGTAGCGCACGCCGCGCCGCGCGAACGCCTCGATCGTCGCGAGGTCGCCCTCGAGCGCCTGGCCGCCCTCGATCCCGCCGAGCGCGGCGATCTTGCCGCTCGCCTTGGCGGCGCGGACCTCGGCCCCGGTGCGCGTCCACGCCAGGTCGGTCGGGTTGCGCGCCATGGCGTCGTCGAGCGCGTCGAGCTGGCGCGCCACCGAGCGCGCGCACCCGCGCTCGGGGTAGGGCGTGGTCCAGAAGCTGAAGAACTGCCCGGCGACCCCGCCGTCGCGCAGCCGCGGCAGATCGACGTGGCCGAACACGTTGGCGATCCGCGGCATCGGCCGATCGTGGCGCGCCGCGAGATCGTAGCCGAGCTTGTCCATCAGCTTCGCGGTGTCGGCGTGCAGGTCGAGCACGCAGATCTCGTCGTGCAGCGCGCGCGCCTCGTCGGGCGTCAGGCTCATCGCGCCGGCTTCCAGCGATCGATCGCGACCTCGAGCACGGCGAGCGCGGCGTCGACCCGGTTGAACGGTGGCATGACGTACGCGCCGGCGACCCGCTGCTTGACCGCCTCGAGCGCCTCCTGCGCGATCCGGATTCCCTCGGCGCGTGCGGCGGGGCCCTGACCGACCCGCGCCATCCGCTCGCGGTACTCCGCCGGGATCGACATCCCGGGCACCTCGTTGTGCAGGAACTCGGCGTTGCGGTGGGACGCGAGCGGCAGGATGCCGACCATCACCGGCAGGCCGAGCGGCGCCGCGTCGTCGAGGAACCGCTCGAGGGTGCGCGGATCGTAGACCGGCTGGGTCATCACCAGCTCGGCGCCCGCGGCCTTCTTCTCCTCGAGCCGGCGCAGCTCGCGATCGCGGTCGTGGGCCGCCGGCTCGGCGCCGGTCGCGAGCACGAACGCGGTCGGCTCGCACTCCTTGCCGGCCGGATCGACGCCCGCGTTGAGCCCGGCCGCGATCCGCAGCAGGCCGATCGAGTCGACGTCGTACACCGGGGTCGAGAACGGGAAGTCGCCCATCTTCGGCGGGTCGCCGGTGATGATGACCAGGTTGCGCAGCCCGAGCCCCTGCGCGCCGAGCAGGTGGGCGACCAGGCCGAGGAAGCTGCGGTCGCGCGCGCACACGTGCAGGATCGGCTCGACCGAGGTCTCGGCCGCGAGCCGCGCGCACACCGCCACGTTGGCCATGCGCGCCGAGGCGCGTGGCCCATCGGCGATGTTGACCACGTCCACGCCGCCGCGCGACAGCTCGGCGACCTGCGCCTTGGTCTTGCCGAGGTCGCTGCCGGCCGGAGCGGTCAGCTCGACGGACACCAGGAACTCGCCACGTGCGAGCCGGCCGCCGAGCCGGCTGCGCTCGGCGAGCGGCAGCTTCGGCGGCGGCGGCGGGGCCGGG
>JBQCJR010000831.1:0-7566 GCA_051952595.1 Kofleriaceae bacterium
CGGCACTACGATCCGGCAGGTCGCCGCGCGGGGCGAGTTTTGGACGCGGTGCGCTCCCGCCGCGGGCCGCCGCTCGTCGGAACCGCGCCGATGGCCGAGATCGTGGCCCCCCTGCCCCCGCGCGCTATCCTCCCGATATGTGGTTCGCCGTTCCCGTGGCCGTCGCCACCGCCGGGCTGGTCGGCAAGCTGGTGTCGAGGCACCTGCGCGGCCAGCTCGCGGCGCGCGCGCTCGAGGATCCGCCCGGCGTCCGCACGATCGCCCACTTCGAGCTCGCTCCCGGCGCGATGCCCGGCGACGTGCTGCTCGCCGTCGCCGGCGAGCTGGTGGGCGATCTCGAGCACCGCGTCGAGGTCACCGAGGACGCGGTCCGCGCGCGGCGCCACCCGCTGGCCGCCCGGATCGACGTGGTGCGGCTCTCGCGCCGCGATCCACGCACCGACGCGGCGTACACCCTCGAGCTGACCCGCGCCTGGACCGGCGCCGAGCTCGACGAGGCCGCGCTCGCGCTGCTGCTCCGGATCCACGACGCGCTGGTCTCGCACGCCGCGATCCGCGAGCTGGCGTGGCACGCCCGCCAGGACCGCCAGTTCGGCGAGCGCCACGTGTTCCCGATGGAGGCGCCGCTCGCCGTGGCGCGGTGAGCTACAGCGCGCCGGCCGGAGGCGTCACGATCACCTCCTCGACCGAGATCCCCGGGCGCGCGACGAGCGCGATCAGAAAGCTCGCGATGTCCGAGGGCTGCAACATCTTCGTGCGGTCGAACCCGGGGCGGTCGTCCCAGATCGGCGTATCGGTGGCGCCGGCCATCAGGTTGGTGACCCGGATGTCGTACGGCCGGGCCTCCTCGGCGAGCACCCGCATCAGGCCGAGCTGGCCGGCCTTCGCCGCGGTGTAGGCGCCGCACTCGCTGAACGAGCGCAGCGCCGCGTGCGAGCCGATCGAGACGATGTGGCCGGTGCGCCGCGGCTGCATCCGGCGCAGCGCCTCGCGCGCGCACAAGAACGTGCCGGTGACGTGCACGTCGAGCATCGCGCGCAGCTCGGCGGCCGAGGCGTGCACGATCGGCGCGAACGTGCCGACCCCGGCGGCGCACACCACGAGATCGAGCTCCGGCAGCTCGGCGAACCGCGCGCGCACCGCGTCCTCGTCGGTGACGTCGAGCTGCGCGCGCACGACCTCGCCGAGCGCGGGGCGGGCCGCCGGCCCCGGGGCGAACCGCCGCCCCACCGCGAGCACCGCCGCACCCTCGGCGGCCAGCGCCTCGGCGCACGCGGCGCCGATGCCGCTCGAACCACCCGTGACGATCGCGAACTTGCCGAGCAGCCGCTTCACGCCGCCGAACCTATCACGCGGCGCGCACCGCGACCGCGCCGAGCCACGCCTCGAGCTCTTCGCGCGCGCGCTCCGACATGCGCTGCTTGCGGTGGTCCTTGCGCACGCCCGGCAGCGGCGGCAGGAGCCCGTAGTTCACGTTGGTCGGGCCGTACTTGTAGCCGGGGTCGCGCGGCGCGGTCACGTGGTGGTACAGCCCGCCCAGCATCGTCGCGGGCGGCGGCGGCGGGGCGGCGCGCCCGGTCAGCTCGCCGGCCAGCATCCACGCGACCACCAGCCCCATCGCGCACGACTCGATGTAGCCCTCGACGCCGGTGAGCAGCCCCGCGAACCGGATGTTCGGCCGGCCGCGTAGCTCGAACTGCGGGCCGAGCCGCGCCGGGGCGTCGATGTACGTGTTGCGGTGGATCGAGCCGAACCGCAGGAACTCGGCGCGGTGGAGCGCCGGGATCATCGAGAAGATCCGCTGCTGCTCGGGGTACGCCAGGCGGGTCTGGAACCCGACCAGGTTGTACGCGGTGAGGTACTTGTTCTCGGGACGCAGCTGGACGACCGCCCACGGCCGGTGCCCGGTGCGAGGATCGCGGAGCCCGACCGGCCGCATCGGCCCGAACCGCAGGGTCTGCGGCCCGCGCTCCGCCATGACCTCGATTGGCATGCAGCTCTCGAAGTAACGCGGCTCCTCGAAGTCGTGCGGCAGGACCTTGCGGCCGGCGTTGACCGCCTCGACGAACGCCTCGTACTCGGCCTTGTTCATCGGGCAGTTGACGTAGTCGCCGACCCCGACGTCGCCGCCCGCCGCGCCCTCGGGATCGTCCTGAGCCGCGGCCGCCGGATCGCTGTCGCGGCCCCACCGCGACGCGCGGAACGCGCGATCGAAGTCGATCGAGTCCGCCGCGACGATCGGCGCGATCGCGTCGTAGAAGTACATCCGATCGCCGCCCAGCTCGGCGCGGATCACCTCGCCGAGCCGGCCCTCGGTGAGCGGCCCGGTCGCGACGATCACCGGGCCGGCCGGCAGCTCCTCGAGCCGGCGGCGCTCGATCCGGATCCGCGGGTGCAGCGCGAGCCGCTGGGTGATCGCCCGCGCGAACCCGAACCGCTCGACCGCCAGCGCTTGGCCGGCCGGCACGCGGTGCTGGTCGGCGCACGCGATCACCATCGAACCGCAGCGCCGCAGCTCGTGCTTGAGCAGCCCCGCGGGCGCCACCGGATCATCGCTGCGCAGCGAGTTGCTGCACACCAGCTCGCCGAGCAGCGGCGACTGGTGCGCCGGCGACATCGCGCACGGCTTCATCTCGACGAGCGAGACCTCGAGGCCCGCCTCGGCGAGCTGCCAGGCCGCCTCGCTGCCGGCCATTCCCCCACCGACGACGGTGACGCGCGTCATGGCTCGTTCTTACTCCAGCGCGGCGCGACGCGCCCGCTCGTACAGCAGCTCCTCGAGATCGCGCCGGCCATCGACGATCGCGACGACCCACACGTCGTGGTCATCGATCCGGAACACGACGCGATACGGGGCCGCGATCAGCTCGCGGTACTCGGTGACCCCGCGGTCGCGCAGCTCGGGGACGACCCGCCCTCGCTCGGAAAGTTTCTCGAGCGAGGCGATCGCGCGGTCGATCGCGTCATCGATCGCGACCGCGGCCGCGAGCCCGCGCTCCCCGAACGCATACTCGAGGATCGTCGAGAGGTCTTCGAGCGCCGGGGTCGTGTAGTGGACCTGGCGGTGCTTCACTTGGACTTGAACCGCTCGAACAACGCGTCGATCCGCGCGCGCGCGTCGGCGCGCGTCACGGTGCGCCCCTCGGCGATGTCGCGCTGGCCCTGCATGCACAGCGCGAGCATCGCGAACGCCTGGCGCTCGGCGTGGAACGAGTGGATGTCCTGCACCACGGCCGTCGCGCGGCCGTTCTGCGTGATGACGATCGGATTGCGCTCTTCGGCCGCGCGCTCGATGAGCCCGGCCGCATCACGCTTCAGCTCGGTGATCGGTACGATGTTCTCGGGCTTCATCGCCCTATTCTAGCACCGAATTCAGGCCCGCTCAGGCCGCGTTCTCCTCCGACTCGTCGGCGCCCTGCTTCCAGTCGCACTCGAGGCAGCGCAGCATGACGCCGCGCTTGTTCTCCTTCTTGACCACGAACTTGGCGTTGCAGATCGGGCACGGCTGCGGGACCGGGCGGTCCCACGCGACGAAGTCGCACTGCTTCTTCGCCCAGTTCGAGCAGCCGTAGAACGGCTTGCCGCGACGCGACCGCTTCTCGGCGATGAACCCGCCGCAGCCGGGCCGCGGACACTTCACGCCGAGCGAGATCGCCTTGGTGGTCTTGCACTCGGGGTAGCGCGTGCACGCGAGGAACGTCCCGAACCGGCCGCGCTTGATCGTCATCGGCGCGCCGCAGGTCTCGCACACCTCGTCGGTGGTCTGGACCGGCACCTTCTCCCACGTGCCGTCGAGGTTCTTCACGACCTCCTGGGTGTTGCGGCACTCGGGGTAGCCCTGGCACGCGAGGAACGACCCGTTGCGCCCCCACTTGATGACCATCGGCTTGCCGCACTTCTCGCACACCCACTCGGTCGGGATCTCCTCGCGCTTGACGTCGCGCATCTCGGTGCGCGCCTTCTCGAGCTCGTCCTTGAACGGCGCGTAGAAGCCGCCGAGCAACGCGCGCCAGTCCCGCGAGCCCTCCTCGACCTTGTCGAGATCCGACTCCATCTTCGCGGTGAAGTCGCTCGACACGATCTCGGGGAAGCTCTCGACGAGCAGGCCGTTGACCAGGATGCCGAGCTCGGTGGGCCAGAACCGCGCCTCCTTCTTCTCGACGTAGCCGCGATCCACGATCGTCGACATGATCGACGCGTAGGTCGACGGCCGGCCGATCCCGCGCTCCTCGAGCTCCTTGACCAGCGACGCCTCGGAATAGCGCGGCGGCGGCTGGGTGAAGTGCTGCTCGGGGCGGATCGACTCGAGCACGATCGAGTCACCGACCTCGAGCGGCGGCAGCAGGCGATCCGCGGACTCCGCGGCCTCGGCCTTGGCGTCGTCGGTCTCGGCGACCTCGTAGACCTTGGTGTAGCCGGCGAACTTGAGCACCTGGCCGGTCGCGCGCAGCACCGCGGCGCCGCGATCCATGTCGACCGTGGTCGCGTCGTACACCGCGGGCACCATCTGCGACGCGACGAACCGCTGCCAGATCAGGGTGTACAGCTTGATCAGCTCCGGCCCCTCGGGGTGCTCGGCGAGCGCGGTGGCGACGCGCTCGGGCGTCCACTCCATCTGGGTCGGGCGGATCGCCTCGTGGGCGTCCTGCGCGCGCTCCTTGTTGCCGTACGTGTTCGGCTCGGCCGGCAGGTACTCGTTGCCGTAGGTCTCGCCGATGTGCTGGCGCACCGCCGCGAGCGCGTCATCGGAGATGCGCGTCGAGTCGGTACGCATGTCCGTGATGAGACCGGTCGGGCCCTCGTCGCCGAGCTCGACGCCTTCGTACAGCCGCTGGGCCAGCGCCATCGTGCGCTTGGCGGAGAACCGCAGCTTGCGCGCCGCGTCCTGCTGGAGCCGCGACGTGATGAACGGCGCCTGCGCCTTCTTGCGGCGCTCCTTCTTGTCGACCGTCGCGTCGACCGCGGCGCCGGCGGCGAGCTCGGCGGCGATCTCGGCGGCCTCGACCTGGGTCTTCGGCTCGGCCTTCTCGCCCTTCCACCGCCAGATCCGCGCCTCGAACGGCGGCGGCACCGCGGCGCGACAGGTCGCCTCGACCGACCAGTACTCCTCGGGCTTGAACGCTTTGATCTCCTCCTCGCGCTCGCACACCATGCGCACCGCGACGCTCTGGACGCGCCCCGCCGATAGCCCGCGCTGGACCTTGTTCCACAGGATCGGGCTGATCTCGTAGCCGACCAGGCGATCGAGGATCCGCCGGGTCTGCTGCGCGTTGGTCTTGTCCATGTCGATCTCGCGAGGAGCGGCGATCGCGGCGGCGACGCCCTTCTTCGTGATCTCGTTGATCAGGATCCGGCGCAGGTTCTGGTTCTCGCCCTTGATCTCCTCGGCGATGTGCCACGCGATGGCCTCGCCCTCGCGATCGGGGTCGCTCGCGAGATAGACGATCTCGTTCTCGCGCGCGGCCTTGCGGATCTCGGCGACGACCTTCTTCTTGCCCTCGATGACCTCGTAGCTCGGCTCGAACCCGTTGTCGAAGTCGACGCCGATCTTGGACTTGGGCAGATCGCGGACGTGGCCGACCGAGGCCTTCACCGTGTAGCCGCTGCCCAGGTACTTGCCGATCGTGCGCGCCTTGGCCGGCGACTCGACGACCACCAGCGCCGAGCCCGGCTTGACCTTCTTCGGCTTCTTGACCCGCTCCGCGGCCTCCATGGCCTCGGCCTCGGCGTCCTCCTCGCGCGCCCGCGCCTTCTTCAGCTGCGCCTTGGTCAGCTGCTTGGGTGGCTTGGCGGCCTTCGCGGTCTTGCTCGCCTTGGCGGGCTTGGTCGCGGACTTCACCGTCTCGACGTCGGCCTTGCCCTCTCCCTTGGTCTTGGAGTCGACCTTCGCCTTGGTCTTGGCCTTCGCCGCGGCCTTGGCTTTGGTCGGGGTCTTGGCGGCTTTCGCCTTCTTGTCGGTCTGGCTGGTCACTACATCACCTCGTGGACGAGCGTGGGGAGAGCGCGAAGCACCGCGCGGAGGGGCAAACCTGTGTGGCGCACGATCTCGTCGACGCCGATCGCTCCGGAGGCGAGCGCCGCGCGGATCTGCTGCGCGATCGGATCGAGCGGAGGCAGCTCGCGGTAGCGCGGTGCGCCCTCGAGCACGCGATCTAGATCGCGCTCGCTCTCGACGATCGCGACGCCCGCCGCGAGCAGCCGATCGCAGCCGCGGCTACCCGGCCACGCCGCGATCGCCCGGCCGAGCCGGCGCGCCGCCGTGGCGGTGGACAGCGATCCGGATCGGACATCGGCCTCGACGACGATCACCGCATCGGCGAGCGCCGCGATCAGCGCGTTGCGCTGCGGGAACGCCTCGCGCCGCGGCTCGACGCCATCGGGCCACATGCTGACGAGCCCGCCGCCCGCCGCGAGCACCTGCTCGAACAGCGGGGCGTGGCGCGCGGGGTACGCGATGTCGACGCCGTTGCCGAGCACCACGGTGGTGGTCCCACCGCCCGCGAGCGCACCGCGGTGCGCCGCACCATCGACGCCGAGCGCACCACCCGACACGACGTGCACGCCGCGCGATGCGAGATGTCGGGCGAGATGGTGAGCGCGCTCCATCGCGATCCCGGATGCAGCCCTCGCGCCGACGATCGCGATCGCCGCGCCATCTCCGGGAATCGCGCCACGGAGATACACCGGGGGCTTCCATCCGAGCGTCGCGAGACGCCGGGGCAGCCGTTCCGGAGTGAGCTCGACCGTGGTCACAGGGGGGAAGCAATTAGCCACCTGGCCCACGGACGTCAAGTGCGAGACGACCGGCGCAAGCAATTCCGCACACTTGTGCGATCGACTGCGGCGCCTCCTCCTTATATACGGTGTGCGCTGCTGCGCGGTGGCGACTACTTCTTCTGCATCATCACGAGATCGCCGACGCCCATCTCCTGAACGCTGAGCGTGACCACGCCGATCGAGATGCGCTCGCCGACCTCGACCACCACGATCTCACCGAGCGCCCGTGCAGGGAATCTCCGATCGTCGGACCCCACCTCGGTGCTCATCGTGCGCGGATACGCGTCGCCGCGACGCACGACGAACATGCGGTTGCCGACCCGCAACCCCGACGACTTGCCGCGATCGATGAACACCACCTCGCCGCGATCGCCGATCAGCTGATCCTTGGTCAGCATCGCGATGATCGAGCCCTGGAGGTCGACCGAGGGTGGGACCGGTGGGACGTTGCGGAACCGGGTGACCAGCGGGCCCACCCGCGCGCCTCGCTCGATCTCCTGGTTCGCCTCGACGATCTGGCCGCGCGCGCGCTTGCCGTCCTTGACGCTCAGCACCTCGAGCGTGCCGAGCAGCCGCACGTACGAGCCGTACTCCTTGCCGTTCGCCTTGACCGGGCGTCCGGGGACGTAGATCGAGTAGCGCTTGCCGACCTGCGGCGGCCGGTCGCTCGGATAGCTGAGATAGACCTGATCGCCGATCCCGAGCAGCACCTTCTCGTCGACCGCGCCGTCGATCGCGATCGACTTCTCGAGCTCCGCCTTCTCGACGAACGCGGTGGTGGTCAGCGCC